>NZ_JBSFJZ010000025.1:0-99264 GCF_053598315.1 Streptomyces sp. NPDC001153
CGAGCGCGGGAAGAACTCGTACCAGGAGCCGTACAGGGCCCGCTCCCGCTCCACCAGCAGCGGCATGGGATCGGAGGCGGTGACCAGCTCCCGCAACGGATAGCGCGTCAGCAGCGCGTCCACCTCGGGCGACAGGGCCGCCTCCAGGCGCTCGTGCACCGACAGGGAGTCGTCGCCGAGGGCCTGCGCGGCGGCAAGGACAACGTTGCGCTCCGGGCCCTTCGGCACTCCGGCGGCCGCCCGCTCGTACAGCTCGGCGCCCTCCTCCAGCACCAGCCCGATGTCGATCCCGGCCGGCACCTTGACCGAGGCGGTGTGCCGCCAGGTCGCCAGCGGATGGCTCCAGGCCTCCACCCGGAAGGTCCAGCGGCCCGTCACGTCCGGGGTGACGTCCGCACCCCACAGGTCACTGCCGGGGGAAAGCTCCCGCATCGGCGTCCACGGGCCACGGCGGCCCTTGGGATCGCGCAGGACCACATTGGCGCCCACGGCATCGTGCCCTTCACGGAACACGGTGGCGGTGACCTGGAAGGTCTCCCCGGTCACCGCTTTCGCCGGGCGCCTGCCGCACTCCACGGCCGGCCGGACGTCACGTACCGGGACGCGGCCGATGGCCGGGGTCCTGCGCATGTATCTCACCTCCGCCGTGCGCGAAGCCGGGCACCCGGCCCGGCTTCGCGATCCGAGAGGGGCCGACTCACGCCGGCCCCGGGGGGAACGCCTTGTACGGTGCCAGGTCAGGGGCTTGGCGCCGTGGAACGCCGCTCCGGTGGCGGCGCCCTTCTGGCCGATCGGCGCGGCCGCGGCCGTCCGTCCTGCTCGCGCAGGTAGGTGACCAGATTGGTGCGCAGATAGCGTTCGGCGGCGTCCGCGGCCTCGCGGGCGCAGCGTTTGCCCATCAGTACGCACAGCGTGTAGCCCGAGTCCTCGAAGGTGGCCCGGACCGTGCGGTCGTGGGGCGAGGCGAGCATCACGCGCTCCCACGCCCGGTAACGCCGCAACGCCCGGGCCACTTCGGCCTTGGCGGGTAGCAGCATTGCCCTCTTCACCTTCCACGCTCTCGACTGGGCGCGTTCCCGACGGTCGGGTGGTGTCCGCGCACGGAAGGGCACGGCACCGTTACGGCGATCGAGGCTTTCACTTATGGTGCACGGACGACGACGCAGCGTCTTGTTGGATCTTCAACGACGGATGTGTGTCGGGCCCTCGTGTTGCACGAATGGCGTAGCGCGGTCACCGTGGAGGTGACTCAGAAGCGATCAGCGCTCACGCTATGTGTCCGGGATCCCTCCCGGACAGGCATCCGGGACCCGTCCCGGGCGGGCGAGGGGAGCGAGAGCTTCGCCGGTGAGGAGCAAGCGACGATGAAGACCGCAGTGCCCTGCTACTACCACCTCGACGTGGAAGTCAGCCCGGAACGGGTGGGTCAGGTCAGCCGCATCCTGGCCGCCCACCTCCGCTACTGGGATCTCGAGAACCTCACGGATCCCGTCTGCCGCGGCGCCGAACTGCTGCTGCGGGCGATCGACCAGCACGCCTCCGACAAGCACACCTCGATCGAGATGTGGTGGAACGGCCAGCACCTCATCACCGCCTTCGGTGACGACGACCCCGACCTGCGGCCCGACCTGGACCTGCGGTCCTGCCTGGCGGACATCGCCGCCATGAGCGACGGCTGGGGCTGCTGTGCCTCGGACACCGGCAGCAAGATCATCTGGTTCTCGCAGCGGGCCCGCGCAGGTGAGCGCGTCCCGCTGGTGCCGACCGCCCCCGCGCCGACGCTGCGTCAGGGGCTGCAGGTGCCGCGCGAGGAGCGGATGGCGGTGCTGGCCGCGCCAGCGGGGGCCGTGGACGACGCGCTGGGCGCGCCGGCCGCTGATCCGGCGGAGGCGATGGCCGTGTCGGCCGCCGATCCGGGCGGCGCGATCGCCGCGCCTGCCGCCGGTCTGGACGACGCCCTGGAGGGCAGCCGGTGACCGCCCGAAGGACCAGGAAAGGGCTGCCCGTGTGGAGCGGGCAGCCCTACCCGTTGGGTGCCGCGTTCGACGGGCAGGGCACCAACTTCGCCCTGTTCAGCGAGGTGGCCGAGCGGGTCGAGCTGATCCTCGTCGACGACGCGGGCAAGCAGACGCCCGTGCGGCTGCACGAGGTCGACGGATTCGTCTGGCACGCCTATCTGCCCGGCATCGGGCCGGGCCGGCGCTACGGCTACCGGGTGCACGGCCCCTGGCAGCCCTCGCTCGGCCACCGGTGCAATCCGGCGAAGCTGCTGCTCGACCCGTACGCCCGCGCCGTGGACGGCCAGATCGACAACCACGCCTCGCTGTACGAGCGCGCCCCGGACGGCCCGGCCCCCGCCGACAGCGCCGGGCACTCCATGCTGGGCGTGGTCACCGACCCGTACTTCGACTGGGGCGACGACCGTCCGCCCCGGACGCCGTACTCGGACTCGGTGATCTACGAGGCCCATGTACGCGGCCTGACCCGCACCCACCCCGAGGTCCCCGAGCGGCTGCGCGGCACCTACGCGGGCCTCGCCCATCCCGCCGTCGTCGAGCACCTGACCTCGCTCGGCGTGACCGCGGTGGAACTGATGCCGGTGCACCAGTTCGTGCAGGACGGCGTGCTCCAGGACCGCGGCCTGTCCAACTACTGGGGCTACAACACCATCGGCTTCTTCGCCCCGCACAACGCCTACGCCGCCTTCGGCACCCTGGGCCAGCAGGTCAACGAGTTCAAGGCCATGGTGAAGGCGCTGCACGCGGCCGGCCTCGAGGTGATCCTCGACGTGGTCTACAACCACACCGCCGAGGGCAACGAGCTGGGCCCCACACTGTCCTTCCGGGGCATCGACAACGCGTCCTACTACCGCCTGGTCGACGGCGACTGGGCGCACTACTACGACACCACCGGCACCGGCAACAGCCTGCTGATGCGGCACCCCTACGTGCTCCAGCTGATCATGGACTCGCTGCGGTACTGGGTCACCGAAATGCACGTCGACGGCTTCCGCTTCGACCTCGCGGCAACGCTCGCCCGGCAGTTCCACGAGGTGGACCGGCTCTCGGCGTTCTTCGACCTGATCCAGCAGGACCCGGTCATCAGCCGCGTCAAGCTCATCGCCGAGCCCTGGGACGTGGGGGAGGGCGGCTACCAGGTCGGCAACTTCCCGCCGCTGTGGTCGGAGTGGAACGGCAGGTACCGGGACGCCGTACGGGACTTCTGGCGGGCCGAGCCCGGTTCGCTCGGCGAGTTCGCCTCCCGGCTGACCGGCTCCTCCGACCTGTACCAGCACAGCAGGCGCCGGCCGCGCGCGAGCGTCAACTTCGTCACCGCGCACGACGGTTTCACCCTGCGCGACCTGGTGTCGTACAACGACAAGCACAACGAGGCCAACGGCGAGGACAACCGGGACGGCGAGAGCCACAACCGGTCCTGGAACTGCGGCGTGGAGGGCGCCACCAAGGACCCGGCCGTCCTCGAACTGCGCGCCCGGCAGCAGCGCAACCTGCTGGCCACGCTGCTGCTGTCGCAGGGCATCCCGATGCTCTGCCACGGCGACGAACTCGGCCGCACACAGCACGGCAACAACAACGCCTACTGCCAGGACAACGAGATCTCGTGGATCGACTGGGAGGTGACCGAGGAGCAGCGGTCCCTCGCGGAGTTCACCCGGCGGCTGATCGCCCTGCGCGCCGCGCACCCCGTGCTGCGGCGGCGCCGCTTCTTCCGCGGCGAGACCGTGACCAACGCCAGGCAACCGCTCCCCGACCTGATGTGGTTCAGGCCCGACGCCCGTGAGATGGCGGCCCGGGACTGGCAGCGCGGGGACGCGCACTCGGTGGGGGTGTTCCTCAACGGCGACGCCATCGCCGAGCGCGACGCCCAGGGGCGCCGGATGGTCGACGACTCCTTTCTCCTGCTCGTCAACGGCTACTGGGAACCGGTCGACTTCCGTCTGCCCGACGACACCTTCGGCGAGCGCTGGACGACCCTGATCGACACCGCCGACCCGGACGGCATCCCCGACGAACGCGAACGCAAGGCCGGCACGAGGCTGCGCGTGGTGGCCCGCAGTCTCGTCCTGCTGTCGCGCCCGTCACGCGTGGCGAGCTGAGGGGCCGGCTGCGGCGGACGGCCCTCCGCCCGGCGCACCCGGCGTGACCGGCCCCGGCTCAGCGCAATCGGCGTGACGTCACGGTGAACTGGGCCCCGTCGGCGTCGCGGAGGATCGCCTCGTCCTCGCTCTCGCTCAGCACGCTGCCACCGTGCTTCTCCGCCGCCCGGGCGCAGTCCGTGACGTCCGCGACGGCGAAGTGGATCTGCCAGTGCGGCCGGACGGAGGGATCCGGTGCCGCCTCCGCCGCCCCCGAGTCGATGCGCGCCACGATGTCGCCCTGGCTGCGCAGTACCACCTCGCCGCCCTCGTACTCCACCTCGCAGCAGCCCGGCAGCCCGGACGCCCAGTCGAGGATCTCGCCGTAGAACATCGCGGCGTCGAAGGCGTCGCGGGTGTGCAGCCGGATGAACGTCGGTGCCGCCCGCCGCCAGGCCTCCCAGTTGGCGACCAGCTCCCCCTGCCAGATGCCGAAGGTGGCCCCGTCCCGGTCGGCCAGCAGCGCGGCACGGCCCGGCGGGAAGGACAGCGGCCCGACGGCCGCCGTACCGCCGCGCTCGCGGACCCGCGCCACCGCCACGTCGGCGTCCGGCACGGCGAAGTACGGCGTCCAGGCCACCGCCATCTGCCACATGGCCGCGACGGCGGCGATGCCGGCCACCGGCACCCCGTCCGCCAGCGCGAAACGGAAGTGCTCGCCGAGTTTCGCGCCGCGCCAGCGCCAGCCCAGGACGGCCGAGTAGAAGTCCTGGGTGGCCTTGAGGTCGCGGCTGGTCAGGCTCACCCAGCACGGGGCACCGAAGACGGAGTGCGTGGAGACGACGTCTCGCCTCCGCGGTCCACCACTGACGGGGGCGTTGTGGTTCATGTCAGTCGCGTCCTGCTCTCGGGGGCCGGGCGGCCACCGCTCTCGCACCAGTGTCCAACCGGAAGGGGGCCGATGCCTCCTCGAGTACCCCCGGTGGCATCGGTGCAGGCCGGCGAGGACGATGGGGGCATGGGAGCGAACGAGCCCGACAGGCTCTCCGCGCTGCAGGCCGAGGTCGACCAGATGAAGGAGGCCGTGGTCTCCCACGCGGTCGTCGACCAGGCGATCGGGATGGTGGTGGCCCTGGGCAGGGTGACCCCGGACGAGGGCTGGGAGGTGCTGAGGGAGGTCTCCCAGCACACCAACATCAAGCTGCGCAACATCGCGGAGCTGATCCTCATCTGGGGGCGCTGCGGCGACATCCCGCCCGATGTCGGCGCGGCGCTGGAGGACGCCATGGACAGGTACGGCCCCACTCAGGTGCCCGGAACCTCGGACGGGTGAGTTTCGGGGGGTGTGCCGGTCGTACGGCGGGCCCGGCGTGAATCAGCGGGCCTCGGCGAGCAGTTCCTCGCGCAGCCGGTCGAAGCAGCTGCTGAGCAGCCGGGAGACGTGCATCTGCGAGATGCCCAGCTGCTGGGCGATCCGGCTCTGCGTCATCCCGCGGAAGAACCGCAGGTAGAGGATGATGCGCTCGCGTTCCGGCAGCGCCTCGAGACACGGCCTGACGGCGGTCCGGTCGATCACCAGGTCGTATCCGGGGTCGGGGTCGCCGAGGGAGTCCCCGAGGGCGTAGCCGTCGGTGCCGGCCACCTCGGCGTCCAGGGACAGCGCGGAGAAGCACTCGAGCGCCTCCATGCCGGTGCGGACCTCGTCCTCGCTGAGCCGCGTGTGGGCGGCGATCTCCGCCACGGTGGGCGGGCGCCCCGAGGTGCTCTGGGCCAGTTCCTTGCAGGCGGAGCGGACCCGGTTGCGCAGGTCCTGTACCCGGCGCGGCACGTGCAGGGTCCACATGTGGTCGCGGAAGTGGCGCTTGATCTCACCGGTGATGGTGGGCACGGCGTACGCCTCGAAGGCACGGCCACGCTCGGGGTCGTAGTGGTCGACGGCCTTCACCAGGCCGAGGGCGGCCACCTGGTACAGGTCCTCCAGGGTCTCCCCGCGGCCGCGGAACCGCACGGCGATCCGCTCGGCCATGGGCAGCCAGAGCCGGACCAGTTCATCACGCAGCGCCCGCCGGTCGGGGCCGTCGGGCAGCGTCGCGAGCCGCTCGAAGGAGTCCGCCGTGTCGGGGGCGTCATCGTGGGGGTGGGAAGTCGTGCTGGCGGTGACACTCATGGTGCGCACCTCTCTCAGCAGGTGCTGGATGTACAGACACCGTGGGAGGCGCGCTCGGACCGGGAAACGGGTAACGGGGCGTCCGGCAAGGTGCCGACTCCCACGGAAGTGCCTCCGGTCCGAAGCACTGCCCATTGTTTTCCCCCTCCCGGACATCACAAACAATTCAGTACAAATGGGGTGCGAGCCGGGTCGGTCTTGGCCTCCCCTTGGCGGGAATTACCTCTGTAAGAGAGGTAATCTTCTGGTGTGGAACCCGGTACGCCACAGCGAACGGCAACGGAGTCGGAGACCCTTCCGGAGGAGCTGGCGGACGCGCTGGTGCGCATCCAGCGGCTGATCCGGCGGCGGCTGCGTGACGGGCTGACCGAGCCCCGGCTGCGCGGCGCCGAGGTGGAGCTGCTCCGACTGGTCGAATCCCGGCCCGGCATCGGCATCTCGGACGCGGCGAGGGCACTGCACCTGGCCGGCAACTCCGTGTCGACGCTGGTCAACCAGCTGCTCCGGGGCGGCTACCTGGTCCGTGAGACCGACCCCGCCGACCGGCGCGCGGCCCGGCTGCAGCTGACCGCCGCCGCCGCGAAGCGCCTCGGCGACTGGAAGCGGCGCCGGGCCGAACTGGTCGGCCGGCACGTGTCCCGCCTCGACGACACCGACCGGGAGGCCCTGCGCGCGGCCCTGCCGGCACTGCGCAAGCTGGCGGCCGGCCTGCACGAGGAGGCCGAGGAAGCATGACGGAGGCCGACGACCATGACGGAGGTCCACGAGCCATGACGAGGAACACCGCGGAAACCCCCGCCGACACCTCCGGCGCCTCCACGGACGCGGCCGACAGCCCTGCCGCCTCCGTGGACACCGCCGACAGCCCCTATGCCGCAGCCGCCGCCGGGGCCGTCGGTGCCGACGCGGTTTCTGGCGCGTCCGGGCAGGCTCTCGATGTGCCCGGTGCGGCCGTCGGCTCTGCGGGAATCGTGGGCGCGTCGCCCGAATCCGCCGAGGGCGTCGACGCATCCGTCAGGGCCGCTGGTGGCCTTGGCGCGTCCGGTGAGAGCCCCGGTGCGCCCGCCGCAACCGTCGGCTCGGCGGTAGCCGTCGGCCCTGCCGGAACCGTCCGTGCGGCCCCCGGATCCGCCGAGCATGTCGATACAGCTGACGCCGCCCCCGGCGCTCCCGCCGCTGCTGTCGGCGCCGCCGGAATCGTGGGCGCGTCGCCCGAATCCGCCGAGGGCGTCGACGCGTCCGCCAGGGCCGCCGGTGGCCCTGGCGCGTCCGGTGAGAGCCCCGGTGCGCCCGCCGCAACCGTCGGCTCCGCCGTCGCCGTCGGTCCCACCGGAACCGCCCATGCCGCCCCCGGATCCGCCGACCCCGTCGATACAGCCGGTGAAGTCGCGACAGCCGGTGCAGTCGCGCGCCCCGCGGCCGCCCCCGCCCCGGTCGCCGACGCAGTCAGCTGCACCCGGCTCGTCTACGCCTTCGGTGACACGCGTGCCGTCGACGGGCTCGACCTGGTTGTCCGGGAGGGGGAGGTGTTCGGGCTGCTCGGGCCCAACGGTGCCGGGAAGACGACCGCGATCCGCTGCATCACCACCCTGCTGCCCGTCCCCGCCGGCATGGTCGGCGTCTTCGGGCACGACGCGGCCAAGGAGCGGATGGCGGTGCGCCGGCTGCTCGGCTATGTCCCCCAGCAGCTGTCCGCCGACAGCGGGCTCACCGGCCGGGAGAACGTCGCCCTCTTCGCCCGTGTCTTCGACGTCCCCCGCCGCGAGCGTGCCGAACGGGTCACTCAGGCGCTGGCCGCCGTCGGCCTCGCGGACGCCGCCGACCGGCTCGCCGGCACCTACTCCGGCGGCATGGTCCGCCGCCTGGAGCTCGCCCAGGCGCTGGTGAGCGCGCCCCGGCTGCTGATCCTCGACGAACCGACCATCGGGCTCGACCCGATCGCCCGCACCGGCGTCTGGGAGCACATCAACGCCGTCCGCGCGGCCACCGGCATGACGGTCCTGGTCACCACCCACTACATGGACGAGGCCGACCAGTACTGCGACCGGGTCGGCCTGATGCACCGCGGCCGCATCCGCGCCCTCGGCACCCCGGCCGAGCTCCGCCGCGGCCTCGCCGAACGCCTGGGCACCGGCACCCTGCCCACGCTGGAGGACGTCTTCCGCGACGTCGCCGGCAGCGGCCTCGACGACCACTCCGCAGGAGGTTTCCGCGATGTCCGCAGCACCCGCCGCACCGCGCGCCGAGTCGGCTGACCGCGCCCCCGGCAGCGCCACCGCCCTGCTACTCAGCCCGCCCGTGCCGCGCACCGGCTGGCGGCTGCTGCCCGCCCGGGTCGCCGCCCTGTGCGCCGTCGAACTGCAGAAGCTGCGGCACGACCGCACCGAGCTCTACACCCGCGCGGTCCAGCCCGCCCTGTGGCTGCTGATCTTCGGCCAGACCTTCACCCGGATACGGGCCATACCCACCGGCGGCGTCCCGTACATCGACTTCATGGCGCCCGGCATCATCGCCCAGTCGGCGATGTTCATCGCGATCTTCTACGGCATCCAGATCATCTGGGAGCGCGACGCGGGCATCCTGAACAAGCTCCTCGTCACCCCGACCCCGCGCTCGGCGCTGATCACCGGCAAGGCGTTCGCCGCCGGGGTGAAGTCGCTGATCCAGGCGGTCGTCGTGATCGTCATCGCGGCCCTGCTCGGAGTGGCCCTCACCTGGAACCCGCTGAAGCTGCTCGGCGTCGCCCTCGCCGTCGTACTCGCCTCCGCGTTCTTCTCCTGTCTGTCGATGACCATCGCCGGCATCGTGCTCAGCCGCGACCGGCTGATGGGCTTCGGGCAGGCGATCACCATGCCGCTGTTCTTCGGCTCCAACGCCCTGTACCCCGTCTCGGTGATGCCGGGCTGGCTCCAGGCCGTCAGCAAGGTGAACCCGCTGAGCTACCAAGTCGACGCCCTGCGCGGCCTGCTGCTCGGCACGCCCGCGCACCTCGGCGCCGACTTCGCCGTCCTGGCGGTGGCCGCCGCGCTCGGCGTCACCGCGGCCTCCTCGCTGCTCGGCCGCCTGGCCCGATGATCTTGCCCGCGGACGTGATGTGCGGCACGCACCCGTACCCCCTGCGAAGCCGCCGGGTACGGATTCTTCCTGGGCAGCGCTTGATCAGCGATCAAAGCGGGCGAACCCGCTGGCCACAGTGCATTCCACTCATTTGACAGTGCGCTCAGCGCACAGATAGACAGCAGCTCTCGGAGGTCGAGAGGGGCACTGTGTACGAGCCGAACGTGGTCGGGGACTGGCAGGAGTACGACGAGCATGCCGGTCTGCGGGTCCGCGTCCACCGTCTGGAGGCCGCGGAGCCGCCGCGCGGACGTGACGACGCCGCCGTCGGGCTGACGTACTTCACGGTCCGTGTGACGGTCGAGAACCGCGGCGCCCAGCCCTACGGCATCCACCTGGAGGACGGCCAGATCGACGTCCGGGTCGGCCCCGACGGCGAGGGCGCGTTCATCGACTGGCGCAACTCGCAGTTCATCGAGGGCTTCGACGTCTACCCCCTGCGCCGGGCCACCGCCGTGCTCTACGCCGCCGCCCCCGAGGCCGCGCTGTCCCACGTGGACGTGCAGGTGCAGCTGCGGGTGGAGGACGACTGGGCCGACCGCCGGCTGTGGACCGGCGGCATCGGCGTCGTGGAGGCGACCCCGGCGGCCGCCCCTGCCTCCGCCGGGCAGCACAGCCTGGCCCACCAGGTCAGCGCCTTCCTGAAGGACCAGACGGAGCCCGGCACCGCCTGACGCGGCCGGACGGGCGCCGCCGCAGGTCCCGGGACGGAGCCGTCGCACGACCCCGTGCCCGACCGTGTGGTCAGTGCGGGATGCCGTCGATGATCTCCCGCGCGCCCTGCCGCAACAGCGCCACCGCGACCGAGGTGCCGAGCGTGGCCGGGTCGAGCCGGCCCGCCCACTCGTGGGCGTTCAGCCGGGTCTTGCCGTCCGGAGTGAACACGCAGGCCCGCAGGGACAGTTCCCCGCCGCGGTCCACGCGCGCGTACCCGGCGATGGGGCTGTTGCAGTGGCCCTGCAGCACGTGCAGGAACATCCGCTCGGCGGTCGCCTCGCGATGCGTGTCCGGGTCGCCGAGCCCGCTGACGGCGTCGATCAGATCGCTGTCGTCCTCCCGGCACTGCAGCGCGAGGATGCCCGCACCGATCGGCGGCATCATCTCGTCCGGCGACAGCACCTCGCTGATCACGTCCGTCCGGCCGATCCGCTCCAGACCGGACATGGCCAGCAGCAGCGCGTCCGCGTCCCCGGCGGCCAGCTTCTCCAGCCGTCGATTGGCGTTGCCGCGGAACGGCACGCACTCCAGGTGCGGATGCGTGGCGGACAGCTGGGCCACCCGGCGCACCGCGGAGGTGCCGATCCGGGTGCCGGCCGGCAGTTCGTCCAGGGTGAGCCCGCCCGGGTGCACCAGCGCGTCCCGGATGTCGTCCCGCTTCAGGAAGGCGGCGAACACCGTCCCGGCGGGCAGCGGCCGGTCGGCGGGCACGTCCTTGACGCAGTGCACCGCGAGATCGGCCTCCCCGGCCAGCAGGGCCGCGTCGACCTCCTTGGTGAAGGCCCCCTTGCCCTCGACCTTGGACAGATCGCCGAGCCACTTGTCGCCGGTGGTCTTCACCGGCACCACCTCGGTGCGCACACCGGGGTGAAGGACGGCCAACTCGGCGCGCACGCGCTCGACTTGGGCCAGGGCCATGGGGGAGTCGCGGGAGACGACACGGATCAATTCCGGGACGGACATGGGGACACGATAGACCCTCGGGCCCGACGCCCGGTCGGGGCCCACTGGCGCTGCGCCGGGGTCCCGCTCCGGTCACCGCCAGTCGTACGGGTACAGGTCCGAAGCCCAGCCGGGACGGGCGGCGAGCGCGTCGGCCCGCTCCGGGGTGCGCAGCAGGCACCGGTGCCGCAGCAGGTCACGCCGCTCGGCCGGGGTCAACAGCGCCTCCGCGCCGTCCGCGTCGACGGCGTCCACGTGCGTGTCGCCCAGGATGTTGAGACGGTCGCCGGTGTTGGTCCTGACGTCGACGCGGAAGCCGGTGCGCCACTGGGAGTTGGATCCCCAGCCCATGGACGGATCGACCGTGGGCCGGTGCCGGCGCCGGAAGGTCCAGTACAGCGGGGAGCGGTCGGCTACGCCGCGCTCCGCGTGCCGCGACCCGGCCCGCACGCGCACGCCCGCCCGGCCGAACAGGACACCGCCACCCAGCCACAGGCCCGGCCAGACGACCCCGGTGATCCTGATCGGCTCGGCGGGGTCGGCCGCCTGCTCGACCTCCACGATCTCGTGCAGGAACGGGTCGAACACCGCGGTCTCCTCGAACGGCGCCATCCCGAGCCCCGTGAAGAACGCCGGATACTGCTCCCCGCTGATCCCGGGTCCCGCCCAGTGGTCGTGCCCGGGCGGCTGGAAGCAGAGCAGCAGCGCGTCGGCGACCCGGCTCAGCGCGTACAGCTCCCACAGGTCCTCGTGCAGCCGCGCCCGCTGTGGCTCACCCTGCTCCGGCAGGGGTCCGCCCAGCAAGCCGGCCACCGTGGCGAGGCGCTCCCGGTAGGCCGCTCCGGCGTATGCGGCCCATGGGCCGGCGACGGCGTCGTACGCGTCCGTGCCCGTGTGCTCGAGCAGCCGCAGGTACAACTCCCGGGCGGCGACCGGTTCCCGGCTCAGGCGACCGCTCCGCCGACCGGGAGGCTGTAGCGCAGCTTCTGCTTCGCGCGGGCGCTGAGCCGGTCGTAGAACCGGACCGCCCCTTCGTTCCAGGCGGGTGTCTGCCACTGCACCTCCGGGACGCCGAGCCGCCGTGCCTCGGCGACCACCGCGTCCACGAGCAGCGGGCCGAGGCCGAGGCCGCGGTGGCCGGGGGCCAGGAACAGGCAGTCCATGTGCAGGTACTCCCGCCCGTCCCAGGTGGACAGTTCGGGCGCGCAGGTGGCGTAGCCGACGATCTCCCCGTCCGGGGTCTCGGCGACCAGGCAGCGCAGTCGCGGGGCGGGGGTGTCGAACAGCAGGCCGGCCAGCCGGCCGGCGAGGTCCGGCACGGGCGGGGCGGCGCGTTCGTACGCGGCGTGCTGGGCGGCCAGTTCGGCCACGCGCGGCAGATCGGCCCGGCCGGCATGCCGTACCAGGGCAGTCCCGGTCACCGGACCTCGCCCTCCAGGGTGTCGGCGCTCCAGGCGGTCAGGCGCTCGGCGAGCGGACCCCTGCCGTCCAGGACGTGCCGGGAGAAGGCCTCCCGCTCGTGCGCCAGCAGCGCGGCCTCCCAGACGCAGGGCGCGAGCCCCGCCCGGCCCGGCCGCAGCTCGGCCGGCCGCCCGGCCGGGCCGGTGAACACGGCCAGGTCGGACATGTGTCCCTCGATCCAGTTGTGCACGAGGAGGTAGTCGCCGTCGCCCCCCGCGTGCACGAGCAGGACCGCCAGGCCCAGCGAGCCGCGCGCCTGTCCCAGCGTCAGATGGCCCGCCGCCAGGTCCAGCGCCGTGTCCACGTCCTGCGGACCGACCGTACGCCCCGGTGCCTGCAGCGCGTACACCTTGACCAGATGACCGGCGGCTTCCCGGACACCCAGCGCCCGGGCGCTACGGCCGTGATGGCCCTCGGCGAGGGCGAGGAGTCCGGAGGCGTCGATCGCGGGGGGCAGCTCCACGTGAAGATCCATCGGGCCATGATGGGGGCCGGATGCGGCGGGCGTCCATGGCGGGGGCGGGCACCGCACGGCATGGCGGCGCACCGGCGTGTCTCCTCAGTCGAAGCCCTCCGGCAGGTCCGCCGCGGATTCCTCCGGGGTGAGGTCCGGGCGGAGCCGCAGCCAGGACGGCTGGCGCAGGAGGCCGGCCCGGGTACGGGTGCTGTAGCCGACCTCGCCGACCAGCCGGGGCAGCACCCAGCGGGCGCCCGGGACGCGCGGCACCGGATCGAAGGGGCACCGCTCGCTCGCCGCCGCCCGCAGCAGCGCGGCCAGCTCCGTCCGCTCGGCCTCGCTCCAGCCGGTGCCCACCCCGCCGACGTACCGCAGCCGGCCGCCCGCGTCGCGCTGACCGGCCAGCACCGCGCCGGGCAGCCCGCTCAGCCGCCCCTTGCCCGGCAGCCAGCCTCCGACGATGACGTCCTCGGCACGCATGTTCCGGATCTTGATCCACGCGCGCGAGCGCACCCCGGGCTCGTACACCGAGTCCAGCCGCTTGCACACCAGACCCTCCAGGCCGTGCTCCCTGGTCGCCGCGAGCGCCTCGGCGCCATGTCCGGTCACCGCACCCGGAGTCGACCAGTAGGGCCCGGCGAGGCCCAGCTCCGTCAGCCGGGCCCGCCGCCGTACGTACGGCTGTCGCAGCTGGGACTCCTCGCAGTACGGCACGTCGAACAGCACCAGGTGCACCGGCACCTGGGCGGCCCGGCGTGCGGCCCGCGCGGGGGCGTGCGCCAGTCCCATCCGGCTCTGCAGCAACTGGAAGTCGGCGCGGCCCTGTTCGTCGAGGGCCAGCACCTCGCCGTCCAGTACGGCGGGCGTGGTGCCCAGCGCGCCGCCGAGCGGCCGCAGTTCCGGATAGGCCGCGGTGATGTCCTCGCCCGAGCGGGCACGCAGCAGCAGGCTGCCGTCACCGGGCAGATAGACCATGACCCGCTGGCCGTCCTGCTTGGTCTCGTAAGCCCACCGCGGGTCCTGGGCGGCGGGCGGGAGGGGGCCGGGCGTGGCGAGCATCGGCGCGATGAGCGGCAGGGGTACGGCGGTCACGGCTGAAGATCTCGACCGCTCCCGGCCCCCTCACGCGCCTTGGACCGCCGGTTCCCCTGAACGGGCTCGCGCGGGGTGCGGGTGCCGGGGATACCGGCCGGCTCGCGCGGGGTGGCGGGAGCCGCGGACACGGTCGGGCAGGCCCGGCCACCGGCGATGTCCGCGCTCGATCCGCGGGCTGCGAGCTGCCAGTGGCGGACATCGCCTCGCAGGCCCGGCAGCGGCACGGCGGACGGCCGCAGCAGAACGCCGCCTGGTGGCGGAGATGTGCCCCTGGGCGGGGACCGTCCGGGGCGGCGCCGCGCCCCGTCCCCACGGGCCGCGGCGCACAGGGGCGGCCTCCGCTCAGGGCCGCCCGGCTCCGGTGGATGTCTTGCTTGAGTCAGGCAAGTACATGGGGCTTACTTGAGTCGAGCAAGTTCATAAGGCACCGCACCTACGGCCGTCGAACCCAGCCCAGGGACCGTTCGACGGCCCGCTGCCAGTTGTCGTACTCCGACTCCCGCAGTTCGGCGTCCATGGCGGGCAGCCACTGGGCGGCCCGGTGCCAGTTGCGGCGCAGCACTTCCAGATCGGACCAGTAGCCGGCGGCCAGCCCGGCCGCGTAGGCGGCGCCCAGCGAGACCGTCTCGGCGACCATGGGCCGTACCACGGGTACGTCGAGCACATCGGCCACGAACTGCATGAGCAGGTTGTCCGCGGTCATGCCCCCGTCCACCTTGAGCTGCCGAAGGGGGACCGAGGAGTCGGCGTTCATGGCGTCGACGACCTCCCGTGTCTGCCAACCGGTGGCTTCCAGGACGGCCCGCGCCAGGTGCCCCTTGGTGATGTACGAGGTGAGGCCGACGATGACCCCGCGTGCGTCGCTGCGCCAGCGGGGCGCGAACAGACCCGAGAACGCGGGGACGATGTAGCAGCCTCCGTTGTCCTCGACCGTCCGCGCGAGGGTCTCGATCTCCGGGGCGCTGTTGATCAGTCCCAGGCGGTCCCGGAACCACTGGACGAGTGCGCCGGTGACGGCGATCGACCCTTCCAGGGCGTAGGCCGGCTGCTGGTCCCCGATCCGGTACGCGACGGTCGTGAGGAGCCCGTGCCGGGACCGCACCAGCTGGCTGCCGGTGTTGAGCAGCAGGAAACTGCCCGTACCGTAGGTGCACTTGGCCTCGCCCGGGGAGAAGCAGGTCTGGCCGAAGAGGGCGGCCTGCTGGTCGCCGAGGGCGGCGGTGATCGCGACCCCGGGCAGCAGCGAGCGGGCTTCGCCGTACGTCTCGGCCGAGGACCGGATCCCGGGCAGCATCGCGCGGGGCACCCCGAAGAAGGCCAGCAGCTCGTCGTCCCAGGAGAGCGTGCGGATGTTCATCAGCATGGTGCGGCTGGCGTTGGTGGCGTCGGTGATGTGCAGGCCGCTGTCGGCGCCCCCGGTGAGATTCCAGATCAGCCAGCTCTCCATCGTGCCGAACAGCACCTCGCCGTCCATGGCGCGCTGTTCGACCCCCTTGACGTGGTCGAACAGCCACCGGATCCGCAGCGCGGAGAAGTAGGTCGAGGGCGGCAGGGCGCACCGCTCCAGGAAGAACGCCTCACCGGGGCGCTGTCCGAGCTCGTCGACGAGCGGCTCCGTGCGGGTGTCCTGCCAGACGATCGCCCGGCCCAGCGGGGCGCCGGTCCGCCGGTCCCACAGCACCGTCGTCTCGCGCTGGTTGGCCAGGCCGATGGCGGTGACCTGCCCCCTGTCGACACCGGCCTCGGAGAGCGCCTCGGGCACGATCTGCCGCAGGTTGTGCCAGATCTCCACGGCGTCGTGCTCCACCCAGCCGGGCCTGGGGAAGTGCTGCCGGTGTTCCTTCTGCGCGACCGAGACCAGCCGCCCACGGTGGTCGAACAGGATGCATCGGGTGGAGTTGGTGCCCTGATCGATGGACATTACGTACCGGTCAGCCATGATCGGGTCTGCCTTCCGACGGATCGAGGGGCGGCTGTCCTGGCCTACCAGCGGGCGGCTCCCAGGTCCCTGGAGATCGCCCGTGCGGCTTCACGGAGCAGCGTGATCAGGTTCGGGCGGGGGTGCCCCTGGCTGTCGCAGATCCGCTCGACCGGCCCGGACAGCCCGATGGCACCGACGACGAGGCCGCCGTGCCCGCGGATCGGCGCGGCGATTCCGGCCTCGCCCATGCTCATTTCCTGGATCTCGGCGGCCCATCCGAGTTCCCTGACCTCCGCGAGCGCCCGGGCGAGCCGCTCGGGATCGGTCAGGGTGTGCCGGGTGTACGCCTCCAGCTCCTGGTCCCCGACCGGCTCGACGCCCGCGGTCCCGTACGCCAGCAGTACCTTGCCGAGCGAGGAGGCGTGCAGGGGCAGCAGGGAGCCCACGTCCAGGGTCTGGAAGGTGTCGTCCGGCCGGAACACGTGGTGGACGACGAGGACGCTGCCCTCCAGGGGGGTGCCCAGGCGTACCGCCTCCCCGCTGCGGGCGGCCAGGGCGTCGGCCCAGTTGAGCGAGCGCGAGCGCAGCTCGTTGACGTCGAGGTAGCTGGTACCGAGGTGCAGCAGGGCGGCTCCGAGCTGGTACTTGCCGGTCGCCGCGTCCTGCTCCACGAAGTCCACGTGCTGGAGCGTGCGCAGAATGCCGTGGGCGGTGCCCTTCGCCAGCCCGAGCGAGGCCGCCACCTCGCCGAGACCGAGTCGGCGGGGCCCGCCTGCGAGCAGACGCAGAATCGCTGCCGCCCGTTCGATCGACTGGACTGGGCCGGCCATGAGGCGAGCCTATTACCCGCACGGACGCCGTGCCCGCGGGAGGGCGTTCGGTAATGCCGACCGCCGTTCATTGACCGGTCCGATTTGTGTCCATAACGTGCATGCGAGTCCGGAACACGCCGGCATGACGGCGCTGGACCGGCCGTACGCACCACCGGGAGAGAACATGGCGGCACAGCTCAAGACGCTGGTTCAGGCGGCATACGAACACGTGTGTCCGGTGCCGCCCGTCGCCGGCGCCGTCTCCGCCGTACGCCGTCGTGCGGCGGCGGTCCTCGCGGACTGGAGTGTGTGTCCGCACCTCGTCGAGGACGCGCTGCTCGTGGTGTCGGAGCTCGTCACGAACGCGATCGTGCACGCCCGGCCGCCGGCCGTGCTCCGGCTGTCGTGGGTGCAGGGCGACGGTGGTCGCACCCTGCGCGTCGAGGTCGCCGACGCCGGCCCCGCCCTGCCGGTGGGCCCGTCCCTCGGAATCGATCCCGACGAGCACGGCAGGGGCGAGACGATCGTCCACGCACTGACGACTCGCCATGGCATACGCACCCACCTCGACGGAGTCGTCCGCTGGGCCGAACTCGACGCGCCCTAGAGTGCGGCCTCGCACCATGACGGCACGCTCTCCGGCTCGTCCACGGTCCTCTTGCGCAGCAGGAGCAGGGCGGCGTCGTCGTGCAGCCGGCCGCCCACATGCGCCAGCAGTTCGTCGTGGAGCGCGGTGAGGGTGCGCGCCGGCTCGTCGCAGACATGGCGGGCCACCCCTTCGGCCAGCGGATAGAAGTCGCGTGCGTGATCGCGGGCCTCCGTGACCCCGTCGGTGTACAGCAGCAGCTGGTCTCCCACTGTGAAGGGCAGCCGCTGCAGGCGGGGGGTCTGGCCCGAGAGGGCGCGCAGCCCGAGGGGCGGAGCGGGATGGGTGGGCTCCACCGCCGCGACCTCTCCGGAACCGGATATCAGCAGCGGCGCCGCATGTCCGCAGTTGACGATCTCCAGGTGTCCCGACTCGGGGTGTCCGGCGACCACGGCGGTGACGAAGTCGTCGGGACCCAGGTCGCGCGCCAGGCTCCGCTCGATCCTCGCGACGACGTCGAGCAGGTCGGGCTCGTCGTAGGCGGCCTCGCGGAACACCCCCAGCACCAGGGCGGCGGTCCGTACGGCGGGCAGCCCCTTGCCGCGCACGTCGCCGACGATCAGCCTGACGCCGTACGGCGTGGGCACCAGGGCGTAGAGGTCCCCGCCGATCCGTGCCTCCGCCGCCGCGGCGCTGTAGCGGACGGCCACCTGGAACGGGCCCACGGTGCCCGGGACCGGCTGGAGCAAAGCGTGCTGGGCGGTCTCGGCGACCGAGCGGACGGCGGCGAGGACCCGTTCACGACGGCCCCGCAGTGCGCTGGCCAGGCCGCTCGCCGCGGTGACGGCCAGCAGGGCGGCGAGCACGGCCGCCAGTTCGCCGGCCGGCACCCCGTGCTCGCTGCCCAGCGCCGCGCCCGTCGCCACGGTGAGCAGACCGACGCACAGCACGCCACGCGGCACGTTGGTGGAGGCAGCCAGAGCCGGGCCGACCGCCAGCAGCGGCAGCCAGATCAGCCCCCCGCCCACGGCGACGTCGACGAGCGCGACGAGGGCCACGACCAGCACCGGAAGCCCGGCGGCCAGTTGCCCGGCGGCACAGCGGTGATCCGGATCCCGCGTTTCGGCCGCACAGTTCCTGAACAGCCGCGTAGGTGCATGGCCGCCGCCATGCTGTCGGGCCTGGAGCATCTCGTCCGCAGTCCTCGCCTGTACGTGGGTTACACCCGGAATGTCCGTTTCATCAATCGAACGGGCTGGGCGAGGGAGCCACAAGGAGTGGGTTTTCAGATAGTGAGCGAGAGACTCCTGGTCACCCGGTTCGCGACCGGAAGCAGGCGTGCCCGGATCTCCTGGAGCTGGGCCTGCCGCTCCACCGGCAGGGAGACGCCGAGCGAACCGGGCGTGCTCCCGCGGTAGACCGGCACGGCGACGCACACGGTGCCGAGCGCGTATTCCTCCAGGTCCGTGACGGCCGGTGCCAAGGGGGGCGCCGCGATCCTGCGGAGCAGCTGCGGAAGACTGGTGATCGTCCGTGGTGTGAGGTCGGCGAGGTGGTGCCTGGACAGATAGTCCCGGCGGGCGTCCTCGTCCAGCTCCCGCAGCACGGACTTGCCCAGTGCGGTGGCATGTCCGGCGTCCTCGAAGCCCACCCAGAGATCCACCCGGGGCGTGCGGGGGCTGTCCACGATCTCGGCCACCCTGATCTCGCCCTCCTCGTAGAAGGTGAGGTAGGCGGCGGTGGCCAGCTCGTCGCGGAGGGCGGCCAGCGCCGGGCGCACACGGCTGAGCAGCGTCTGCGTGCGGCCCGCCGTGTGCAGGGAGTTCAGCTTGTCGCCCAGGATGAAGCCGCCGTCGTCCAGTTTTCGCACGTATCCGTCGTGCACGAGGGTGCGCAGCAGGTGATACGCGGTGGCGAGCGGCAGCTCCGTCTCGCGTGCCAGCTGTTTCGCCGGCGCGCCGTTCTCGTGCGCGCTCACCGCCTCCAGCAGACGGAAGGCCCGCTGCACAGACGTGATCAGCGTGGGGCCGTCCTGCGCACCCATGGAACAAGAGTGCGCCGGGCGCCCGGCCGGGGCAAGGCTGGGCGCACCCCGGGGGCGGCGAGGCGGACGCCCACGATCCCGCCACAGGGTCAGCGGACCGCCGGAGCGTGGCTGCCGGTCGTGCTCAGCGGCGCGTGCTCGCGATGCTCACCGCGTTGGCCGCCACCACCGCGCCGATGCCCGTGCACTCCGCGCCGCCCAGGTGCTGGCCGAGGACCACCCAGCCGACCACGGCCGCCAGCACCGGGTTGACGCTCATGAACAGACCGAAGGTCTGGGCCGGCACCCTGCGCAGGGTGAGCAGATCGGTCAGGTAGGGCACGGCAGACGACAGCACGCCCGCCGCCACCGCGCACAGCAGCGCCCCGGCCGTCGGCGGATGCCGTACGGCGAGGACGATGCCGATCGGCAGGAAGGTCAGCGCCGACACGCACGCGGCCGCGGCCGACCCCTGGGCGCCCGGGATGCGCCGCCCGACGACCCGGTTGAGCAGGATGTACGAGGCCCAGCAGCAGGCCGCCACCAGGCCCAGACCCATGCCCAGGTAGTCGGCGGACGGCTGGGGGCGCATCAGCACCACGACCCCGGCCCCGGCCAGCGCCGCGCACCCCGCGTCCAGCCGGCGGCGCGCGGCGGCCAGCGCGATGCTGAGCGGGCCCAGGAACTCCAGGGTCACCGCCAGCCCGAGGCCGATCCGGTCGATGGCGCTGTACAGGGTCAGGTTCATGGTGCCGAAGACCCCGGCGAGCAGCAGCACCGGCCACCACTGGCGCCGGGTGAAGTCACGCAGGCGCGGCCGGCCGACGGCCACCAGGACGAGCGCGGCGACGTACTGGCGTACCGCCACCACGCCGAGCGGACCGAGGACCGGGAAGGCCAGCGCGCCGATGGCCGCACCGGTCTGGTTGGACAGGCCGCTGCCGAACATGGCGGCCACGCCGGCCAGCCGCCCCGGCGCGGGGTCCTGGATCGCGGGGGACGCCGTCGCCGCGGGCCGTCCGGGAGCTTGTCGCATGCGAGGAGCGTCCGCCCGGCCGTCGCTTGCGCAAAATGCATGCACCATATGATCTATACGCTTGACGTATGAATGAGCTCGAGCTCCGGCAACTGCGCTGTCTCGTCGCCATCGTCGACGAGGGCACCTTCACCGACGCGGCGATCGCCCTCGGGGTGTCCCAGGCAGCCGTCTCGCGCACCCTGGCGGGGCTCGAACGGACCCTGGGCGTACGACTGTTGAGGCGGACCTCGCGTGCGGTGGCCCCGACGGCGACCGGGCTGCGGGTGGTGGCGCAGGCCCGGCGGGTGCTGGCGGACGTCGCCGTCCTGGTCCAGGAGGCCACGTCGGGGCACACCCGGCTGCGGATCGGCTACGCGTGGTCGGCCGTCGGCCGCCACACCGTCGCCTTCCAGCGCCGCTGGAGCGCCGCCCACCCCGGGACCGATCTGCATCTCGTCCGCGTCAACACGGCGTCCGCCGGTCTCGCCGAAGGCGCCTGCGACCTCGCGGTGATCCGCCGGCCGCTGGAGGACCGCCGGTTCGACACCGCCATCGTGGGGTTGGAGCGGCGCCTGTGTGCGATGGCCGCCGACGATCCGCTGGCCCGCCGCCGATCCGTACGGCTCGGCGAACTCACCGGCCGGATCCTCTGGGTGGACCGGCGCACCGGCACCACCACGCCCGAGCTGTGGCCGCCCGACGCCCGCCCCGCCGTGGAGGAGACGCACGACGTCGACGACTGGCTCACCGTCATCGCCGCCGGACGCGGCATCGGTGTCACCGCGGAGTCGACCGCGAACCAGTACCCACGGCCCGGCGTCGTCTACCGGCCGGTGCGTGACGCCGAACCCGTCGCCGTACGGCTCGCCTGGTGGCGCGACGATCCGCACCCGGCCCTCCAGGCGGTCCTCGAACTGCTCAGTGAGCTGTACCGGACGGGCTGAACGGCCGGCGCGAGAAAGCGCGGACAGAACAGGCGGCCGAAGCGGCCGTCCGCGCCCACCTCGCCCGCGTGATCGAGGCGCTCCGGGACCGAGCACCCCAGAGGTGCGCTGACCATCGGCGTCCTGACGACGGCCCACCACGCGGGCGGCGTCCTCTCCGCCCACGTGGCCACGCGGCTGGTGGAGCCGCACGGCTGGTGGTCCGCCTTCTCGCGTCCCCATGCCGCTGGGACCGACTTTCCTGGTCGTCTTCCGCACCGGCGTGTTCCCCGACCGCGCCCGGACGATGAGCTACACGACCGTGTCCATTGGGCTACACCGCCTTCGCCCTCGCCGGTGTGTCGTCCATGGTGTTCAGCGGCATCGCGCCCCGCGCTCGTCCCGGCTCCCCGAGCGCAGCGGCACCGGGCGGAAGCTCGTCACCGCCGGCCGACCCGCCCCCGCGCACGGCGCCGTAGGCGTCGCACGGGGTCAGTCCTGTGCTTCCGGCTCCACGTCCAGTCCCGTGCAGGCCAGTTCCCGGGCCACCTCGGCACACGCCTCCACGCCGCGCGGCGAGGACACCGAGAGCATCGGGCTGCTGTCGCCGGTGGGGTCGTCCGCCGGATATCCGGCCGACATCAGGTCCTGGCCCGCGCGCACCGACACCTCACGGGCCCTGGGCGACCGCAGCCACACCTCCGACCAGGCGGTCCCGCACGCCGGGGACCAGCGCAGCCGGACGGTGTAGCCGGGGTCGGTGACGGTGCTCGTGGTCCGCGCGTCCCGGGCGCACACCGTGGCGTCGGGCAACTCGCCCTGGCAGGACCGGCCGTGACAGCGGGGCACCGTCGGCAGGGTCTGCGCGGCGGGCGTGGTGCCCGGCCGCGCGGACAGGGCGACAGTGGCTGCGGTCACCGCTGCCGCCGTACCGAACAGCGCGAACAGGGACAGCGGCAGCCATGACGGGAGCCAGCTCGGAAGCCGGGGCGCGAGCCGGCTGAGCCGCCGGCCGGGGCCGGGTTCCTCGGGCGCGGCCCCCGGTGCGCCGGCCGCGGGCGGGGGAGGCCCGGCCGCGGCCCACACCGTCAGTACGGCTTCGGGGTCGGCGCCGGCGAGCCGGCACAGCGCTTCCACGGCCTGCCGTGGCGGCGCAGTGCCGCCGGACAGATAGCGGTGCCACGCGGACTTGCTGTACGGGGTGCGCGCGGCCAGCGCCGCCAGGCTCAGCCCCGTACGGTCCTTCAGCTCGCGCAGTCCCACCAGCAGTGCCTCGTCCGGCGTGGTCGTTGCTTCGGGGTGCCGCATCGCGCGTCCTCGACTCCCTCTCCGCTATGGGCAGTTTCGCCCCTGTTGTCGGAATGGCTTCCCGGGAGGACGGCGGCTGCAACACACGGTGAGGTATGAGGACGGTGAGGTGAGCGTGACCGAAGGCCCGTTCGGGGGTCGTCGAACGGGCCTTCGGTGGCTGGGCGATGCTGCGGTGAGTGCCGTCAGCACCAGGGGAGGGCGCGGTCGGGGCGGATGTAGTGGGCGGAGACGTAGCCCGCGTGGTGCGGCAGCCGGTACCAGACGCGGTTCCCGTGCACCGAGGAGCCGCGCGTCCTGCAGGTGAGGACCAGGACCCGGCCCGTCCGCCGGTGGCCGATCACCCCGTAGCCGGTGCCGGGACCGGAGCGGACGTTGAGCGGGGCGTGGCGGGTCGTGACCCGGCCGGTGAGGGGCCGGAAGTGACGGTAGGTCATCCACCGCGCCGCGAGCCGGTACTGCATCCGGGGCGCGGCGATGCGGTACGGCGCCGATGGCCCGACGAGGCGGTAGGCCGCCGTCTGCGGCAGGAAGCGGTGCGCCGCCCGCCGGGCCGTGAGGCGGTGGATCCGGTGTACTCGGCGGGCGTGGTGCGTGCGGAGGTGGGTGCGGTGGTGCCGGTGGGTGGTGCCGTACCTGCGGTGGTGGACGCGCCGGCCGGTGTGGTGCTGGGCGCGGTGGGCGGGGTGCTGGGTGGTGGCGCTGGGGACCGGGTGCGGGGTGGCGGCGCTCGCCGTGGTGACGCCGGCCGCCGTGGGCAGGAACGCGAGCACCGCGACCGTCGCCAGTAGTCCGCTCTTGAGAGTCCGTCGGATCATGGAAGCCTCCGCTGTCGTTCTCGTGACCACGAGCAGTGATCACGACAGTCAGGGTTTCCGTGACGAGCCGTCAGAACGCCGCTTCCGCGTCCCCCGGGACGACTGGGACGTCCCACGGGACGGGCGCCCGCAACCGGACCGGGCCCACCCGGTCCGCGGCGCGGAGACGTTCTGCCGTCCCCGGACGTCCTGGCACCCGTCCGGGTGACGTGTCCCGAGGGGAACCCGCGGCGTCCGCGGCGGTCAGAGCGTCTCGGCGAAGGTGATCGTCCGCTCCTTCAGCAGCGGGAACACCGTTCCCCGGATCAGCTCCGCGAAATGGTCCGTCTCCTTGTGCGCCTCGAAGCCGGCGCGGTCCGTGTAGCGCTCGTACAGGACGAAGGCCCCCGGCCGGTCGACGACCTCGTGCGCCTCGTAGGCGAGGTTCGCGCGCTCCGACGGGACCAGTTCACGCATCTTGCGCAGCGCGTCGCGCACGGTGTCCGCGTCGGCTGGGGCGCACTGGTACTGGGCGACGACGGCGAAGGCCATGGCATTCCTCCGGTGTTCCAAGGTGTTCCCGAGGGGATGGACTCGCCGATTCCAGCACGCTTGCGCCGGGGGGTGGCCCGTACGACACGCGACCAGGTCCGCGGACGGCCGACCGTCGAGGGCGGCCCGAGAGCCCGGCCGGGAACTTACTTGACTTACGCAACGAGCTGGTGAACTGACGGGTATGCCCACGGAACCGCTGTCCGACCTGCCCGTCGCCTCCCCGGAGGTCACCGAGATCGAGCGTGCCCTGACGCGCATCACCTACCTCGGCACCCGGGCCCGGCAGCACGAGCGGCTGATGGCGCTGGCCGGGGTGCCGCTGGACCGCGCCGCGGTGGCCCCGCTGCGGCAGATCGCCGACTCCGAGCCGCTGCGGCCGGGCGAGCTGGCGCAGCGCCTCGGCGTGGAGGCCTCCCATGTCACGCGGACCGTGCAGCAACTGCAGAAGGCCGGATACGTCATGCGCGCCCCGACCCCGCCGACCGGCGCGCCCAGCGCATCCAGCTGACCGGCGCGGGCCGGGAGGCCGTCGACCGGGTCCGCGAGGCCGGGGCCCGCGGCATGCAGCTCGCCCTCGCCGACTGGCGGCCCGAGGATCTGCGGCAGATGGCGGCCCTCTTCCACCGCATGGTCGACGACTTCCTCGCGTACACGACCGACGAGGACTCCGGCCGGGAGGCGGACGACACCGTCGCCACGGCCTGACGGGCGGCGTTCTGCGGCAACGGGCCACCCTTGCGCCTACCGTCCAGTAATATCCGGCGGCAGGTCATCAGAGGAGGAACCGTGCCCCGGTCCGAACGCTCACCCCTGCTGCTCGCCGGCCTGCTGGCCACGGCAGGCGTCGCCCACTTCGCCGCCCCGCGACGGTTCGACGCCACCATTCCGCGCGCGCTGCCGGGCTCGCCCAGGGCATGGACGTACGGCAGCGGGGTCGCGGAGCTGGCCCTGGCGGCCGGGATCGCCGTGCCCCGCACCCGCACGGTCGCCGCGAAGGCGGCCGCGGCGTTCTTCGTCGGGGTGTTCCCGGCGAACGTGCAGATGGCCGTGGACTGGCGGCACCGGCCCGCACCGCTGCGTACGGCCGCCCTGGCGCGGCTGCCGCTGCAGGTGCCGCTGGTGCTGTGGGCCCGGGGAGTCGCCCGGAACGAGGAGGGACGGTCATGACGGAACGCATCGAGGTCGGGGACAAGGCCGAGGACTTCGCCCTGCCCGACGACACCGGCACCACCCGCCGGCTCACCGAACTGCTGGCCGACGGACCGGTGGTCCTCTTCTTCTACCCGGCCGCCCTCACCCCCGGCTGCACCGCGGAGGCCTGCCACTTCCGCGACCTCGCCGCCGAATTCGCCGCCGTCGGGGCCCGGCCGGTCGGCATCAGCGGCGACAGCGTCGACAAGCAGCAGGAGTTCGCCGGCCGGCACGGCCTCGGCATGCCGCTGCTCTCCGACGCCGACGGCACGGTCCGCGAGCGGTTCGGCGTCAAACGGGGCTTCTCCCTCGCGCCCACCAAGCGCGTCACCTTCGTGATCGCCCAGGACCGCACGGTGCTGGAGATCGTCCGCAGCGAACTGCGCATGAACACCCACGCCGACCGGGCCCTTGCCGCCCTGTACGCCCACCAGGGCTGAACGGCTCCCGTCCACAAGGGGGCCGGGACGCCCTGTGCTTGATGTGCCGGGACAATCGGAACATCCTTGAGCATATGAAGCATGGCGCCGCCGTGGCGGTCATCGACGCCCTGGGTACGGTGACCGGATGGAGCGAGGGTGCGCGGCGGCTCACGGGCCACCCGGCCGAGGACGTCGTGGGCCGGCCCGCGGCCGGGCTGCTCGCCGGGGACATCCCGGACGCCACGCTCGCCGCGCGGGCCGGCACCGTCGCGCTGCGCCACCGTGACGGCCACCGCGTCGACGTGGCCCTCACCGCCTGCCCCGTCGCCGGAGCCGACGGGGAGCCCACCGGGTTCGTCGTCACCGCCGGCCCGCCCGGCAGCGCCCTGGCCGCCGAGGTCTTCGAGCAGGCCTCCGTGTCCATGTCGGTCTTCGACCTGGAGCAGCGCTATCTGCGGGTCAACGACGCCGCCTGCAAGGTGATGGGCGTTTCCGAGGCCGCGCTCACCGGCCGGTTCTTCCCGGACACCGTGGAGGAAGCCGAATACAACGTGGGCTTCCTGCGCCACCTCCGGGAGGTCGCCGAGACCGGCCGACCCGTCCGCTACGAGAGCTTCGCCGGCGCCCCCGCACTGAACCGGGAACACCTGTGGAGCATCGAGATGTGGCCGCTGCGCGACGGCTCCGGCGAGCTGACCGGGGTCGCCATGGCGGCCCTCGACAGCAGCGAGCAGTACTGGGCCCGGCGCCGCCTGGCCCTGCTCAACGAGGCGTCGACCCGCATCGGCACCACCCTGGACGTGGTGCGCACCGTCGAGGAACTGATCGACGTCCTCGTCCCGCGCTACGCCGACTTCGCCGGCGTGGACCTGCTCGACTGGGTGCTCGGCGCGGACGAGCCGCCGATGCCACCCGACGGCGGCGTCGTTCTGCACCGCGTCGCCCACGGCTCCACCCGCGAGGGCGACCCCGGTGCGGCCGTCCCCCTCGGCGAGGCCGACGTCTACCCGCCGCACTCCCCGCCCGCCCGCGCCCTGCGCGACGGCCGCGCGGTGCTCAGCCAGGCCGGGGAGCCCGAGTTCGTCGAGTGGCTCGCCGAGCGCAACGCGCGCTCGCCGCAGGGCCGCCCCCACCGGCAGGACGCCCACTCCCTGATCGCGGTGCCACTCCGGGCCCGCGGCACCACCCTGGGCGTCGCGGTGTGCGTCCGCATCGACCACCCGGACGCCTACGGCCCCGACGACGCCGTCTTCGCCGAGGAACTCGGCAGCCGCGCCGCCGTCTGCATCGACAACGCCCGCCGCTTCGCCCGCGAACGCTCCACCGCCCTCGCCCTCCAGCACAGCCTGCTGCCGTGCGGCCTGCCCCGACAGGCCGCGGTCGAGGTGGCCCACCGGTATCTGCCGTCCGGCTCCCTGGCCGGCATCGGCGGCGACTGGTTCGACGTCATCCCGCTCTCCGGCGGCCGGGTCGGCCTGGTCGTGGGCGACGTGGTCGGCCACGGCATCCAGTCCTCGGCCACCATGGGCCGGCTGCGGACGGCCGTGCGCACCCTCGCGGACGTCGACCTGCCGCCCGACGAACTCCTCACCCACCTCGACGACCTGGTCACCCACCTGGCCGCCGAGGACAGCCGCGAGGAGATCGCCGAACTCGGCGCCACCTGCCTGTACGCCGTGTACGACCCCGTCTCCCGGCGGCTCAGCCTCGCCGCCGCCGGCCACCCGGCCCCGGCCGTCGTCCTGCCGGGCGGCACCGCCGAGACCGTCGCCATGAGCGCCGGACCACCGCTCGGCGTCGGCGGCCTGCCGTTCGAGGCGACGGAGCTGCGCCTGCCCGAGGGCTCCGTCATCGCGCTCTACACCGACGGCCTGGTCGAGGACCGGGACCGGGAAGTCGGCGACGCCACCGAGGAACTGCGCCGGGCCCTCAGCGTACCCACCCGCTCCCTCGAGGCCCTGTGCGACGACGTCCTGAAGGCCGTCCTGCCCGACCAGCCCGGCGACGACGTCGCCCTGCTGCTCGTGCGCACCCGCGCCCTCGGCGCCGACCGGGTCGCCACCTGGGACATCCCGCCCGACCCCGCCGAGGTCGGCGCCGCCCGCCAGGCCGTCGGCGAACGGCTGGCCGCCTGGGGGCTGGACGAGGCCGCCTTCGTCACCGAACTCGTCGTCAGCGAACTCGTCACCAACGCCATCCGTTACGGCGAACCGCCCATCCAGCTCCGGCTGATCCGCGACCGCGCGCTCATCTGCGAGGTCTCCGACGCCAGTTCCACCTCACCGCATCTGCGCCGGGCGCACGCCTACGACGAGGGCGGCCGCGGACTGCTGCTGGTCGCCCAGCTCACCCAGCGCTGGGGCAGCCGGCAGACGGGCCGGGGCAAGACGATCTGGGCCGAGCAGGCGCTGCCCGGCACCTGATCGGCTCCCGGCACCCGGTCACTGGAACGGGCAGCCCGGGTTCGGCGCGTCCTCCGAGAACGGGGCGCCGTGCGGCAGCACGTACAGCACATCGAGCACGAGCGGGGTGTCGCCGAGGTTCCGCCCGATGTGCACGTGGTCCGCACCGGCCGGCTCCTGGATCGTCGCGCCCCTCCGGTACACGCCGTCCGAGGCGCAGGCGGAGTCGAAGTGGCTGAGGGTGCCCTGCTTCACCACGCCGTACAGCGGGCCGTCGTGGTAGTGCCAGCCGGTGCTCTGGCCGGGCGGAATGGTGATCTCCCGCAGGGTGTAGTCGGTGTCGCCGACGGTGGTCCGGCTGATGATCCGGGCCGTCACACCCGGGCCCGGCGGGGTAGCCTGCGCGGTGCCGCAGGCCAGAACGGTGGCGACGGTCAGCGCGCCGGTGACGGCGGCGCGGAGGGCGGTACGCATGCGGGGCCTTTCGGAGGCGAGCGGGGTGTCGCCGAGAACATAAAGGCACCACAGGGGAGTTGGGGGCGGAACCCGAAGATCCGTATGCGTACGTGACCGCGGGTCTCAGGCCGCCGCGTGCTCGCGGACCACGTCCCGTGGCCGTTTGTCCGCGCGCAGTCCCAGGTAGCGGGGATGCCGCAGCATCCCGTCCCGGGTCCACTCGGTGAAGGCGATCTGCGCGACCAGCTCCGGCTTCACCCAACGGGCGCGCACCTCGCGTACGGCACCGCCGAAGGGCGGGGTGTCCCGCCGCAGCCCGTCCAGCCGCTCACGCAGATCCAGCAGGGCGCGCCGGTCGAAACCGGTTCCGACCTTCCCGGCGTACCGCAGCCGGTCACCGTCGTAGAAGCCGAGCAGCAGCGCACCCAACCCGACGCGGCTGCCCGCCGGTTCGGTGAAGCCGCCGATCACGAACTCCTGCCCCTGCGCGCACTTGAGCTTCAGCCAGTCCGGGGACCGGCGCGTCCGGTACGGCCCGTCGGCCCGCTTGGCGATCAGTCCCTCCCAGCCCCGGCCGCAGGCCTCGGCCAGCAACTCGGCGCCGCCCGCGTTGCGATGCGGGGTCAGCCGCAGCGGGGCGCGAAAGGACAGCGCCCGCCGCAGCAGCGACTTGCGGACGCGCAGGGGGAGTTGACGGGTGTCCGCGCCCTCCAGGCGCAGCAGGTCGAAGAGGTAGTACATCACCGCGACCCCGGACGCCTCGATGTCCCGGCGCCGGGTCAGCCCCAACCGCCGCTGCAGCCGGGCGAAGTCGGTACGGCCGCCGCTGAACGCGACGACCTCGCCGTCCACCGTGAAGTCGGTGCACTCCTGCGCCGCGAGCGCCTCGACGATCTCCGGATAGGTGTCGTTCAGCCGCTGGCCCGTGCGCGAGAGCAGCCGTACCCGGTCGCCCTCACGCACCGCCAGCAGCCGGACGCCGTCCAGCTTCCGCTCGAACAGCCAGCCCTCGCCGAAGTCCCGCCGGTCGCTCAGCGTGGCCAGCATCGGTGCCGCGGCGAGTTCGGGGCCCGGCCGGGCCGGACGCAGCAGCTCCCGCCGGCCGGCCGGCAGCGCGTCCAGCAGGCCCGGCACCGCCCCTCACTCCTCGCCGTCGGCCGCGACCTGCGCGAGGGTGCGTCCGGTGCGCACCGAGCGGGCCCGCCGGGGATCGGGGGTGCCGTGCCCGGCCGACCGCGCCGGCCCCTTGCGCACCAGCAGCCAGGCCTCCTGTTCGCCCTGGTCTCCCCGGAAGCGGGTGAGGGCGTACTCGCCGCGCAGTTTGCTGCCGTGCAGCCGGAAGGTGGCGTGCCCGCGCTCCAGCGACTCCGCGAAGTCCACCGGGCGCCCCCTGCGGTCGTGGCTGAGCGGCTCGTACGTGCCGTTGTCCCAGACGATCACGGTCCCGCCGCCGTACTCGCCCTCCGGGATCACGCCCTCGAACTCCTCGTACTCCAGCGGATGGTCCTCAGTGGGCACGGCCATCCGCTTGTCCCCGGGATCCGTGGACGGGCCCTTCGGGACCGACCACGACTTCAGGACGTCGTCGACCTGGAGCCGGAAGTCGAAGTGCATCCGGCTGGCGTCGTGGATCTGCACCACGAAATGCGGCTCGTCACCCCCGGCCCGGGGCTCCCGCCCCGACGGCTCGCGGGTCCGCTCGAAGTCACGCCTGCCGCGGTACGTCCGCAGCCGGTCCTCCGCTGCCACCTGCGGCTCCTTCCGTACGACCGCCTGACGGGCCCCGGGTACCCCGGACCGCGCCGTTCAGCCCGCGATGCCGTCCAGCTCGGCGACCGCGTCGTCCGGCAGCACCAGGGACGCGGCGGCGATGTTCTCCCGCAGGTGCTCGGGGGAGGAGGTGCCGGGGATGAGCGCGATGTTCGGCGACCGGCGCAGCAGCCAGGCCAGCGCCACCTGCTGCGGCGAGGCCTCCAGCCGGGCGGCGACCTTCGCCAGCGTGTCGGACTGCAGCGGGGTGAAGCCGCCGAGCGGGAAGTAGGGCACGAAGGCGATGTTCCCGGCCGCCGTGCGCTCCACGAGGGCGTCGTCCTGCCGGTTGGCCAGGTTGTACAGGTTCTGCACGGTCACCACGGGCGCGATCGCCAGCGCCTCGTCCAGCTGCGCCGCGGTCACCGTGCTCAGCCCCAGGTGCCGGACCAGCCCCCGCTCCCGCAGCTCGGCCAGCGCGCCGAACTGCTCGGCCAGGGAGTCGTCGTTCGGGGCGTCCACGTCACCCACCCGCAGATTGACGACGTCCAGCGACTCCACACCGAGGTTCCGCAGGTTGTCGTACACCTGCGCCTTCAGGTCCTCCGGGTGCCGGGACAGGATCCAGCTGCCGTCGGCTCCCCGCCGGGCGCCCACCTTGGTCACGATGTGCAACTCCTCGGGGTAGGGGTGCAGGGCCTCCCGGATGAGCTCGTTGACGATCACGGGGCCGTAGAAGTCGGCGGTGTCGATGTGCGTGATGCCCGCCTCCACCACCGCACGGAGCACCGCCACCGCCCGGTCACGGTCCTTCGGCGGGCCGAAGACGTGCGGCCCGGCCAGCTGCATGGCGCCGTATCCGATCCGCGTCAGAGCCAGGCCGTCGGCCGGGGTGAGGGTGCCGCCGAGCTGTGCAGTCATGTCGTACCTCTCAGGGGGAAGCTCGAGATGTGCGAGCCACCGGTCCTGCCGGCGGCCCGCTCTCCACCCTGCGCCCGTCACGCCCGCCGTTGCAGTACCCCGGCGATCCTGGGAGTGACAGGGCCAGTCACCGCCGGCCCGGCCGCCGTACGGTGGGGCCATGGACCGAACGAACACGCTCGGCGAGTTCCTGCGCGCCCGCCGGGCGCTGGTACGGCCCGAGGACGTGGGGCTGCCCGGCGGCGGCCTGCGCCGGGTGCCGGGGCTGCGCCGCGAGGAGGTCGCGATGCTGGCCGGCATCAGCTCCGACTACTACCTGCGGCTCGAGCAGGGCCGCGACCGCAACCCGTCCGTGCAGGTCCTCGAGGCCATCGCCCGCGTCCTGCGGCTCGACGCCGACGCCACGGCCCACCTCGTGGGCCTCGTCCAGGACCGGACCGGCCCAGGAGCACGGTCCGGGCGCCGCACCCAGCAGGTCCCGGCGAGCCTGCTGCAGCTCATCGACGGCTGGCCGCGCAACCCCGCCTACGTCCAGAACCGCTACGCCGACTGCCTCGCCGCCAACCCCCTCGCGAGCGCGCTCACCCCGAACTACCGGCCCGGTGTCAACCTCCTGCGGGCCGTCTTCCTCGACCCGGCCGAGCGTGAGCTGCGCCGGGACTGGGAGGACCTCACCGAGGAGGGCGTGGCCGTACTGCGCTCCGAGGCGGGCGCGGACTCCGACGATCCACGGCTGCGGGACCTGGTCGGCGAGCTGTCCCTGCGCAGCGAACGCTTCCGCACCCTGTGGGCCCGGCACGAGGTACGGCCCCGCCGTGGCCGGGTGAGCCATCTGACCCACCCGCAGGTCGGCGACCTCGACCTGCGGTCGCACAAACTGTCCGTGGACGGCACCGACGGACTCACCCTCGTCGTCTTCCACGCCGAGCCCGGCAGCCGCAGCGCCGAACTGCTGGACATCCTGGGCAGCCTCGCCGCGCCGACCGGTGACGGCGCCCGGCCCGGCAGTGCGCGGGAGCGGATCGAGGAGCAGTAGGGCCCGGCCCGGTTCAGAACTCCTCGTGCTTGTCGGGATCGCCGCCCAGTCGGCGCGGGGCGTGGTGGGAGATCGCCGCCAGCTGGCCGGAGTCCAGCTCGAAGCCGAAGACGTCCAGGTTGGCGCGTTGCCGGCCCGGGTCGGCCGACTTCGGGATGGGCAGCGCGCCGACCTGGAGGTGCCAGCGCAGCAGCACCTGCGCCGGGGTCACCCCGTGCGCCGCGGCGACCTCGGCGACCGCGGGATCGTCCAGCAGAGCGCTGCCCCGGCCCAGCGGGCTCCAGCTCTCGGTGACGATGCCCTTGTCCGCGTGGAAGGCGCGCAGCTCCTCCTGCGGGAACATCGGGTGCAGCTCGATCTGGTTCACCGAGGGCAGCACCCCGGTCTCCTTCTCCAGCCGCGTGATGTGCTCGGGGGTGAAGTTGGAGACGCCGATCGAGTGGACCAGCCCGTCCTCGCGCAGCTCGATCATCGCCTTCCAGGAGTCGACGTACCTGCCCACCCGGGGGTTGGGCCAGTGGATCAGATACAGGTCCACGTACTCCAGGCCGAGCCGCCGCCGGGACTCCTCGAAGGAGGCGAGGGTCTCGTCGTAGCCGTGGTGGCGGCCGGGCAGCTTGGTGGTCACCACCACCTCCTCGCGGGGGACGCCGCTGCCCGCTATGCCCCGCCCGACCCCGGTCTCGTTGCGGTAGTTCGTCGCGGTGTCCACGAGCCGGTAGCCCAGGTCGAGCGCGGAGCGTACGGCCCGCTCGGCCGCCGCGTCGTCCAGCGGCCAGGTACCGAGGCCGATGGCGGGGATCGTCGTACCGTCGTTGAGCGTGTGCGTCGGAATGCCGTTCACGATGGGACCCTCCGTCGACTGTGTCGTCCCTCCAGCCTCACGGAGGGGGTGAGCGGTGATCAACCGGACGGATGGGGAGAGGACGGGGGACGGCACGGGCGGCGGCGCGGCCACCGGCCCGACCCGGTCGCCCGCGGCCTGCGCGCCGCCGTACGGCCGTGCCCCCTCCCACGTCGAGCAGGAAGCCCCGTCCCACAGGGACCTCACCAGCACAGGCAGCCCGTTCGCCGTGTGAGGGCCGGGATGTCACGATCTTCGGTGGAGCCGGTTCGGACGAGCACGGGAGCGCGCATGTCGACGCACAGGGCCACCGCGGACCAGACGGAACGGGTCGAGGGCGCGGAGGCGAAGGTCCCAGGCGTTCGGGTGAAGCCGGTCGCCGGGCACATCGGCGCCGAGATCACCGGCGTCGACCTCGCCGGGCCGCTGCACACCGCCCTGGTGGCCCTGATCCGGCAGGCCGTGCTGCGCTGGAAGGTGGTCTTCTTCCGCGGGCAGGAACTGGACCACGCCGGGCAGGTCGCCTTCTCCCGCCGCTTCGGTGAGCCGGTCGTGCTGCCGCGTCGCGGTCCGCACTCGCCGCCGGACTTCCCGGAGGTCGAGACGACGGCCGACCGGCTGGAACTGGCCGGACGCTACGGCATGGAGCACGACGAGTGGCTGCACCGCCGCCGGCACACCCTGCTGCGCGGCTGGCACTGCGACTACGGGACGCGTATCGACCCGCCGGCCGCGACCATCCTGCGCGCCGAGACCGTCCCGCCCTACGGCGGCGACACCACCTGGGCCAACCTGGCCGCCGCCTACGCCGGCCTGTCGGCGCCGGTGCGGGCCTTCGTGGACGGCCTGCGCGCCGAGCACCGGCTCGGCGTGGGCTACCAGCCCCGGCCCGGAGACGACGCCTATGTCCGTCACCTCCTGGACCACCAGGTCGTCTCCGAACACCCCCTGGTGCGGGTGCACCCGGAGACGGGGGAGCGGGTGCTGTTCGTCAACGGCTACTACGTGGAGGAGATCGTCGGCCTCTCCCGTCCGGAGAGCACGGCGATCCTGGACATGCTGGTGGAGCAAGCGGTCCGCCCCGAGTACACCGTCCGCTTCCGCTGGGAGCCGGGCAGTGTCGCGTTCTGGGACAACCGGGCCACCATCCACCTCGCCCCCAGCGACAACGCCCACCTGGGCTTTCCCCGGATCATGCACCGGGTGATGCTCGCGGGGGACGTGCCGGTGGGGGTGGACGGCAAGCCCTCGGAGGCGGTGGTGGGCACGGAGCCGGGCCGCTGGTGAACGAGCAGGAGTGGCGCCAGTGGTCAGGGCAGCACGAGGTGCCCGGCGGCGGACCCTTGGACGGGCACCAGGAGCCGTCGGCCGGCGGCCCGTCGGCAGGCGGGGCCGCAGAGACGCCCGGTGCCGAGACCGACGGCCGGCCCGCCGCCACCGCACTGCCGGGCCTGTCAGACGTCCCGGCATCGGAGGCCGGCGGTCAGGCCGCCGGCCGCCACCCCAGCGCCGGGCCCAGCTTCGTCGCCATGTCCGTCAGGATCTGTACGTAGTCCTCGTGCTCGAAGGTGAACGGCAGTGCGAACGCCACCTCGTCCACCTCCCGGAACGCGGCGTGCGCGAGCAGCCGTTCGGCGATCTCCTCGGAGGTGCCGACCAGGTCCGGAGCGAACAGCAGCCGCCCCGGTCCCTGCGGGGAGGCCGTGCGCGGCAGCCGCTTCGCCGCGTACGCCTCGTACGTGGCGCGCTGCTCCGGGCTCGCGGAGTCGGTGGGTATCACGACCAGGCCGTGCGAGACCCGGGCCGCCTCGCCGTCGGGGTGATGGGCGCGGAACTCCCGGACGAGGGAGAGCTGGATCTCGGCGAAGTCCCATGGCCCGTCCGGCTGTTCCGCCTTGACCACGCTGCTGGTCAGGAAGTTCATCCCGTGCTCGCCCGCCCAGCGCGCCGAGCGCAGGCTGCCGCCGCCGTACCACATCCGCCGGCCGAGCCCCGGGGAGTGCGGCTGGACCACATCGCTGAACACCTCGAATCCCTCGACCCCGGCGAAGTCGCTCGCGGGCTTGCCCCGCACCAGGTCCAGCAGCCGCCGCACCCGCTCGTAGCCAAAGTCCTCGGCGTCGGCCGTGTCCGGGTACAGGGCGTCCTTGACCCGCTCGAAGTGCATCGGCGGGCCCACGCTGACGCCCGGGTTCAGCCGGCCCCCGGACAGGACGTCCACCGTCGCCAGGTCCTCGGCGAGACGCAGCGGGTTCTCCCAGCCGAGCGGCGTCACCGCGGTGCCCAGCTCGATGCGGCGGGTGCGCTGGGAGGCGGCGGCGAGGACGGCGACCGGGGAGGAGATGCCGTACTGCAGATGGCGGTGGCGCAGCCAGGCGCTGTCGAAGCCGAGCCGCTCGCCCAGCTCGATGATCTCCAGCGTGGACTCGTGGCCCCGGGCCGGATCCGCCGGGTCGAACAGGCCGATGGTGAGGAAGCCGAGCTTGCGCAGTGGGCGGGCGGTGGGCGGCACGGGCTCCTCCAGCGGTCGTAAGGCGCTTCGCCCTACGATTCTGGCAGGCGAGTGTGACAACCGTGTGATCACTTCAGCGGGATGACGATCTCGTCCTCGACCGGCGGATCGACCTCCTGCGCCCGGTTGCCGGTCGCGGCGAAACAGCGCAGCCGGACGGCCTCCGGAGCGACGTCCAGACGCAGGAAGCACTTGAAGAACGGCGGGCTGTAGGTGGCCGAGCCGGGCGAGAACAGCTGGGTGTAGACCTTGCGCACGGGCAGCCGGAACCGGGAGGTGCGGTCCGGGCGGCCGCCGGTGCCGAGGAGGCTCGCGACCAGCCGGGTGCGCCGGGTGATCCGGGCCCCGGGGTCGGGCTTGCGGCCCGGCTCGATGCCGAGGCGCTCGGCGACGACCGCCGTGGCCTCCGCCTCGGACAGGGTGAAGAAGCGGCGCAGCCGCAGCCGTCGGCCGTACAGGCGGCTGTAGAAGGCCAGGGAGTCGCCGCGCAGCGGATAGCAGCGGAAGTCCCGCTCGGTGACACCCGCGACCGAGATCCGCGGGATGGTGTGCGTGGCGTGCATGAACGCCCCGCCGCCGCCCGCGACCACGTACTGGACGGTCCGGCCGTCCACGTCGACCGGATAGCGCTGGTAGTTGTGGATGTCGCCGCCGATCGCGGCCACATAGTGGTGCTCCGGGTCCCGGACGATGTCGTCCACCGTCCCTCCGCCCTCGATCGCGCACGGGTGGTGCTCACCGTCGACGTACAGCGGTGACCCGGTGATGAGGATCTTCGGCCGCGGTCCCCGGGAGACCTCGCGCAGCCAGGCGCCCTGTTCGGCGTCGATCGTGCCGAGCAACCCGGTGTCTATGCCGACGATCCGCACCGGACCCGCGTCGATCGCCCAGTACGGCCCCGGCTGTACGGCCTGCTGGCCGGGCGCGGACCGCAACTTCCGGGCGGCGGCGAGCCGTTGCTCGTCGGCCGGCCGGGCCCGGTGCCACAGCAGGGCCCGCCACCAGGCTCGGCTGAGCGGGCGCGGCCGGGGCTCGGGGTCGAGCGGCGGGGTGTCGGCGCAGAAGACGCGCATGAAGGCGCCGAGGTCTTCGTACCAGTCGTGGTTGCCCGGTATCGCGTAGATCGGGGCCGGATAGTCCCGGTAGGGCCGGAAGAACTTGTTGGCGTAGTCGTCGGTGTTGCCCACCGGATAGATCACATCGCTCGCGATCACCGCGAAGTCGGTGTCCTCACCGGCCTTCAGGAACCCCGGCACGACGGCGTATTGGGGATCGTCGCCCTCCCCGGTGTCCCCGATGACCATGAAGGAGAACCAGTCACCGGTCTCCCGCTCGATCACCTTGCCGGCGGGCGCCCCGGCCGCCTCCCGGCGCGCAACCCAGCGGCTGCGGGTACGGCCGGTCGGGTCGCCGAACCAGGACGCCAGCACGCCGTTGCGGGCGGACCACAGGGTCCGTGGATTCAGCCACGACAGCTTCTCGACGTGGTCCGGCATCAGCTGTTTGTAGGTACCGGGCTCGGCGGAGCCCCAGCCGGCGCCCTGGGCGGTATCACGCGAGGAGTCAGACACGCCGTGAACAGTAACAACGCACCGATCACAGGAGGTTGGCGGGGCCTCGGCCGGTACGCTGGGAGGCCGCTGAGCGAGAGGGGCAGGCAGACCAGTGGAACTCGCCTTCGCCGGACGGGTCGTGGAGTGGCGGGGGCCGGCGCCGTACTACTTCGTCGCCGTGCCGGACGCGGAGTGCGTCGACATCCGTGACGTGGCCGCGCTGGCCAGTTACGGCTGGGGCGTGATCCCGGTCGAGGCCAGAATCGGCGGCACGGACTTCACCACGTCCCTCTTCCCCAGGGACGGCGGGTACCTCCTGCCGCTCAAGAGCGCCGTGCGCAGGCCGGAGGGGCTCGCGCCGGGTGACGAGGTGACCGTCGCGATGACGGTACGGCTGTGAGGCCCGAGGCGAACCCGGGACGCGTGAACAGAGCGGGCCGTCGCTACTCGTAGCCGGGTGCGCTGTCGAGGAGGATCCGGTGCGGCTGCTCGTTGCCGTGCGCAGGCCGCGCGGGATCGAGGGGTGTGCCACCGACGAGGCCACCGAGGCGGTCGCCTTCGCGCTGGGCGGTGCGCTGTGGACCGTGCCGATGCGCGGCGGCGACCCCCGTGGCTGCCGGCCACACGTCCCGCCGCCGATCCGCGCCCCGATCCCTCCGGCCGTCGTATCGCCTACGTCTGCCGACGCCGCGCTTCCCGGCGGGCCGCGCGGTCACTGATGGGCGCCCGACGGCACCGCCCCGCTGCGCGCCCGGACGGATCGCGGTCGCGTGCGGCGCTGTACCGCACGACCCGGCCACGCCGGACAGCCCGCCCGAGGTCCGTCGCCACGCCTCCGCCGGCGCCCCGAACCCCGACGTCACCCTCTGGCCGGCCCCGGTCGAGCCCAACGGCCGGCTCACGCCCGTCCGTTGGGGGGGTATCCGGCACCTCACGGCCGACCCCGAACCGGTCACGCCGCCGGGACGCCAGCTGTGTGCCGTCCCCGGCGTCGACGGGGACGAGGTGCTGTTCACCGCGTCCGACGAGCCCACCGCGGTCGGACCGTGGTCCCGGCGGCCGGGGACCGAACCGCGCCGCCGGAGCACGGGCCCGGTCCTGCACGGGGGTGTGCTGCGCGGCGGCACCCTCGTCCGTACCACCCCACCGGCACCGGCGGCCCGCGCCCGCGTACCGAGGTGCTGCGCACCGGCCGGAGGCCCTCCACCTGCCCTCCTGGCACCGGGACGACGGCCCGCTTCCGGTGCTGTGTGACCCCTGCGGCGGCTCGGGCGGTCAGTGCGTAACCGCGGCCACGACGGGAAGACGCTGGTGTCGCAGTGGTTCGCCGAGCAGGGCTTCGCGGTGCTGGTGACCGACGGCCGGGGCACCCCGGCGCGCGGACACACCGGCGCCACCGGCACCGCGGCCTTCGCCTGGGCGGTCAACCCCAGTGGCGGCGGGGGTTGCACCTCGACCCAGTTGCTGAACAACCCCGGCTCCGAGTCCGGCGGCACCGGCTGGAGCGCGACCAGCGGCGTCGTCACCAACGACACCGGTGAGGGGGCCCACGGCGGCGGCTTGTACAAGGCCTGGCTCGACGGCTCCGGCACCACCCACACCGACACGCTGTCCCAGTCGGTGACGATCCCCGCGGGCTGCAAGGCGACCCTGACCTTCTACCTGCACATCGACACCTCGGAGACCACCAGCAGCACTCAGTACGACAAGCTGACGGTGACCGCGGGTTCGAAGACCCTCGCGACCTACTCGAACCTCAACGCGGCCTCCGGCTACGGCCAGAAGACCTTCGACCTGTCCTCGCTGGCGGGCCAGACGGTCACCCTGAAGTTCAACGGCGTGGAGGACTCCTCGCTGCAGACCAGCTTCGTCGTGGACGACACCGCCCTGACCACCGGCTGAGTCACCCGTCGCGGCCCCGCACCCGAGTGGGACGCTGTTGGTTTATTCGGGGCCTCGCGTGACGTCGGCCTTCGAGACCTGGTTGTGGTCTTGAAGGCCGACGTTGTCGTATGGGGTGGGTGCGGATGTCGATGCAGCCGAAGGGATCTGGGGAGATTCCGGCGGAGACGGTGCGGGTGGCTCGGGCCGCGTTCCCGAAGGGGAGCCTGGCGATCCGGGTGAGGGACGAGCTGGGACCGTTGTTCAGGGACGAGGAGTTCACGGACTTGTTCCCGGTGCGGGGCAGGCCGGCCTGGTCGCCGGGCGGGCTGGCGCTGGTGTCGGTGTTGCAGTTCGTGGAGGGGCTGACCGACCGGCAGGCTGCTGAAGCGGTGCGGGCCAGGATCGATTTCAAATACGCACTCGGGCTGGAACTGGACGACCCGGGATTCGACTTCTCGGTGCTGTCGGAGTTCCGTGAGCGGCTGGCCGGGGCGGACAGGGGACGGCGGGTGCTGGACGGCATTCTGGCCGCGGCCCGTGAGAAGAGGCTGCTCAAGAGCGCGGGCCGGGCCCGGACGGACTCCACGTATGTGCTGTCGGCGGCGCGTGAACTGTGCTGGCTGGAGATGGTGGCGGAGACGTTGCGGTCGGCGTTGAACGCGCTCGCCCAGGCTGCCCCGGCCTGGCTGTCGGGGGTGGCCCAGCCGGAGTGGTTGAGGCACTACGCCACGCGGGCGGAGGACACGCGATTCCCCACCGGCCGCGTGAAGCGGGACGAGGTGGGGACACGGATCGGCCGGGACGGGACGTGTCTGCTGTCTGCGGTCTTCAGCGCTGATGCCCCCGCCGGGCTGCGCGGGCTTGCCGAGGTGGAGACTCTGCGGCAGATGTGGGTCCAGCACTTCCACCACGTGGACGGCGAGGTGAGGCGCAGGGGCCCAAAAGACCGTCCGCCGGGCGCGCTGCGCCTGGTCACCCCCTATGACACCGACGCACGGGGCAGCGTGAAGCGCGACACGATGTGGGACGGCTACAAGGTTCACTTCACCGAGACCTGTGAGCCGGACGCCCCGAACCTGATCACGAACGTCGCCACGACGGTGGCCACCGTCCAGGACCGGTCGATGGCCGAGACCATCCACCACCAGCTCGCGGCCCGTGACTGCCTGCCCGCCGAACACTGGGTGGACGCCGGCTACCCCACCGCCCCCGCCCTGGTCAGCGCCCGGCGCGACCACGGCATCGCCCTGCACGGCCCCATCCAGGCCAACAACAGCGCCCAGACCAGCGCCGAAGGCGGCTTCGCTCAGGACGCCTTCACCATCGACTGGGACCACCAGCAGGCCACCTGTCCCGGCGGCCGCACCAGCACCACCTGGAGCGAAAGGCTCTCCCAACGCGGCCAGCCGGTGCTGCGGGTGGTGTTCTCGGCCAGTGACTGCCGCCCCTGCACCATGCGGCAGGCGTGCATCAACACGCCCAACATCAAACGGCCCCGCGAACTGCGACTACGCCGCCACGACGAGCACCACGCGCTCCAGGCTGCCAGGACCGAACAGCAGACCGACGCCTGGAAGGAGCGCTACAAGGTCCGGGCGGGCGTCGAAGGCACCATGTCCCAGGCCGTCCAACGCTGCGGCGTGCGCAGATCCCGCTACCGCGGGCTGGCCAAGACCAGTCTTCAGCACCAGCTCACCGGCGCTGCGATCAACCTCGCCCGCATCGATGCCCACCTCACCAAGACGCCCCGGGCACGCACCCGCACCAGCCACTTCGCAGCACTTCGCCCCGCCGAGCTCATCCTCGACAGGGCGAAGTAGGACCAGGCCCCGAATAAACCAACAGCGTCCCCGAGTGGTGCGGGGCCGTGGCACGTCAGCTCAGCGGATCCAGCGTCAGATACGCCTGCTGCGGGCTGCCGTCGTGGACCAGGGACTCCTGGTTGCCGACGTCGTCGAAGGCGAAGGCATAGGCCTTGCCGTCGGCCATCTGCGCATGCACCGCACGCGCGTACTGGTTCGTCACCGCGTCCTGGTAGAAGGCGGCCGTCGAGGTGTCCGGCTGGTTCGGGTTGACCAGCAGGGTCGAGCGGTTGAAACCGGCGCACAGAGTACGGGAGATGGGGCCCCGCACATTGTCGTTGGGCGCGTCGAGCAGCTTGTGGCAGCCGAAGACGCTGTCCGCGTCCGGCTTCCGGAAGCTGGTGACCACCGCACCGGAGGCGTTGGTGAAGTTCATGACGTCGCCCGAGACCCGGCCGTAGTACTTGGTGCCCGGCTGGTCGGCGAACGGCGTGACGGTCAGCGTCGACGTCGTGTACTTCTGCCAGACCCGGTTGACGTAGTCGTCCATCACGCTCGCCGGCAGGGCCCCGGTCTCCACGCCGTACAGCGGCGACAGAGCGCGCAGCACCGTGCCGTCGGAGCGGGTCTGGATCAGGCCGGGCCAGCCGCCCGACCGGCTGCGCAGCGCGTCGAAGAAGCCGGTGTAGCCACCGGACTTCAGGTGCCCGGTGAAGCTCACGCTGCCGTCGGAACGCTGTACACCGACCGCGTACGGCGCCGAGAACATGTCCACCTGGGTGCTGTTCAGCCACAGCCCGGAGTCGTTGAGGGTGTACTCGGACCAGTTGAACAGGATGTTCCGGTTGGGGTCGGACGGGTTCTGCACGGCCGGCTGCACCAGGCCGCCGGTGGTCAGCCGGAAGTCGAGCTTCTGGCCGTAGGAGAAGTAGATCCGGCCGGAGAACTTCGGTATCCGGATGGTCGTGGACTGTCCGGGGGCCGGGCCGGCGATCGCCGCGTCCGGGGCGGGTGTCGGCGGGTTGCCGCCCGCCGGCCAGGCGTGGAAGCCTCCGTTCGCGTCGGCCCAGCCCTGCTGTCCGGAGGACAGCTGGGTGCCGAGGTCGTAGACGTAGACCGGTGCGGAGCGGCCCGAGTTGTTGGTGATCTTCAGCGGGACGGTGTCCGGCACCGCGGCACCGGCGTGGTCCGGGGCGCCGAGGGCGAGCACCCCGCCGACCAGGGCCGCGGCGGCGGCCAGGGGCAGCGCGGGGCGGGTGAGTTGATGCGGCACTCTCTTGCCTCCGTGTGGGGTCGGGGTCGTACGGACATTGGTCCGTACCTGTTCTGAGAGCGCTCTCAGACTCGTACCAGGGCGCGTGCATGTCAATACAAACGGCGGACCGGCCTACCGCGCCCGTGCCGGGCGCCGGGCAGGCCTTCCACGTGCCGGACCCGGCTACCGGGAGCGTCACGCCCTCATTCGAAGCGGCTGGTGTCCCCTGCGCCCCGCCGTACGATCTCCGCCTCCCCGCTGGAGAAGTCCACGACCGTCGTCGGCTCGGTGCCGCAGTCGCCCGAGTCGACCACCGCGTCCACCGCGTGGTCGAGCCGGTCCTTGATCTCCCAGCCCTGCGTCAGCGGCTCATTCTCGTCCGGCAGCAGCAGCGTGCTGGACAGCAGCGGCTCGCCCAGCTCCGCCAGCAGCGCCTGGGTGACCACATGGTCGGGGATGCGCACGCCCACGGTCTTCTTCCTCGGGTGCAGCAGTTTGCGCGGCACCTCGCGCGTGGCCGGGAGGATGAAGGTGTAGCTGCCGGGCGTGGACGCCTTCACGGCCCGGAAGACGTCGTTGTCCACCCGCACGAACTGGCCGAGCTGCGCGAAGTCCCGGCACATCAGGGTGAAGTGATGCCGTTCGTCCAGATGACGGATGGAGCGGATCCGGTCCATGCCGTCCCGGCTGCCCAGCCGGCAGCCCAGTGCGTAACACGAGTCGGTCGGGTATGCGATGAGTGCTTCCGAACGCACCGCGTCGGCGATCTGGGCGATGCTGCGCGGCTGCGGGTTCTCGGGGTGCACGTCGAAGTACTTCGCCATTCACCGAGCCTAATGCGCCGGCGGCCGGTCGGCGCGCACCGTCGGCTCGCGGGCGAGATCGTTGTGTAGTTCGCGGATTCCGGGGCATGCGAGCCATGAGCAGTCCGAGGCATCCCCCCCCGCCCCGGACCGCGACATCTCCGCCGGCGTCCCATCCCCCCCGGGCCGCCGGCGGAGCCGTGTCCGGCGCGGGAGCACCGGCGCCTCCGGTAACGTACGGATGCGTAAGCCCAGGTCAACACGGAGGTGAGGAGAGCAGGACGTGGCCGTCCGACCGGACGAGGGCCCCGCGTTCCCGCAGCCGTACGGCGCGGACAGTGGCTGGGCGCAGGAGCTGCTGGACCAGCTGCGGCCCGCCGGACGCGATCCGCGCCGGCTCGTCGACTGGCTCGCCCGGACCGTGCGGGCCTCGGTGTGCCTCCAGGACGGCAGCGGTGGCCTGCTCGCCGGTGAGCGCCTGTCGCTCGACCCCGCCGTGCTCGCCGACATCCTCGCCGGCCGGGTCTGCGCCGCGTCCCTCGACGACGGGGCACGGCATGTGCGGCTGGTCGGCATACGCCATCCGGGGCCCGGCCCCGCGGCGGGGGCCGTCCTGGCCGTGGCCCGCCCGGAGCCCTTCGACCGGCGCACCACCGAGATCCTCGGCCACACCGTCGGCGTACTGGAACTCCTGCTCAGGGAACGGGAGTCGGCCGAGTCCGGGCGGCGGCTGCGGCGGGCCACGGCCGATCTGCGGCTGGCGATCCTGCAACTGCTCATGGTGGAGGACACCGTCTCCGCCCGCCGGGTCGCCGCCGGGCTGTGGCCGGGCCTGCTGGAACAGGACACCGCCCGGGTCTACGTCCTCGAGGGCACCGCCGTGGAACGCGACCGGCTCGCCGACGCGTGCGTGGACGCCACCGAGGGCCGGGCGCTGGTCGTGCGCTGCCCCGCGGTGGACGAACACGTCATCGTCGTCGGCCCGTCCGCCGAGGTGGGGGAGCGGCTGCGGTCCCTCGTCGCCGACCGGCGCGGCACCTTCCTCGGCGGCAGCCCCCGGCAGGGCCTCGCCCTGACCGCCACCGCCTACGGGCAGGCCGTCACCGCCCTCGCCGTGGCCCGCTTCCGGTCCGACCGGTACGCCGTCTACGCCGCCCGCACCCGCCCCGCACAGCTCATGGACCCCACGGCGCTGCGGGCCTGGGCCGCCGCCGTACTGCGCCCGCTCGACCCGCTGCCGCACCACGTGCGCGCCGAACTGCTCGCCACCACGCGGCTGGGCCTGGAGTTCACCGCCGTGAACGCGGCCAAGGTGCTCGGCGTCAGCCGCAACACCGTCCGCGCCCGGATGGACCGGGTCGCCGCGCTGCTCGGCGCCGACCTCTCCCGGCTGCCCGTCCGGGCCGTGGTCCACGCCGCCCTCAACACCGAGGCGGCACACGGTCCGTACGACCCCTCCGGCGGCGCACCCGGTCCGACGGCGCGGACCCGGCTCACCGAGCTGCTCGGCACGAGCGCGCTGCGCTCCTGGGCGGAGGGGCTGCTCGGCCGCCTCGACGAGGACGGCCGGGACCTGCGCGGCACCCTGCGCGCCTGGACCGGCGCCGACGCGCACGCCGAACGCGCCGCCCATGTGCTCGGCGTACACGCCCAGACCGTGCGCGAACACGTCCGGGCCGCCGAACCCGTCCTGGAACGCCGGCTGACGGCAGGCGGCACCGACCTGTACGAGGTCGTCCTCGCCCAGCTCGTCACCGGTGAGCTGTCCGTGCCCGACCTCGGTGTACCCGGTCCCGGCGGGCCGAACCCGGACCAACCGGACTCGTCTGTGCACCGGTGAGTCCCGTGCGGGCCCTGCCGGGCACGCGTGCACTACCCCGTGTTTGGCAGGGCGCGTACCTTTTCCGCAGTCCGCGGGGCACGACCGGAACGGGGGACCGGTCGCGGCCCCGCGTACGGCTCCGGCGCCCGAACCGGACCGTGTCCCCTGCGGGCGATGCCCGCGGCGCGTGCCGCCTCAACCGGTGTGCGTGACCGGCAGATTGTAGACGTGCGCCGGGGAGATGATCTTCGTGATCGCTTCGACCAGGACGGTGCTCGGCTCCTGGGACCGGTAGCCGGTGTCGGTGTTCAGGAGTGCGACCAGTGTCGTCCGGGTCGACGGCAGGTAGACGGCCACCGTCTCGTACCCCGGCAGGGAGCCGTTGTGGCCGATCCATCCCTGCACGTCGAAGATGCCCAGGCCGTATCCGGCGCCCTTCGTCGCGCCCGCCGGCGGTGTGGTCAGCCGCTGCTGCTGCGTCGCGGTACTGACCATGCGCGTGCCGTCCGGGAACCGGCCCCTGGCGACCGTGGGCGCCCAGGTGCGCAGGTCCCGCAGGGTCGAGATCATCGCGCCGGCGGCCCAGCCCCAGGACGGGTTCCAGTCGGCCGCGTCGGCTTCCCTGCCGTTCGCCGTCTGCCGGGTGTAGCCCTGCGCGTGCGGGGCGGGGAACTCGCCGCCGGCCGGGAAGAGCGTGTGCTGCATGCCTGCCGGAGCGAGAACGTGCTGCCTGATGTAGTCCCCGAGGTGCTGCCCGCTCTCCTTCTCCACCACCAGACCGAGCAGGATCAGGTTGGTGTTGCAGTAGGAGAACTTCCGCCCCGGCTGGAACAGCACCGGATGCCTGAAGGAGTAGGCGAGCAACTGCCGGGGCGTGAAGGGCCGTTGCGGATCCGAGGTGAGCGCCTTGTCGAAACCCGGATCCTCGGAGTAGTTGAACAGTCCGCTGCGCATGCCGGCCAGCTGACGCAATGTGATCCGGTCGCCGTTGGGCACACCGTCGATGTACGTGCCGATCGGATCGTCCAGACCCACCTTCTTCCGGTCCACCAGCTGCAGCAGCGCCGTCACGGTGAACGTCTTGGTCTCGCTGCCGATCCGCATGTAGAGGTCCGGCGCCATCCTCTGGCCGGTTTTCTTGTCGGCCACCCCGAAGGAGCGGACGTAACTGGGCTGTCCCGGCGTCCAGATGCCGACGGTCACGCCGGGGATGTTCGCCTCGCGCATCACCCTGCCCACGGCGGCGTCCAGTCGGCGTGCCACTGCGGGGGTGAGGTCACGGACGGCCCCTGCCGAGGGGGCCGGGCCGGGCGTGTCGGTGGAGAGGGCGGCCGGCGCCGAGGCCGGGAACGCCCGTACGGGCGCGGCGGCGACCGGTGCCGACAGCGTCGCCACCGTGACGGCGACCGCGGCCCCCCTCAGCAGGCGTGCGGACGTACGCGGCATGGGCTGACTCCAGGCACGAGAGGGGTCACCGTGCGATGAGCGGGACGCCGAAGCCCTGGCTCTCCCAGCATAGGAGCGCCCTCTCCGCCCCGCCCGCCGGGCGAAGGGGCGGCCGCCCCGCTCGCCGCCTGCCGACGGGATGCTTGTCCGACGGGAGGCAGGCCTCGCGGCGGAATGCTTGTCCGACAGGCGGAAGACCTCGTTCGAGCGACGGCCTCACCCGAGCCGGTGAGCCTGCGCGGCGGGCCGTACCGGCAGCGCACCACGGGCGTTGCCCCGGCATGAACCGCTTGGACCCGGCACACCTCTTGGACCGGCTGGACCGGATCGAACGGCGGGACCGCAGGCGCCGGGCGGGCCGGCCGCCACGGGCGGACCAAGCCCCGGAGCCGATCTACGCCGGCCTCGTCGCGGAATGGCGCGCGCAGGGACGCACGGTGCCCGCGGACCCCGACGCGCTGTCGGCCGTACTCCCCGGGGCCGGCCCGGGTGCGCGACCTGCGCCCGAGCGCGCCTGAACCGTCACTGCCCGCGCAGCGGCGAGAGGACGGCGAGGGTGCCGTTGGCCTGCCGCAGCGCCTCCTCCAGGTCGCCGGGCGAGTGGAGCGCGCCGGAGCCGTCCGGCGGTACGAGCCATTCCAGGAAACGCGCGGGCCGGTACGGCGGCGGTACGGCGACCCAGGCGCCCTTGGTCGCGTACCGCAGACCGGCTCCCACCCAGCCCCCGGAGGGGTCCGGCGGCAGGAAGAACCCGACCCGGCCCGCCGCCGTGTCGACCAGTGTCGGCCCCGGCACGGGCAGCCCGGGCCGCCACAGCTGGTCGAGGGTGAGCAGGCCCAGCCGCTCCGGGACGCTCAGCACGTCCCAGAAACGGCCCGCCTCCAGCAGTGCGACGCCCTCGCCGTGATCCCACTCCCATTTGCAGGAGCGCGGGTCCGCCGCCGCGGCGGCCAGCCATTCCACGCCCCGCATCCACATCGTGTTCGTCATGCACTGCTCCGGGTGTCCTCGTCCGCCTGCCCTCGGCATATGCATGCTCGTAGATATTTCTACGTGGCGGAAGGGGTGGCGCGGCCTGGCGTTTGTACGGGGATGTTCGAACTCCGGCTATGGGTTCGTCAGTTGGAGGAGGGGGATGCGTCACCCGCGCGGGGATCGTGTTACAGGCGGGCGCTTGATTCAGTCGTGCTGACGATCGAATCGTGCGTCCAGTATTGAGCACATTGCTGTTTCAGTCGTATGGTCGCGCCATTCGTCACCGTCTCCAGTGAGGTACTCCATGGACCGCACGCGCCTGCACGCCCTCCTGGCCCGCGAGAGCGCCGAGGCCGAGCGCCTGGGCCCGCGCTCCCGTGCGGCCTACGCGGGCGCCGACCACCTCTTCGGCCGGGTGCCGATGACCTGGATGAACAAGACGGCCGGTGCCTTTCCCCGCTATCTGGCCGGTGCGCGCGGCGCCCGGGTCACCGATGTGGACGGGCACGAGTACATCGACTTCTGCCTCGGCGACACCGGCGCGATGGCCGGCCACTCACCCGCCCCGGTCACCGAGGCCGTACAGCGCCGGTTCGCCGAGCTGGGCGGGGCCACGGCGATGCTGCCGACGGAGGACGCGGAGTGGGTCGGCGCCGAGCTGACCCGCCGGTTCGGTCTGGCGCGCTGGAGCTTCTCGCTCACCGCGACCGACGCCAACCGCTGGGCGATCCGGCTCGCCCGGGCCGTCACCGGGCGCCCCAAGATCCTCGTGAACAGCTACTGCTACCACGGCAGCGTCGACGAGTCCCTGATCGTCGTCGGCCCGGACGGCACGGGCACCGCTCGCCCCGGCAACGTCGGCGCCCCGTGCGAGGTGACGCTGACCAGCCGGGTGGCGGAGTTCAACGACCTCGTCGGCCTGGAGCGCGAACTGGCCCATGGTGACGTCGCCGCCGTCCTGATGGAGCCCGCTCTCACCAACATCGGCATCGTTCTGCCCGATCCCGGCTTCCTCGCCGGCGTACGCGAGCTGACCAGGCGGTACGGCAGCCTGCTGATCAACGACGAGACCCACACCTTCTCCGCCGGACCCGGCGGCTGCACCGCGGCATGGGACCTGGAACCCGATCTGCTGACCATCGGCAAGGCCATCGGCGGCGGCATCCCGGCCGGCGCCTACGGGCTGTCCGCCGAACTCGCCGAGCGGCTGCTGGCCCGCACCGACCTGGACCTCGTCGACATGGGCGGCGTCGGCGGCACCCTCGCGGGCAACGCGCTGTCGGTCGCCGCGATGCGGGCCACCCTCGAACACGTCCTCACCGACGAGGCGTTCGCCCGGATGGCCAAGCTCTCCGAGCGCTTCGAGGCGGGTGTCCGGGCAGGCGTCGCGACCCACCGGCTGCCGTGGTCCGTGAGCCGGATCGGCGCCCGCACCGAGTACCGTTTCACCAGCCCGGCACCGCGCACCGGCAGCGAGTCCGCGGCCGTCTCCGACCCGGAGCTGGAGGACTTCCTGCACCTCTACCTCGCCAACCGGGGCATCCTGCTGACCCCGTTCCACAACATGGCGCTCATGTGCCCGGACACCACCGAGCAGGACGTCGACACCCACACCGAGCTCTTCGCCGCCGCCCTCGCCGAACTGGCGGGCTGAGAGCCGCGGCCGGACCGCACTGAAAGGACACGCGTGGACGAGATCGACCGGGCCATCCTGCGCGAGCTGCAGACCGACGGCCGTATCGCCTACGCCGACCTCGGCCCGAAGGTCGGCCTGTCCGCCTCGGCGGCGCGGCAGCGGCTGCAGCGCCTGCTGGACTCCAAGGCCGTCCAGGTGGTCGGGGTCACCGACCCGATGGCCATGGGCGGACAGGCCATGGCCCTGCTCGGCATCGGCGTCGACGGCGACCCCCGCGCCGTCGCCGACGCCCTCGCCGAACGCCCGGAGGTCGTCTACTCGGTGCTGACCTCGGGTGGATTCGATCTGTTCGCCGAGGTGGTCGCCCCCGGCCCGAAGGCCCTGCTGGACTTCGTCAACGACGTGGTACGGCCCCTGGAGGGCGTCCGCGAGATCCAGTCCTTCCCCTACTTCGGCATCCACACCCACCGCTTCCTGTGGGACGTGGGCTGACCGGCGGAGCGGTCAGGCGGCCGGTGGCGCGGGTGCCAGCACCAGCATGGTGACGTCGTCCCGGATCTCGTACTGGTGCCGCACGAGCTCCGTCCACACCGCCCCGGGCAGCTCGGCGGAGGCCGTGCCGGTCAGGGCGGCGAGCCGCGCGGGCAGCGGGTAGAAGGCGCCGTCGGCGTCCCGCGCCTCCCACACCCCGTCGGAGGCCAGGAACAGCCGGTCGCCCGGCCCGAGCGTCACGGTGACCTCCTTCGGCGGGCCGACGCCGACCAGCCCGATTCCCAGCGGCGGTCCCGGCACGACCGTCACCTCCAGGGCGGCCCCCTCGTGCAGCAGCACGGGCGCCGGATGACCGCAGGCCACCACCCGTACGGCACGCCCGTCGGGGGAGAACTCCAGCAGCACCCCGGTGGCGAACAGCTCCGGGTGCCGTACGTCCGCCGAGTCCACCGCCAGCCTGCGGTCCATCCGCGCGGCGACCGACTCCAGGTCCGGCTCGTCCAGCACCGCCTCGCGGAACGCGCCCAGCAGCGACACCACCGTCGCGACCGCCGACAGCCCGTGCCCCTGCACGTCGCCCATCACCGCGCGCACCCCGTACGGCCCGTGCCGCACGTCGAAGAAGTCCCCGCCCACCAGCGTCCCGTCCTGCGCGGCGCGGTAGAAGCCCACGCAGCCCACGCCACCGACCCGCTCCGGCAGCAGCGGCATCACGGCCCGCTGCACGGCCTCGCCGATCGCCCGCTCCGTGTCCAGCTGGGCGTCCCGGCGGCTGCGCACATACGACACGAACACACTCAGCACGGCCACGAACACGATGGTGAGCAGGTCGGTGTTGCCGGGGCGGTTGAGATGGGTGGCGGGGATGTTCAGCACCACGACCACTCCGGCGCCGAGGAACGCGGTGGCCAGCGGGCCGTACGACAGGACGGCCAGCGGCGGGATCGCCCCCAGCACGAAACCGGAGTCCCGCGCGGCGGGAGTGGACACCGTGGCCACGGTGACGCCCACGAGCAGCACCACGGGCAGCACCCGAACCCACCACGGCGGCGGCGCGCCCCGCAACCAGCCGCGATCTCCAAGGTCCCGATGCGATGACCCGCCGCGCACCGATCTCACAACCCCAAGCTACGCCGCCCTCCGCACCCGGGCTTCCCGTGGCGGACACCAGCCCCTCGCCCCCGCCGCGGCCGGCGAAAAGCGATGGACCCCCGCGTGCTGCCCGCGTAGCCTGAGCCGGCACGCCCGAGACGGACGGAAGGAGGCGAGCGTCATGGCCACTGTCATCCTGCGCTCCCGCCTCCCCGTCACCCGGGTGTGCCGCGCCTGACCGGGAGCGCGTCCCCGCCGCCGTGCGGCGGCACGCATCCCGGAGGATTCCATGACCACCCTGGTCATCCGCGCGCTCGACGAGAGCACCGCGCACCTTTTCGACACCATGCCCGACCCGCTGGCGTTCCGTGACAAGCACCGGAACACCCGCTTCCGCCCCGACTGGCAGCGCATCGCCGTACGGGACGGCCGCACCGTGGCCCGCGCCGCCTGGTGGAGCCGGCCCGAGGACCCCGAGCCGCTCCTGATCAACTGGCTCGACGTTGCCGAGGGCGAGGAGGAGGCCGGGGCCGAACTCCTGCGGACGGCGCCCTGGCAGACCGGCGAACTCGAACTCGACCTGCCCTCCGGCTGGCGCGCCGACCCCCGGCTGCGGGCCGCCCTGGGCACGCGGGCCGCCGCCGCGCGCGCGGCCGGCTACACGCCCCTGGTGGAGCGCTTCCTGTACCGCTGGACCCCGGACCGGGGCCTGCCCGAGCGCCCCGGCCGCCTCGTGCATGCCGCCGAGCCGGACGACGCCGTGTTCCACGACCTGCTGCGCCGCATCCACTCGGTCACCCTCGACGCCCACGCCCGCCGGGCCCTCGAACAGGGCGGTCCGGACCTGGCCGCACAGCAGGAACTGGACCTCTTCCACTGGTTTCCGTCCCCACGCGCCTGGTGGCGGACCGCCCGCACCGCCGAGGGCGAGCCGGTCGGCATCCACATCCCCGCCCGCAACCCGTCCGGCCCCTGCGTCGGTTTCATCGGCGTCGTGCCGGAACAACGGGGCCACGGCTACGCCTACGACCTGCTCAGTGAATGCACCCACTTCCTGGCGGCCCAGGGCGCCGACTTCATCGCCGCCGCCACCGACCGGACCAATTTCCCCATGGCCGCGCACTTCAGCCGGGCCGGCTATCCCGTCGTACGGGAGCGCATCAACTTCTGGACCGGCCGGGCTGCCGGCGGCGGGTGACCTGCCGGGCGTCGGTGGTGACCGGCGAGGCGGGCTTGCCATGGCCGGCGGGCGTGTTCACCGGACGTTCTACTGTTGATCAAGGAGACCGGCCGTCAACGGCCTCCCGGTGACAGGAGTTTGCATGACCACGACCCGCCCCACACTGATCGACGCCGCCGGCGGACTCGCCGCGAGCGCGACCGTCGACGCCGACTCCTGGTGGTTCAGCGCCAGACTGCACGACCACGAGAAGGTCTTCTGGGTGAAGATCCACGCCATGGAGATGAACGGCGCCTGTCTCAGCACGGTCGCGCTGCTCCAGGAACCGGACGGCCGCACCGGCGACAAGCACGTGATCGAGGCTACGGGCGGCGTGACGGTGTCGGCGGACTCGCTCGACGTGCAGACGTCGATCCTGAGCCTGAGCGGGGACCTGGACGAGCTGGAGACAGCCGGTGCCACGGACGCCGCCTCGATCCGGCTCACCCTTCGGCGCGAGGGCCCCGTGCTCTACAACGGCGGCGCCGGGGTGTTCCCCTTCTTCGGCGGGACGACGGGGCAGTACGCGCTGCCCGGTCTGACCACGTCGGGAACCATCACCGTGGAGGGGGTCACCCACCAGGTCGGCGGACGCACCTGGTTCGACCGCCAGTGGGTTTCCGGGGCCACCGAGGCACCACGGTTCACCTGGCTCGGACTCGACCTCGGCGCCGGCCGTTACATGAGCGTCTGGGACGGGGTGGGAGACGGCACCTGCTGGCTCACCGAGCTCGGCCCGGACGGCTCACACCTGATCACCCAGGCCCGGCGAACCGACCGGGACGGGCACTGGGTGCTGACCGTTCCGAGCCTTGACGCGTCCCTCGACATCACACGTCGTGAGCTGTTCGCCACGCAGGGCGCCTACACCGGTGCCTGCCAGGTGACCGGCACGCTCGCGGGAGAGGAGATCGCCGGGCACGGCTTCACGGACATCATCGGCGCCTGAGGTCCCGGCTTCGGGCCTCGGGGCGAGCCGGAGCCATGCGTCTCACCCCGAGCGCCGGTGTCCACGGCCGACGGCGCCGCCACCGCCGCCGTTGCCGGGCGATCGGCAACGGGGCACGGGGCACCGGGCGTCCGTCGGCCCCCGTCACCGGTCAGTCGGTCGGGCTCGGATCCCTGCCGTCCGCCAGCCGGGCCTGCGCCGTCGCCAGGATCTCGGTGACACGGAGGCCGAACGCGGCGTCGCAGGCATGGGGACGGCCCGTGCGGGCGGCCGTGAGCAGGACGTCGGTGGCGCGGGCGAGCGCGGGGACCGCCCCCTCGGAACTCCCCGGCATCAGCGCCACGCCTGCCTCGCCGCGCAGTTCCACATCGGCTCCGGCCGCCGCCGGCGGCGCCGTCAGGCTCAGCGTGAGCGTGCTCGACGCGCCGGTGGCATGGTCGAGGACCAGATGCACGGTGTCCGCCGGACCGTGCGCCGCCGCCACCACCTGCCGTACGTCGCCGAGGATCGGCAGCAGCACCGACAGGGCGTGCGGGCCGACGTCCCACAGCGCGCCCTTCTCGCGGCGCCACGGCGAGGCCGCGAACGGGCTGTCGGAGGTGAACACGGCGCCCAGCCACTGTGCGCGTGCCGTGAACCAGCCAGCCACGGCCGCCTGTTCCTCGATCCAGGCGTCCGGCTCCTTCTGGAAGCGCGCGGTGAAGAAGACCACCGAGGCCACCCCGGCCCGCTCGACCGCGTCCACCACGGCCCGCCCCTCGGCCACCGACACCGCGAGCGGCTTGTCCAGCAGCAGATGACGGCCCGCCCGGGCCGCCCGCACCGCCAACTCGGCCTGCACGGACGGCGGCAGGGCCACGGCGACGGCGTCCACGCCGGCCAGCAGCGCGTCCACGTCGTCGTATGCGGGGACGTCGTACTTCTCGGCCAGCGCGGTGACGGCCTCCGGGCGGCGGCCCCACACCCCGGCGAACTCCACGCCGGGGTGCCCGGCGAGAGCGGGGGCGTACGCCGCCCGGGCCCATGGGCCCGTCCCCAGCAGTCCGATACGCATGTGGCGTTCCTTTCTCCGAGCCGATCCCCGCACCCTCAAGATGCTGCGCTCCGGCCGCCCTGCCCACACCTGCCGTCCGCAGCCCCGTCCGCGGCAAGCCACTGGGCGATCGTGGCGGCGATGGGCTGACCTGTGTCCATCTCGACGAACCCGAACTGACCCGACTGGTTGCACTCCAGGAACCACCAGATCCCGTCGGCGTCCTCGGCGAAGTCGAATGCGCCGTAGGCCAGTTCCGCGCCCCTCATGTACCGCCGTACGCCCTCGGCGACGCGCGGGTGCACATCCGCCGGGAGCCAGGGAGAGACCGACGGGGCGAAGCGGACGTCCACGTCGTCCGGGTGGGCGTCCAAGTCGGCGGGCTTGCGCGCGGCCAGGAGCGTGTCGCCGACGACGGTGAGCCGGATGTCGGCCCGTTTGGCGATCCGCCGCTGCAGCAGCGTCGGGCCGAAGGCCACCGCCGAGAAGTCGGTGTCCGGTGCGACGCGGCTGGTCGGCACCGCGCGCGGCGGCTCCTGCGGATGCGCGCCGGACACCGGCTTGACCACCAGATCCGGGAAGCGCTCCGCGAACTCCCGGGCCGCCTGCGGGAACGTGGTGATCAGCGTGGCCGGCACCGCGAGGCCGCTGTCCTGGGCGAGATGCAGCTGCCAGGGCTTGTGGCGGGCGCGGCGGGCCGCGTCCGGATGGTTCATCCAGCGCGCGCCGGTCGTGCGCAGCATGCCGTACAGCGCCTGCGACGACTCCTCCGTCAGCCAGGCCGACGGCTGGGCGGCGCGGGCGGCGGCGTCGCCGGGCCTGCGCACCCAGACGGAGCGCAGGCCGCCCATGCTCACCAGACGCCCGCCGACGGACAGATGCCCGCGGCAGGCGCCCCGCACGTACTCGCCCGACAGCGCCACCCCGTTGGTCAGATCGGCGGGGTCGAGCCGGACGACGGGCACACCGGCCTCGCCCAGCCGGAGGACCACCATGTCCGCCGTCACGTCCTCTTCACTGGTCAGAATGAGCACGGTCATCTTCCACGGCCCGCGTTCAGTCGTCGAAGTGCGTCTTGGAACCCGCCGTCGAGGTCGTGGTCCCCAGCGCCCTCAGGGTCGCGTGGTCGGTGGCGGCGATCCGCCCGTCCGGGAGGACGTTCAACTGCAGTCCGGAGTCGTACGCGTACGGAGTGGTGACGTCCAACTGCACAGCGGGGCGCGCGTAGTTGAGCGTGAACGGTTGCATGGTCTCTCCCTGATTAGGCTTTCACGTCCTTATACGAATCGAACGGGTGATTGGTTTCCTCACGCTGAGTAACCGCAGGTCGGAGGGGGGACAAAAGCACCGCAGGACGGCGTGCCTGCATGGCCGATGACGCCGATGAAGCCCAAGACGTTGCGTCGCCGCGACGGAAAAGGGTGGTCACCCCGCGAGCGACAGCGCGGTCCGCGCCACCGTCAGAGCCTGCTCGGCGTACCCGCGTCCGAAGAGCACGGCGTGGACCAGCAGCGGGAACAGCTGGTGCACGGCCACTCGGTCGCGTCGGCCGGGCGCGAGCGGTGCCGTCTCCTCGTACCCCGCGAACACCCGGTCCAGGTGGGGGCAGCCGAAGAGCTGGAGCATCGCCAGGTCCGTCTCCCGGTGCCCGCCGTGCGCGGCCGGGTCGATGAGCCGGACCTCGCCGTCGGCGCCCCACAGCACGTTGCCGTTCCACAGGTCCCCGTGCAGCCGCGCGGGCGGCTCGGCGGGTCCCGCCAGGTCGGGCAGTCGCGCGCAGACCCGCTCGAACACGGCCGCCTCGCCCGGGCGGAGCGTGCCTCGGTCGACCGCGCCGCGCACATACGGCAGCACCCGGTGCTCCGCGTACCAGCCGGGCCAGTCGGTGCCCGGCGTGTTGCGCATGGGCGCGAGGCCGATGAACGCGTCCACGGGGCCGCCGGGCGGCGGAGCTCCGAAATCCGAAGCACCCGCGGCGTGCAGGGCGGCCAGGGCCTGGCCGAAACGATGCGCCGCCTGAGGGTCCGGCCGCCCCGTGGGCACCCGCTCCGTCACCATCCAGCGTTCGTCGTGACCGAGTACCGCCGGCACCCGGACCGCGTCCGCCGCGGCCAGCCAGCGCAGGCCCGCCACCTCCGCGCGTACCGCCCCCGGAGCGTCACCCCGCTTGACCATCACGGGCGTGCCGCCGTCCAGGGTCACCTCGGCCGGCGATCCGGAGACCGCCCGTGCGCCGGTGACCGGGCGTCCGGTGAGCCGGGACGCCACCTGCCCCGGATCCTCGCGATCCTCGTGTCGGTCGACCACGGCCCCAGCGTACGTCCCGCAACAGAGGCCGGTGGTAGGCGACTTCGACCATTGATACGACTGTTTTCAGCCAAACCCAGGCGGTAACTACCCGTGCTGATTCCGTACCGCTAGCGTGAGGGCGCCGCGTCGCCACACCAGGGGCACAGGGCCCCGCCGGGACTAGCGCGCGGCGGAGGATATCCCCCTTGACCACAGCATCCGTGCTGATGGCCGACGTCTTCGAAGTCCAGCCGTACACCTCCCACTGCAAGGTCATCCTGGGCGAGGGTGCGCACGCCGTGATCGGTGTGTCCCCGGGCAACAGCTATTTCTCCGCCCGCCGCCTGCACGACCTCGCCCGCTGGGGACTGGACCACTTCGACAGGGTCGACTTCGTCTATACCGACCTGTACGTCGCCGAGATGTACGAGGCGTCCGGCTATCCACCGGACGAGGCCCGGCGCAAGGCGGTGAAGAACCTGCGCGGGGTGCGCGCCAAGGTCCGTGACGCGGTGTCGGCGGCCGACCCGGAGGGCCTGCGGATGGACTGGCACCCGATGTCCGAGTTCCGCACCAACCCCGCCTACCAGGACATCCACCGGCAGCTCCAGGCGCGCCTGGCCTCCGACGGGGCCTTCCGGGGCGTCTGCGACGCCCTGGTGAATCGTTTCCTCAGTGCGCGTGGCGAGACACTGACCGAGCGGCAGCGGGCCGTGTGCCTGGAGTACGTGTGCGCCGAGGCGCCGCTGTTCCTGGACACCCCCGCCATCCTCAAGGTGCCCTCCTCGCTCAACTGCTACCACCAACTGCTGCCGATGGCCGAGCTGTTGTACTCCCGCGGCGCCGGCCTGCGCGCCTCCCGCAACCAGGGCCACGCCATCGTCACCCCCGCCGCCGCCCTCGAAGGAACCGCCGCATGACCACCGCTCCCGGCGCCAGCGCCGACCACCCGCCCCTGCTCGACTTCCCGTTCTCCTGGGACGGCACCAGGGTTCCCGCCGAGGTCGAGGACCTGCGCGCCGCCACCCCCGTACGGCGCGTGCGGACCATCGCCGGCGACGAGGCCTGGCTGGTGTCGTCGTACGACCTGTGCGCCCAGGTCCTCAAGGACGACCGGTTCTCCCTCAAGGACACCTCCGCGCCCGGAGTCCCCCGGCAGTACGCGCTCACGATCCCGCCCGAGGTCGTGAACAACATGGGCAACATCACCGGGGCCGGGCTGCGCCGGGCGGTGCTGAAGGCGCTCAACCCGAAGTCGCCGGGCCTGATGGAGTGGCTGCGCGGGGAGGCGCACCGGCTGGTGGACCGGCTGCTGGCCGACGGACCGACGGCCGACCTGCGCGCTGCCTTCTGCGAGCCGTACTCGGCGGGCATGCACTGCCGCATCCTCGGCATCCCGCAGAGTGAGGCCCCGGGCTTCCTGCGCAGCCTCGACATCGCCTTCATGAACTCGCCGTGCCCGATCACCGGTGCGAAGATCAACTGGGACCGGGACCTCGCCCGGATGACGGCCCTGCTCGACGACCCGGCGACGCACGGCCTGATGGGCGAGCTCGCTGCCCTGCGCGAGGACCCGGACTACGCCCACCTCACCGACGAGATGCTGGCCACCGTCGGGGTCACCATGTTCGGCGCCGGCGTGATCTCCACCTCCGGCTTCCTCGCGATGGCCCTGGTCTACCTGCTCACCCACCCCATCGCCCGTGACCTCCTGCGCGACCGCCCGGACCTGATCGGCCCCGGCGTGGAGGAATTGCTCCGGGTCAACCTCTCCATCGGCGACGCCCTGCCGCGTCTCGCCCTGGAGGACGTCCGGCTGGGCGACGTCGGGGTGAAGCAGGGCGAACTCGTCCTCGTCCTGGTCGAGGGCGCGAACCTCGACCCGGACAAGTTCCCCGACCCGCACCGCTTCGACGTCCACCGCGACAACACAGCCGACCACCTCTCCTTCGGCGGCGGCGCCCACTACTGTCCCGCGACCGCACTCGGGCGCGCACACGCCCGCATCGCCCTGGAGGTCCTCCTCGACCGCCTGCCGGACCTCGCGCTGGCCGTACCCCCGGGCCAACTGGTCTGGCGCACGGGCTTCATGAAGCGAATCCCCGAGCGGCTACCGGTGACCTGGTAACCCGCACCACCCGGCTGTCCGTACGGCGCCCCCGACCCGGCAATCCCGGGCGGGGCTCCGGCGGCTCTGCCGGAGAGCAGAGGGTAGCGGTGCGGGGCGCGCCCCCCACCCCCGGCGACGCGCCCCGCGGTGCGGGCGCGCGTCGCCGGGGGTGGGGCATCGGGTGTGTTCCCGATGGGTCGGCCGGGGGTGGTGGTCGGCCGGGTGGGGTGTGGGCTGGGCTGTCGCCGGCGGGCTGGGCCGGGCGGTGGTCAGCGGTCGTCGGGGGATTCCGTGGTGCAGCTCCCGATGGGTCGGCCGGGGTGCGGTTGTGGGCAGGTTGGGTTCTGGGGCCGGGCTGTTGCTGACGGCCTGGCTGGAGCGTGGTCAGCGGTCGTCGGGATGGGACGTCGGGCGTGGTTCCCGATGGGTCGGCCGGGGGTGGTGGTCGGCCGGGTGGGGTGTGGGCTGGGCTGTCGCCGGCGGGCTGGGCCGGGCGGTGGTCAGCGGTCGTCGGGGGATTCCGTGGTGCAGCTCCCGACGGGTCGGCCGGGGTGCGGTCGCCGGTCGGACGGGTTGCGGGACGGGGCGGTGCCGGCCGGTTCGGTGGGAGGTGGTCGGCGGGCGAGCGGGTGCGGTCCTCGGGGCGATCGCCGACGGGCCGCCCGGGGGCCGGTCAGTGGACGGGTGGATACGTTCCCCGGGTCAGACCCACCGGATTGCCCGGCGGCAGCAGGCCCGAGGACTCGACCATGTGGGCCAGGGGATCCAGCAGGCCGGCCAGCCGCGTGGTGCGGTCGGTGCCGAGGGTGGTCCACGGTCGTTCGGCCGCCGCGTCCGTCAGCGCCTCCACCTCCGCGCGCACGGCCGCTCCCGCCGGCGTGAGCGCCCCGCCGGCATCGAGCAGACCCCGCTCGCGCAGGCCTACCCCGGCCGCATCCCAGTCCGCCAGCTCCCACCTGCGCGTCTCCCGCAGGAACGCCCCGTCGGATTCGCCGGCGGCCGCCTTGAGCACCATCGCCTCGACCGGCCCGAGTCCCTGACCCACCAGCACCGCGACATGCGCGTCGCCCCGGTGCTCGCGCAGGGTCGTCAGGCCCTGCCACAGCCGCGCGGTGGGGCGGTCCGGGCGCTCCAGCGCCTGGTTGGCAGCGGCGAGTACGCGGCCCGCGGTGTCCGCCGCCGCAGCCGCTTCCCAGGCGAGGTCGGCGGCCTCGGCGAACTCGGCCGAGCCGACGGTGTCCGGTCCGAACAGGCCGGTCATGGCCGCGTCGAGAGCGTCGTGGCGGGCCGCCAGCACATCGGCGGGAGCCGCGTACGTCCAGGCGTCCGGCAGGGCCCGGGCCACCCGGGCGGGGTGGAAGACGTAGAAGCAGCTCGTCACGACGGACGGCGGGACCGCGCCGAGCGGTGCGGCGCGCAGCGCGAAGTACCCCATCCAGAAGCCGCGCATCCCGAGCGCGTCCGCCGTGCGGCGTACCTCGGGCGCGAAGTACACGAGGTCGTGCACCGGTTCGTACCGCTCCCACAGGGCCCGCGCCATCGCGTCCGCCACCGCTTCCTCCCACCGCTGCGACCTGTCGCGTGCTGTCGGCACCAGACTGCGTTATGACGGCAGTCATAACAAGGGGTGGCGGCCGGATTTCCCGCCCGCCGCCGACGGGCAGCCGTGTGGCCTCGGTGAAGCACCGGACTCGGGTGGTCGGCTAGTTTGCGAGGACTCCCGCCGGAAGGACGCCATGGACATCGACGACTCCCTCGTCCGCTCGCTGCTGCGTGCACAGCACCCGGATCTCGCCGGCCTGGAGGTGCGTGGGGTGCCGGGCGGCTGGGACAACCAACTGTGGCGGGTGGGAGGCGAGTTGGCGGTACGGCTGCCGCGCACGCCCCGCGCCCCGGACCTTCTGCGCAAGGAGCAGCGGTGGCTGCCCGTGCTCGCCCCACGGCTGCCCCTGCTGGTACCGGTACCGGTGCGCACCGGTGCGCCCTCGGCCGCCTTCCCGCGCCCGTGGGCCGTCGTGACCTGGGTCCCGGGAGAACCCGGCGACAGGGCGGTCCTCACGCGCGGCGACGATGCCGCCGTCCGGCTCGCCGCCTTCCTCGCGGCGCTGCACCGGGCCGCGCCCGCCGGGGCACCGGTCAACGATGTGCGCGGAGGACTGCTCTCCGGCCGTGCGGCCGAGTTCGAGGAGCGGCTCGGGGCCGTCGCGGACCTGCTGACCGACGCGGAGCTGTCCGACGTGTGCTCCATCTGGCAGCAGGCACTCGCGGCGCCCGAGTGGACCGGAGCACCGGTCTGGCTGCACGGCGATCTCCACCCGGCCAATGTCGTCGTCGCGGACGGCAGCCTCGCCGGTGTGCTCGATTTCGGGGACGTCTGTGCGGGTGATCCGGCGACCGATCTCTCGGCCGTGTGGCTGCTGTTGCCGTCGGGGGCGGTTCCGTGGTTCTTCCGGTCGTACGGGACGGCTGACGAGGCGACGCTTCGCCGCGCCCGGGGCTGGGCCGTGCTGCGGGCCCTGTCACTGCTGGGGATCGGCAGGGCCTACGAGCGGGGTCTGCCCGGCGGGCAGCCGGGGTGGGCGAGGGCGGGGCGTGCGGCGCTCGAGCGTCTGGGGGCGGCGCGACGCGCCGGGTGATTCGCCCGGACGGGGCGCCGCGTGGCGTAATCGCTGGGGCAGACGGGTGGCGCGGTGACCCGGCTGGGTGGCTCGGATGGTGGGAGATTGCGCACTCCCTGACGGTGGTTCATGTCGAGGCCGGGTCTGTCCAGCTGATGAGGGATCCGCTGCCCGGCCACGGCGGAAGGACATCGCTATGCGTTCTGCCCGCATGCTTTTGGCCACGGCGGCCGCCACAGCCGCACTGACATTCGGCGCGCCCAGTGCCGCCTTCGCCGCTTCCGCGGGTGACGACGGAGGCCGCGACGACTCCGCCTACAGCCAGGATCACGACCAGGGGTCCGACGAGGACCACGGCGGAAACAACGACCAGGGCCGCGACAACGACCAGGGCCGCGACGACGACTCGGGTCGCGGTCACGACAATGATCACGGCGACAACCACGGCAAGGGCCGCGGACACGAGGGGCCGCGCGGCGGAGTCCACACGGGTGGCGGAGCGCTGTCCGCGGTGCGGGGTGAGGGCGGCGGCGACCGGGGCGACGACGAGGGTCACGGCCGGGACCAGGACCAGGGCCGCGATGAGGGCCATGGCCGGGGCGACGATCACGGCGGCTGGGGCGACCGCGACCAGGGCCGGGGCGGCCACGAAAAGGGCCGCGGACACGAGGGGCCGCACGGCGGTGTGCACACCGGTGGCGGTGCGCTCGCCACGCTGCGCCATGACGACTGGGGCTCGGGTGGCGACGACAACGGCCAGGACGAGGGCCGGGACGGCGGCCGGGACGAGGGCCGGGACGGCGGCCGGGACGAGGGCCGGGACGGCGGCCGGGACGAGGGCCGGGACGGCGGCCACGAGAGGCCGCGCGGTGGCATGCACACCGGCGGCGGCGCGCTCGCCACTCCGGGTGTCACTGCGGGCGGCCTGGCCGTGCTGGCCGTAGGCGCTGGCGGCATGTACATGCTGCGGCGCAAGAAGGCCGGCCAGCCGGCGTCCTGACCGAACGACCCCATCGAGAGGCTGCGGCCGCCGCCGACGCGCCCACCGTGTCGGCGGCCCGCACCCGCTGGCTTTCCCCTAGTGAGGTGGTGTCCGATGGCAGCAGATCCCTCCTCCCCGACCTCCGCGGAGCCGCAGGCGGACGGGCGGAGTTCCAGCCGTGGCGGGCGGCTGACGCTGTGGGGCGTGGCGATCGTCCTCGTCGCCGTCAGCGTGTTCGGCGGCCACCGCACCTCGGACGGCTCCCCGCCGGCGTCGCGTGCCGCGGGCGCGAGCGCCGCCACCCAGACCGACCCGCAGCAGACCGACCCGCGGCAGACCGACCCGCAGCAGGTGGATCCACGGCAGACCGATCCGCAGAAGGCCGACCCGCAGCAGGCCGATCCGCAGAAGACCGACCCGGAACAGGCCGACACGGAGCTGCCCAGGTCCGCACCGACCCGTCTGCTCATCCCGAAGATCTCCGTGGACGCCCCCTTCACCACCCTGTCCATCGGCTCCTCGGGACAGCTCCAGCCCCCGCCGGCGGGCGACACCAATCTCGTCGGCTGGTACGCCAAGGGCGTCTCGCCGGGTGAGAAGGGCACCGCGATCATCGCCGGACACGTCGACACGACCACCTCCCCGGCCGTCTTCGCCAACCTCGGCGAACTGCGCCGCGGCGACCGTTTCACCGTGGAGCGCGCCGACGGACGCGACGCCGCATTCGTCGTGGACGACGCCGAGACCTTCGCCAAGGACGACTTCCCCAGCAAGCGCGTCTACGCCGATGCCCAGCGCCCCGAGGTCCGGCTGATCACCTGCGCGGGGGACTACGACCACGATGCGAAGGACTACAAGGACAACCTCGTGGTCTTCGCCCACCTGGTGTGAGCCGGCCCGTACGGGTCAGGCGGCGCCGTCCCCGAAGGGGCCACCGGGCGCGAACGCCAGCGCCGCGAACCGTTCGCCGATCCGGCGGTGCGCGGCGGCGTCCGGGTGCAGGTCGTCGGGCAGCGGCAGCTCGCCGAAGTCGGCCTCGCCGTACAGCTCTCGGCCGTCGAGGTAGTGCAGCCGGGGGTCCTGCGCCGACCGCTCGCGCACGATCCGGGCCAGTTCCTCCCGGATGACTCCCAGGGTGAGTTTCCCGCTCGCCTTCTCCGCAGGGTCCCCGGCGGCCCGGAACCGCAGTCGGCCCTCGCTCAGCGCGGAGAAGTCCGGGAGGCTGGGGCCCGGCGTGTCCTCATGGATGGGGCACAGGATCGGCGAGACGACGAGCAACGGCGTGTCGGGGTGCCCGTCACGGATGGTGTCGAGGAAGCCATGGACGGCGGGACCGAACGCGCGCAGCCGCATCAGATCGGTGTTGACCACGTTGATGCCGAGCTTGACGCTGATCAGGTCGGCCGGCGTGTCGCGCAGTGCGCGAGCGGTGAAGGGGTCGAGCAGGGCGCTGCCGCCCAGCCCCAGATTGATCAGCTCCGTCCCGCCGCGGGACGCGGCGAGCGCCGGCCAGGTGGTGCTCGGGCTCGCGGCGTCCGAGCCGTGGCTGATGGAACTGCCGTGGTGCAGCCACACCTTGCGGCCCTGGTGCGGTACGGCTTCCACGGGCGCGTCGGTGCGCAGGGCGACGAGTTCGGTCGTCTCGTTGTGCGGCAGCCAGATCTCCACGACCTTGACGGTGCCGGGCAGTCCGGAGAAGCGCACGGTGCCGACCGGGCCCGGCCGGTGCTCGGCCGTACCGGTGGTCACGTCGATGGTGAGCGTGTTGCCGCCGGCGCCCCGGCCACTGCCGGCCGCACGCCCGTCGACGAGCAGGTCGTACACGCCGTCCGGGCGCGGCGGTGCGCCGGCGTAGACCCGTTTGGTGGGCAGGGTGTCCAGCTCGACGGTGGTCGCGCGGGTGCGGAAGACCAGCCGTACACCGGAGGGCTGGGACTCCGCCATGGCCAGCTGAGGATCGGCGCACTGCGTGCGGGCGCGGGCCGGCAGCCGGTGCGGCAGCAGTCCGTGGGCGGTGCGTTCCAGATCGAGGGCGCCGCGCACGAGGTCGGGGGTGAGCGGGGTGGTGTGCATGGTGTCGGCCTGCGTTTCGATGGGTCAGGGGGTGGGCCAGTTGCGCAGCAGGGAATCGAGAGCGTCGAGGATCCGGGTCCAGGACTCCTGCGAGCCGGGGGCACTGTGGCTGAATCCGCCGGCCGTCTCCAGGCTGACGTAGCCGTGGAAGACGCTGCCGAGGAGGCGGACGGCATGGGTCTGGTCGGGCTCGGCGAGGTCGTAGCCGCGCAGGATCGCCCGGGTCATCTGCGCGTGCCGGCCGCCCGCGCTCGCGGCCGCCGCCTCGGGGTCCAGCGGGTGGCGGGTCGCCGCATAGCGGCCGGGGTGTGCGCGGGCGTAGTCGCGGTACACGTCGGCGAACGCGACGAGGGCGTCCTTGCCGGCCCGGCCGGCGAGCGCGTCGGCGGCGCGGTCGGCCAGCTCCTCCAGGGCGAGGAGCGCGATCCGCGTCTTCAGATCCTGGGAGTTCTTCAGGTGCGAGTACAGACTCGCGACCTTCACGTCGAACCGCCGGGCCAGCGCCGACACGGTCACCTGGTCGAAGCCGACCTCGTCGGCGAGTTCCGCGCCCGCACGGACGAGTCGATCGGTGGTCAGCCCTGCGCGTGCCATGACGTTTCTCCCCTCTGCCATAAGCGATTATGAAACTTCCTAAAGTGTTTAGGCAAATGGAAAGGGGTCGCGCCCCGCTCGTGCTCGGCAGCGGCGTGCCCGTGAGGTCGGCTGACCTGCGACTTGTGCCTTGGCGCGGCTGAGTGCGACGCTTCGGTCCGCCGGTCGCGACCACGGCCGGCGGTGGCGGTGAGCACGGGTCTCACCGGGAGGGGCGGACGTGTCTTCCGGGGCCGGCCGTGGACGGAAACGGGGAGTGGAGCGATGGAGCTGGAGCTGCGGCACCTGCGGGTGCTGTGCGCGATCGCCGACGCGGGAAGTGTGGGGCGCGCCGCGGCACAGCTCGGCTACTCGCAGCCCGCCGTGAGCACCCAGCTGCGGCGCATCGAGCGCCACCTCGGCGAGCCGCTCTTCGAGCGCGGCACGAGCGGAGTGCGGCCCACCCGCTACGGCGCCGAGGTCGTCGCCCAGGCCCGTGACGTGCTGACCCGCGCCGACGCCATCGGCCACCGCCCGGCCGCCGGGCGAGCAAGCCGTACCCTGCGCGTGGCGGCGACCAACTCGCCCATGCTGTCCGGCACGGTCTCCCGCGTCCGCACCCGGCTGCCGGAGCTGTCCCTCGCCGTCACCAGCGTCTACGCCTCCTCGCGGATCGTGGAGCTGCTGGAGGAGGGCGCGGTGGACGCGGCCATCGCCGCCGACTATCCGGGCATGGAGCTGCGCCACTCGGGCGCGGTGAGGCACCGCGGGATCGTCACCGAGCCGACGTTCGTGGCCCTGCCCGCCCGGCACCGCCTGCGGCAGTGCGCCCAGGTGCAGCTCGCCGACCTGGCCGAGGACGCGTGGTTCGTGACGCCGGACGACGGCGCCGGGTGGCCCGGGGTGTTCTACGACGCCTGTGCGGCGGCCGGGTTCACGCCGGTCACCGTGCACGAGTTCCTCGGCGACCAGACCCAGTTGCAGAGCATGATCGCCGACGGCCTCGGGGTGTCCCTCGTACAGCCGACGCTGCGGCCGATCCCGCACGTCGTGGTCAAGCCGTTGGCCGGTTCCCCGCTGTGGTGCCGTTATGTGCTGGCATGGCGGCCCGACACCGTCACCGGCGAGGCCGTGGAGGCACTGTCCCAGTCCGCCACCGCCGCCTACCGCGACCTCGTCGCCCAGGCACCCCACCTGCGCGCCTGGGCCTCGCGCACCTGGAGCGTCACGGGGGCGTAGCGGCAAGTCAAAGGCACACCGCGATGTTATGCGCGGGCAGTGGCATGTGCTATGTCACACGGCATTGTTGGGGTGGGTGGCCCGCTGAGACAGTGCCTCACACGCCTCAACTCCCCACAGAGGCGCATCCCTTCGTGGAGGAATCCAGATGCGCTATCGCTTCGCGCTGCCCAGACGCATGCCCGGCCACAGCCGCCCCCGTACGGCCGCACGCATGGCCGGTGCCGCGGTCGTCTGTGTCACCGTGGCAGGCCTGCTGTCCACCCCGGCGCTGGCGGCACCACAGCAGCCCCACACCCGCGCTGCCACCGCGCCCCGGCAGCACGTGTCCCAGCCGTCGCCGATCGGTGCGACCACCCCCGTCACCGAGCGTCCCGCGAGCCAGGCCCGGCGGCTCAGCCCGGACCGGCTCCCGCCCCTGCAGCCCCTCTCGGCCCAGCCGGCCCGAAGGGCGGCCAAGGCGGACTCCTGCACGCCGGGCGACTTCGGCAGCCGTAGCGGCTCCGCTCTCGTGTCCTTCGTGAAGGCCTCGTCCACGGACTGCGTCAACACCCTCTTCTCGGTGACCGGTACGGACGCGCACGACGTCTTCCGCCAGGCCCAGATGCTCAGCGTCGCGGCCGCCTGGACCCGCACCGCCAAGCTGTACCGCGGCGACAACTCCGGCGGCCTGGAACAGCTGGTCCTCTTCCTGCGGGCCGGCTACTACGTGCAGTTCAACCACTCCGCGGACGTCGGCCCGTACACCGCCCGCCTGACCACGGCCGTCACGGCCGGCCTGGACGCCTTCTTCGCCCGGCCGCACGCGCGTGATGTGACCGCGGTCAACGGCGACATCCTCGGCGAGACCGTCATCCTCACCGACAGCGCCGACCAGCAGGGCCGCTATCTGTCCGTCTACCAGCGGCTGCTGAACGACTACGACAGCACCTACGACTCCGTGGACAGCATGATCAGGGCCGTCAACGACGTCTACACACCGCTGTGGCGCGGCAACTGGAACCCCGACTACGTCAAGTCCGTCGAGGCCGACCCCGGCATCATCGACACCCTGCACGACTTCGCACTCGCCAACACCGACCTGCTCGGCACCGACCGGGCGTTCCTGGACTCCAACGCCGGGATGAACCTGGCCCGTTACGTCGAGCACCCCGAACTTCAGGAAACCGTCCGTCCGTTGGCCAAGGACCTGCTCGACGAGACCGCGATGACCGGCCCCACGGCCGGGCTCTGGGTCGCCGTGGCCACCCAGGCGAACGCCTACGACAGCACCGACTGCGCCTACTACGACGTCTGTGACCTGCCCGCCAAGCTGACCAAGGCCGTCCTGCCGGTCAGCCGCCAGTGCGACACGAACGTCACCGTCCTCGCCCAGTCGCTGACCGCCGCCGACCTCGACGCGGCCTGCGCCAGCGTCCTGGGCCAGAGCGCCTACTTCCGCGGCGTGGTGAAGGCCGACGGAGCGATACCCGGCCAGTACGTGTCGACCATCCAGCTCGTGGTCTTCGCCAGCCGATCCGACTACCAGACCTACGCCGGCCCGATCTACGGCATCAGCACCGACAACGGCGGCATGACCCTCGACGGCGACCCGTCCGCCCCGGCCAACCACGTCACGTCGATCATGTACCAGAAGCCCACGGACGACGGATTCACGGCCCGGATCTGGAACCTCAACCACGAGTACACGCACTTCCTCGACGGCCGCGACGACATGAAGGGCGCCTTCGACCAGCAGATCTCGGTGCCGGACATCTGGTGGATCGAGGGCCTGGCCGAGTACGTGTCCTACAGCTACCGCGGCCTCGCCGACGACCAGGCGATCCAGGAGGCCGCCAAGCACACGTACAAGCTGAGCACCCTGTTCGAGAGCACCTACGACAACAGCGACGTGATCCGCACCTACCCGTGGGGCTACCTCGCCGTGCGCTACATGGCCGAGAACCACCCCGACGACCTCCAGCGCATGCTCGCCCGCTTCCGCGTCGGTGACTACGCCGGCGGATACGCCGTCTATCACGACGGCATCGGCACCCGCTACGACGCCGACTTCGACCAGTGGCTGAGTGCGTGTGCCGCGGGCGCCTGCGCCAAGCCCGTCAAGGCCTGACCGCACGCGCCCCAGCAGGACGGCCGCCGACCGGGAACCCCGGTCGGCGGCCGTACGCGTATCGGCGAAGGGACGAAGGGATCAGACCGCCGTCGCCGGGTACGTCGGGTACTCGACGCCCGACACGTGCTGGACGACCCGGACCACCTGGCAGGAGTAGCCGAACTCGTTGTCGTACCAGAGGTAGAGGATCGCGTTGTCGCCGTCGACCTTCAGGGCGCCTGCGTCCACGATCGAGGCGTGGCGCGAGCCGATGAAGTCGCTGGAGACCGCGTCGGGCGCCGTGATGAAGTCGATCTGGCGCTTGAGCGGCGAGGTCAGCGACACCTCCCGCAGGTAGTCGTGGACCTCCTCGCGGGTGGTCTCGCGGGCCAGCTGCAAGTTGAGGATTGCGATAGAAACGTCCGGCACCGGGACGCGGATCGAGCTGCCGCTGATCTTCGCCTTGAGGTCCGGCAGCGCCTTGGCCACGGCGGAGGCGGCACCGGTCTCGGTGATCACCATGTTGAGCGGCGCGGAGCGGCCACGGCGCTCGGACTTGTGGTAGTTGTCCAGCAGGTTCTGGTCGTTGGTGAACGAGTGGACGGTCTCCACGTGGCCGCGCAGCACACCGTACTCGTCGTCCATCGCCTTCAGCGGCGGGACGATCGCGTTGGTGGTGCAGGAGGCGCAGGACAGGATCTGCTCGTCCGGCTTGACGGTGTCGTGGTTGACGCCGTGCACGATGTTCGGGACGTCGCCCTTGCCCGGCGCGGTCAGCACGACCTTCTCGATGCCGGGGCGCAGGTGCTTGGACAGGCCCTCGCGGTCGCGCCACTTGCCGGTGTTGTCGATGAGGATGGCGTCCCGGATGCCGTACTCGGTGTAGTCCACGTGCGACGGATCGTCGGCGTAGATCACCTTGATCTCGTTGCCGTTGGCGACGATCGTGCTGCTGTCCTCGTCGACCGTGATCGTGCCCTGGAACTGGCCGTGGATGGAGTCGCGGCGCAGCAGCGAGGCGCGCTTGACGATGTCCTGGGCGCCGCCGCCGCGCACCACGATGGCGCGCAGACGCAGGCCGTTGCCGGAGCCGGCCTTCTCGATCAGCAGGCGGGCCACGAGCCGGCCGATGCGGCCGAAGCCGTACAGGACGACGTCACGCGGCTCACGGCGCTCGATCTTGTTGCCACCGGTGGCACCGGCGACGGCCTCGGCGGTGAACTCCGCCACGCTCAGCCCACGCTCGTCGGCCTTGTACCTCGTGGCGAGCATGCCGAGGTCGATCTGGGAGGGTCCGAGGTCGAGGGTGGTCAGGGCCTCGAGGAACGGCATGGTCTCGGTGACCGACAGCTCTGCGCCGGCGATCTGGCGGGCGAAGCGGTGCGTCTTGAGGATGCTGACCACCGACTTGTTCACCAAGGAGCGGCTGTGCAGCAGGACGGTCACGTCCCGCTCGCGGTGCAGCTTCCCGATGAGCGGGATCATCGACTCCGCGATCTCCTCGCGGATCTTCCAGTTGGTGAACGAGTCGTCGTTGACAGTCACGGATCCATCTTTCGAGCTAGGGAGCGCTCATATGCTAACCGCACCTCTCAGCCGCTCCTTCCGGGGGTGGCGGGGTAAGGGATTTGCACTGTTTCCTTGACCGATTCCTGAATCAGGGTGGAAGTCCGTAAGAAACCCGAGTCGCGGATTGCCCGTCTTACCTGGCGTGCCCAAGGTCAAGAGAGTGAGCACCTCCTCAGTACCGCGGCCCGAGTCGGCCGCCCCGTCCCGACCCCTTCGCCCCCCGACGCTCCCCTGGATCGCCCGGCGCGGGATCCCCGAGGGGGCGCTCCCGGCCCTCGCCCTGTTCGCGGCCGTACGGCTCGCCGGGATCCTCTTGGTGATCCTCACGAACGCCGTGAGAGGACATCCCCTCGTCAAGAGCCTCGCCCACTCCTGGGACTCCCGCTGGTATCTGCACATCGCCGCCCAGGGCTACGGCCACAAGATCTGGATCACCCCGGAGGGCGCCGTCCAGAGCGACTGGGCGTTCTTCCCGCTGTACCCGGGGCTGATCAGGGCGCTGACCACGGTCCTGCCGGTCACCCCCGGCCAGGCCGCGCTGCTCATCTCCTGGATCGCCGCCGGCGTGGCGGCGTACGGCGTGTACGCCATCGGCCACCACCTCTACGGCCGCGGGGTCGCCACCGCGCTGGTCGCCCTGTGGGCCGCGATGCCGCACTCCGTCGAACTGACCATCGCCTACACCGAGTCGCTGTTCGCGGCCCTCGCCGTCTGGTCCCTGTACTGCGTGCTCAAGGGCCGCTGGCTGTGGGCCGGTGCACTGGCCGCGCTGGCGGGCCTGTCCCGGCCGAGCGGTTTCGCGGTGGCGGGGGCCGTCTGCATCGCGGCCGCGTACGAGGTCGTGCGGCAGCGCGGCCGGGCCCCGGCGAGCGTGTGGGCCGGTGCCGTGCTGGCCCCGCTGGGCTGGCTCGGCTACGTGCTCTGGGTGGGCAGCCAGACGGGAGACCTGCTCGGCGGCTACTTCAAGGTGCAGAGCGCCTGGGACTCCCGCTTCGACTTCGGTCTCGGCTCGGCACGCTTCACGAAGGCCCTGCTGCTGCACGGGGGCGGTGCCGTCTATCCGGCGGCCCTGGTGATCGTCGCGGCGGGCGTGCTGCTGTTCGCGCTGCTGTGCCTGGAACGCGCCCCTCTCGCCCTCGTGGTCTTCGCCGGGATCCTGGTCCTGCTCGTGGTCGGCGGCTCCGGTTCCTTCTCCTCCAAGCCGCGCTTCCTGCTGCCCGCCTTCCCGCTCCTGATCCCCATGGCCCGGGCACTGACCCGCACCTGGCGGGTCCGCCCGGCTCACGCCGTGGTCGTCTACGGCGGCCTCACCGCCATGTCCCTGCTGTTCGGCGCCTTCGTGACGGTGGTGGCCCACTCCCCACTGTGATCCACCACCAGCTCGGCCCCGCCCCGACCGGTGCGTGACGCCGAGCCCACCGCCCCTCACGGCGCCGCCCGGGAACGGACCCGGGCGGCGCCGCACTGTGCGAAGGTCCTGAATCGGGGTAGGCGGGGGGACGCCCGAGGAAAGGACCATCATGACGACCTACGTGATCACCGTCCCCGGCACCTTCACCGCGGACATCGGGACGGACACCCGGACGCGCCTGGCCAGGGCGCTCAGGCCCGCCGATCCGCACGGCACCCGGATGGGCAGCGCCGAGGGCCTGGACGTGCTCAGCGTCAACGAGGACAACACCTTCACCCTCCGGCTGACCGTCGAGGCGGACACCGGCCCGCACGCCGAGCAGGAGGCGCGCCGGCTCGCGGGCTCCGCCCTCGAGGACGCGGGACTGGACGAGCGGAGCGCACCGCTTGGGCCCGCTGTGGTCACCGGGATCGACTCCGAGGTGCGCTGACCCGCGGCCGGTCCACGGACGCCCACGGGGCGAGATCATCCGGTATAGGTAAAATCTAGACGTTTGCCGAAAATTCAGGCGACTGGTCGTCACGACCGCCGCCCCGCCGGAAGTGATCCATGCCCCGCAAGCGCTCCACGGACGAAGGCGACGAGCTGCTGGCCAGACTCGGCTCGCTCACCGCCCAGGCACGGGAGCGCGCGGAGCTGCAGCGCACCCAGGTAGAACTGGCCATCGCCCTGCAGCGCGGCATGCTGCCCCGTGACCTGCCCACCGCACCGGGCCTGCACCTCGCCGTCCGCTACACGCCGGCCAACCTCGGCCTGAACGTGGGCGGCGACTGGTACGACGCGTTCGCCCTGCCCGACGGGCGGATCGGGCTGGCCATCGGCGACGTCCAGGGACACAACATCGAGGCCGCCGCGTTCATGGGCCAGGTCCGCGCCGGGCTCCGCGCCCTCGCCTCCGTGACCGGCGAGCCGGGCGAACTCCTGGCCCGCACCAACGAGCTGCTGCTGGCCCTGGGCACCGAACTGTTCGCCACCTGCATCTTCATGCGCCTCGACCCGGCCACCGGCGCGCTGGAGAGCGCCCGGGCCGGCCACATCCCGTTCGTGTGGGCCACGGCGGACGGCAAGTCCGGCGTCGTCGACGACGAGGGCGGGCCGCCGCTCGGCATCGACAGGGGCATGGAGTTCCCGGTGAGCCGGCACCGGCTCACCACGGGCGGCCTGTTCGTGCTGCTCACCGACGGCGTGGTGGAGGGACCCTCGCTGAACATCGAGGACGGCCTCGAGCAGGTGGTCCGCCTCGCCGGCGTCGCGGCCCTGGCCGGCCTGGAGGCTCACGCCCTGGCCGCCGCCGTGATCAAGGGCGCCGAGAGCGTCGGTCACGAGGACGACGCGGCCGTGCTCGTCGTGGGCCTGGACGGCCCCGGAAACCACCTGTGACCGGCGCGGCCGGCCACGGGCCGGACGCGGATCCGGCGCCCACCGGCCCGGACGGTCACGCGAAGCCCCGCGTCATTCAGCCAGAGGGCCGGACCGCACCGACTCTCGCCTCGCCGAGCCGGAGCCATCGGTGTGAGATTGCTGCTGTGGTGGGTATCGACGATCTGCGCCGACCGGGCGGCTACGCCGTTCAGGTGGTGGCCGTCGCGGCCGGCTACTACGGCGCGGCCCGGCTCGGACTCCTGCGCGAACTCACCGTCGAGGGCGCCGTCGTCACCCCCATCTGGCCGCCGACCGGCGTCGCCGTCGCCGCGCTGCTCATTTTCGGCCTGGGCTGCTGGCCCGGCATCACGATCGGTGCGTTCTTCGCCGTGATGTCCGTGACCACCTTCCGCATCGACGTGCTCGGCACCCTCGCCGGGCAGACCCTCGCGCCGGTGTGCGCGGCACTCCTGCTGCGCCGGGCCCGCTTCCACACCGATCTCGGCCGGTTGCGGGACGGCGTGGCCCTGGTGTTCCTGGGCGCGCTGACCGCCATGCTGATCAGCGCGAGCGTCGGCATCGGCCTCCTCGTCCTCATGGGCAAGCTGGACGTGCACAACTTCTGGCCCGTGTGGCTGGCCTGGTGGGTGGGCGACGCCATGGGAGTGCTGCTCGTCACCCCGCTGCTGCTGTTGCTGCACCGGGCGCGCCGACCGCCGCCCGTGGCCCGCTGGAAGGAGGCGACCGCGCTGGCCGTCGTCGCCTGCGGTCTCGTACCGGTGGCCGTCTACAGCTCGATCAGTGCGCTCTTCCTCGTCTACCCGCTCCTCATCTGGGCCGCCCTGCGTTTCCAGCTCGTGGGCAGTGTGCTGTGCGCGCTGCTGACGTCCGTACTGGCCGCGGTCGCCGCGACGGACGGTGCCGGGGCCTTCACCGGGCTGGGCCGGATCGAGATCATGGCGAAGCTGCAGGCGTTCAACGGCACGATGGCCCTGACGGCGCTTCTGCTGTCCGCCCTGATCACCGAGCAGCGCAACACCCGGCGCTCGGTGGAGAAGGCCTGCCAGGAACTGGTCGAGGTCCTGGGACACCTCACCGCGGGCGAAGCACCGCCGCCGCGGGCACAGCCGGACGGCGAGGGCGCCGACGGTGAGTCCGGCACGCCCCGGCCCGCCGGACCGCCATGACGGTCCTCACCGGCCGGACCGGTTCACCGGCCCCTCGTCGTCACCGCCCGGCTCCGCGGAGCCCTTGCGCGACCTGACGTCCCGGGGGGTGGGCGTCGGCGGGTGCGCGGCACCGGTGGCACCGGGCCGGGTACGGGTAGTCGAACGGCTCGGCGGAGGCACGCGCTTCGCCTCGCGCTGCCGGCGTGCGGCCCGTTCGGCGGCCGTCGCGCCCTCACCCGGCCGGCCGCGGTCCTCGCCGTGCGAACGGCTGTTGTCGTGCATGCGGTCCTTGTCCTTCATGCGGGGCCGAGTACCTGGGCGGTGGCGGGCGCCAACACCCTCCCGGCGTGTCGAACGGCCGGTCGGGGGCACTGGGGGACGGACGATGGGCGATGCCCGGACGGGCCCGGGCCGGACCGGAGGGACAGGCGCGGCATGGAGCAGCGGACGGCGAGCGCGGCGGACCAGCGGACCGGGGCGGCCCGGCCGCGCTCCGCTGACGTGAAACGGCGCGACGGGACATCCGAACCGTGCGACGGCACATCCGAACAGCCGGCGGACCACGCCGTAGGGCCGCCCGACGGCACCGATGCCCGCCGCCGCATCCCGCGCACCGACCTCCTGCTGCGCGATCCCCGGCTGTCGGCGGCGCTGGAGCGGCTCGGTGCCGGTGTGGTGAAGGCCGCCGTACGCGAGGCGCAGGAACGGGCGCGGGAGGGCGGCATCCCGCCCGAGCAGGTGCCCGCGACGGCCCTCGCCCTGCTGCCCGCCACTGCGAGCGGCCTGCGCCCCGTGATCAACGCCACCGGGGTGCTGCTGCACACCAACCTCGGCCGGGCTCCGCTGTCGGCCGCCGCCCGGCAGTCCGTCCAGGAGGCCGCCGGACCCACGGACGTCGAACTGGATCTGCCGACCGGGGTACGCGCCCGCCGCGGCCGCTCCGCCCTGGCCGCCCTGCACACGCGCGTGCCGTCCGCCGGGGCCGCGCACGTCGTCAACAACGGCGCCGCCGCGCTCGTGCTCGCCGCCACCGCCCTCGCGGCCGGCAAGGAGATCGTCGTCAGCCGGGGCGAGATGGTGGAGATCGGCGACGGCTTCCGCCTGCCCGACCTGCTCGTCTCGACCGGCGCCCGGCTCCGTGAGGTCGGCACGACCAACCGCACGACCGCGGCCGACTACGCCGCCGCGCTCGGCCCGGAAACCGGCTTCGTGCTCAAGGTGCATCCGTCCAACTTCCGCGTCACCGGCTTCACACGGTCCGCCGGGACCGCGGAACTCACCGGTCTCGGCGTCCCGGTCGTCGTCGACATCGGCTCCGGACTGCTCGCCCCGCATCCGGCGCTGCCCGAGGAACCCGACGCCGGCACCGAACTCCGCGCGGGCGCCGCCCTCGTCACCGCGAGCGGCGACAAGCTCCTCGGCGGCCCCCAGTGCGGGCTGCTGCTGGGCGCGGAGGACCTGGTCCGCACCCTCGCCCGGCACCCACTGGCCCGCGCCCTGCGCGTCGACAAGCTGACCCTGGCGGCCCTGGAGGCCACCCTCACCGGCCCGCCCACCCCGACCGCCCTCGCCATCACCGCCGACCCGGCCGCCCTGCGCGCCCGCGCCGACCGGCTCGCGGGCGAACTCGCCGCCGACGGCATCGCCGTACGGGCCGTCGACTCCTGCGCCACCGTCGGCGGCGGCGGTGCCCCCGGCGTCACCCTGCCCAGCGCCGCGCTGTCGCTGCCCGAGCCGTACGCCGCCGCGCTGCGCACCGGCCCGGTCCCCGTCGTCGGACGGCTGGAGGCGGGCCGCTGCCTGCTCGATCTGCGCGCGGTGCCCGAGCAGGACGACGCACGGCTGGCCGATGCCGTGCGCCGCGCCCGGCCGGCCGAGGAGAGGCGGACGTGATGCGGGTGCTCGCCACCGCCGGCCATGTCGACCACGGCAAGTCCGCGCTGGTACGGGCCCTCACCGGCATGGAGCCCGACCGCTACGAGGAGGAGCGGCGCCGGGGCCTCACCCTGGACCTGGGCTTCGTGTGGACGCGGCTCGGCGCGGACGGCGACCATCTCGCCTTCGTGGACGTGCCCGGGCACGAACGCTTCGTGCCGACCATGCTGGCCGGAGCCGGACCGGTGCCCGCCGTGCTGTTCGTGGTCGCAGCCGACCAGGGCTGGCAGCCCCAGTCCGAGGAGCACCTGGCCGTCCTCGACGCGCTCGGCGTCCGGCACGCCGTCCTCGCCGTGACCCGCAGCGACCTCGCCGACCCCGAAGCCGTACGCACCGATGCCGTCGAGCGGCTGGCCCGGACCAGCCTCGGCAAGGTCCCGGCGGTCGCGGTGAGCGCCGTCACCGGTGCCGGACTGGACGAGCTGCGTGGTGAACTGGCACGGCTGGCGGGCGAGTTGACAGACCCCGACCCCGGCGCCGACGTACGGCTGTGGCTCGACCGCGCCTTCACCGTGCGCGGACACGGCACCGTGGTGACCGGCACCCTCGGCGCGGGCACCCTGCGCGTCGGCGACCGGCTCGTCACCGGCGACGGCTCGGCCGTGCTCCGGGTGCGCGGGCTGCAGACCCTGCGCGAGGAGCGGACGGCGGTCAGCGGGGTGGCCCGGGTGGCGGTCAACGTGCACGGCCGGGGGGCCGACGGACTGCGCCGGGGGCAGGTGCTGCTGACCCCGGAGCGCTGGCCGAGCAGTGCGGTGCTCGACGTACGGGTCACCGGCGAGCCGGTCCGTGACCTGCCCCGCTCCGTCACCCTGCACATCGGCACGGCCGCCGTGCCCGTCACCGTCCGTCCGCTCGGCGAGGACACCGCCCGGCTCACCCTCGCCCGGAGTCTGCCGCTGCGGGTCGGCGACCGCGCGGTGCTGCGCGAACCGGGCGGCAGCCGCATGCCCTGCGGGTCCACCGTCCTCGACGTACGGCCGCCCCGGCTGACCCGGCGCGGCGCCGGGCGGGCGCGCGCCGCCGAACTCGCCACCCTGACCGGCAGCCCCGACGGCGCCGCCGAACTGCGCCGCCGCAAACTGATCCGGCGCGCCGACCTGCTGGCGATGGGCATCCCGGCCCCCGCCCAACCCGTCGCGGGGGACTGGCTGGCGGACGACACCTACTGGACCGCCCTGAAGGACCGGCTGGCCGGGGAGGTCGACCGGTACGCGAGGGAACACCCGCTGGAGCCGGGCCTGCCCGCCGAGGCGGCCCGCCGGCTGCTCGGTCTGCCGGATCGCGCCCTCGTGGACGCCCTGACCGAAACCACGCCCCGACTCCGCAGCGAGCAAGGCCGGTTGTACCGCCCGGACGGCCTTCGCCCCGCCCTGCCCCCGCCCGTCCGCGCCGCCGTGGACGCCGTGCGCGAGGACCTCGCCCGTACGCCCTTCCGCGCCCCCGAGGCCGGCCAGCTCGCCGAACTCGGCCTGGACCGCAGGGCGTTGGCCGCCGCCGTCACGGCCGGTGCGCTGCTGCGGATCGCCGACGGGATCGTGCTGCTGCCCGGCGCCGACGCCGAGGCCGCCGCCGTGCTGCGCACCCTGCCCCAGCCGTTCACGCTTCAGGAGGCCCGCCGCGCGCTGGACACCACCCGGCGGGTCGCCGTACCGCTGCTGGAGTTCCTGGACGCACAGGGTCACACCGAGCGCGTCGACGACCAGCGCCGGCGCTGCCGCACCGACGCCGTGAACGGAGGCGGACGGGAATCGAACCCGCCGGCCCGAGATCCTCGGGCCCCTCGGTTTTGAAGACCGGGAGGGCCACCAGGCACCCACACGCCTCCACCGCTCGTCAGGCTACTGCCCCAGGAGACCGCCGCCATGACATCGACATCCCCACCGGTCCACCCGGCGCCCGTCCGGCTCACCCAGTACGCCCACGGCGGCGGCTGCGCCTGCAAGATCCCGCCCGGAGAGCTGGAGGAGGTGGTGTCGGGGCTGGCCGTGCCCCAGCTCGCCGGGGGCGACACACCACTGCTCGTCGGACTCGCCACCGGTGACGACGCCGCCGTGGTCACGCACCGGGGAACCGCCGTCGTCTGCACGGCGGACTTCTTCACCCCGGTCGTGGACGACCCCTACGACTGGGGCCGCATCGCCGCCGCCAACGCGCTCTCCGACGTGTACGCGATGGGCGGCCGGCCGGTGCTCGCCGTGAACCTGCTGGCCTGGCCGCGCGACCGGCTCCCCTTCGACCTGGCCCGCGAGGTGCTGCGCGGCGGCCTGGACATCGCCACCGAGGCCGGCTGCCACGTCGGCGGCGGACACAGCGTCGACGACCCGAAACCCAAGTACGGCATGGCCGTCACCGGCCTCGCGGACCCCGAGCGGCTCCTGCGCAACGACGCCGGCCGGCCGGGCCTGCCGCTGTCACTGACCAAGCCGCTCGGCGTGGGCGTGCTGAACAACCGGCACAAGGTCACCGGCGAGCGGTTCGAGCAGGCCGTCGCCATCATGACGGCGCTCAACCGGGACGCCGCCGAGGCCGCCCTCGCCGCCGGGGCCGGCTGCGCCACCGACGTGACGGGTTTCGGCTTCCTCGGTCATCTGCACAAGCTGGCGCGGGCCTCGGACGTGACCGCCGTGGTCGACACCGCCGCCGTCCCGTACCTGGACGGGGCCCGGGAGGCCGTCCGGGACGGGTACGTCAGCGGCGGCACCCGGCGCAACCTCGAATGGGTCGCCCCGCACACCGACTTCGGGGACACCGACGCCGGCACCCGGCTGCTGCTGGCCGACGCCCAGACCTCCGGCGGCCTGCTGGTCGCCGGTGAGGTGCCCGGGGCGCCGGTGGTGGGGGAGCTGGTGCCGCGCGGGTCCCACTCGATCGTCCTTCGATAGGGCCGCTACGGCTCCGTTCCGGTGTGCTCGTCGATGCCCGCCCGGGCCCGGTACGCCCGCACCAGCTCCACCGAGGCCGGACCGCGCGGCCGCCGCCCGGGGCGGATGTCCACCGCGAACGCCTTCGACTCCTGGATGTGGACGTTCGGATCCAGCGACAGATGCAGCAGCTCGTTGGCCGCGTCCCCGGTGCTGTAGCCGTTGGGCCCCCAGTGGTACGGCAGCCCCACCTGGTGCAGCCTGCGTCCTTGCACCGTCAGCGGCGCGATCCGGTCCGTCACCAGCACCCGCGCCTCGATCACCGCGCGGGCGCTGACGATCGTCGCCCACCCGGTGTGTTCCAGGCCCCGCTCGGCGGCGAGCTCCGGGGAGACCTCGCAGAAGAACTCCGGCTGCAGCTCGGCCAGATACGGCTGCCAGCGGGACATGCCGCCCGCCGTGTGGTGCTCGGTGAGCCGGTAGGTGGTGGCCACGTACGGGAACACCTGGGAACCGCGCTCGTCACCGCTCGGCTGGTAGCGGTTGTCGGGGATCGTCGGCATCAACTGCCGTACAGGATTGCGCTGTTGGTCGTAGAGCAGGTTCGTAAACGGTGAGTCCTGCGGCTCGTAGTGGGCCGGCAGCGGGCCGTCGGTGAGTCCGGACGGCACATACAGCCAGGCCTTGCCGTCGGCCTGCATGATGAACGGGTCCGTGCCGGACAGCGCCGCCGGGCCGGTCGCGTCCCGGGGCGGCTGGTGATCGGGCGCCTTGTCCTTCTTGAAGTCGGGTACGTCGTGCCCGGACCACTCGCCCTTCTCCGGGTCCCACCACACCAGCGCCTTCCGCTCGCTCCAGGGCCTGCCCTGCGGGTCGGCGGAGGCGCGGTTGTAGAGGATCCGCCGGTTGGCGGGCCAGGCCCACGCCCATTCGGCGGCCACCCAGTCCTGTTCCCGGCCGGGCCTGCGGCGGGCGGCCTGGTTGACGCCGCCGGCGCGGACACCGCAGTAGATCCAGCAGCCGCAGGACGTCGAGCCGTCCGGCTTCAGCTGCTCGTAGGAGGACAGCGGATTCCCCTCGGCGTCGTGGCCGTTGATCTCGGCGAGGACGGCCTCCGCGTCCGGTTCGGCGAGCCGGCCCCTCGTCGGACAGTCCCAGGCCAGGTCGAGCACCGGCCGGTCCATCTCGTCGGTGGACCCGGCGAGCTTCTCCCGGATGATCCGCCCCAGGTGGTAGGTGAACCACAGGTCGCTGCGCGCCTCGCCGGGCGGCTCGACCGCCTGGTGGTGCCACTGCAGCAGCCGCTGGGTGTTGGTGAAGCTGCCGTCCTTCTCCGTGTGCGCGGCGGCCGGCAGGAAGAACACCTCGGTGCGGATGTCCTCGGTGCGCAGCTCACCGGTCTCGATCTCGGGCCCGTCCTGCCACCAGGTCGCCGACTCGATCAGCGAGAAGTCCCGGACGACCAGCCAGTCCAGGTTCGCCATGCCGAGCCGCATCACCTTGGAGTTGGCGTTGCCGACCGCCGGGTTCTCGCCGAAGAGGAAGTAGCCCTTGCAGGTGCCCTCCAGCTGGGCCATGGCCGTCTCGTACACCGAGTGGCTGCCGGTCAGCCGGGGCAGGTAGTCGAAGCAGAAGTCGTTGTCGGCCCTGGCCGCGTCACCCCAGTACGCCTTGAGCAGGCTCACCAGGTACGAGCGCATGTTGCCCCAGTAGCCCTTGTGGGCCGCGTCGGCCCGCACGAAGGCGTCCAAATCCTGGTTCTGGTGGGCGTGCGGCATCGGGATGTAGCCCGGCAGCAGGTTGAACAGGGTCGGGATGTCCGTGGAGCCCTGGATGGAGGCGTGCCCGCGCAGCGCGAGGATGCCGCCGCCGGGCCGGCCGATGTTGCCGAGCAGGGTCTGCAGGACACAGGCCGCCCGGATGTACTGCACGCCGACCGTGTGCTGGGTCCAGCCGACCGCGTAGGCGAAGGCGGTGGTCCGGTCGCGGCCGGAGTTCTCCGTGACCAGCTCGCACACCCGCCGGAACAGGTCCCGCGGCACCCCGCAGACCTCCTCGACCATCTCCGGTGTGTAGCGGGCGTAGTGCCGCTTGAGCACCTGGAAGACACAGCGCGGATGGGTCAGCGTCTCGTCGCGCTCGGGTTCGCCCTCGCCGATCACCGCGCCGCCGGCCCCGTGCGCCTCGCCGCGTCCCGCCTCGGCCACCGAACTGCCGCCGCGGGTGCGCTTCTCGTACTCCTGGTCGCGCTCCCCGGAGGCCGCCTGGATCTCGGTGCCCTCGTACTGCCAACTGGCGTTGTCGTAGGAGCGGTTCTGGGCATCCAGGCCGGAGAACACACCCGCAAGGTCCTCGGTGTCGCGGAAGTCCTCCCTGAGGATCACCGGGGCGTTGCTGTAGGCCACGATGTAGTCGCGGAAGTACTTCTCGTGCTCCAGCACATGGTTGATGATTCCGCCGAGGAAGGCGATGTCCGTGCCCGCGCGCAGCGGCACGTGCACATCGGCCAGCGCGCTGGTGCGGGTGAACCGCGGGTCGACGTGGACCAGCTTCGCGCCCCGCGCCTTGGCCTCCATCACCCACTGGAACCCGACCGGATGGCACTCGGCCATGTTCGAGCCCTCGATGACGATGCAGTCCGCGTTCTGCAGGTCCTGCTGGAAGGTGGTCGCGCCGCCGCGTCCGAACGAGGTTCCCAGACCGGGAACGGTGGAGGAGTGTCAAACACGCGCCTGGTTCTCGATCTGGATCGCTCCGAGCGCCGTGAACAACTTCTTGATCAGGTAGTTCTCTTCGTTGTCGAGGGTGGCCCCGCCGAGGCTCGCGATGCCGAGGGTGCGCCGGGTGCGGGTCTCGTCGACCTCCCACTGCCAGCCCGCCCGGCGTGCCTCGATCACCCGGTCTGCGATCATGTCCATCGCCGTGTCGAGGTCCAGACGCTCCCACTCGGTGCCGTGCGGACGCCGGTAGAGGACCTGGTGCTCACGGGCGTCCCCGGTGGTCAGCTGCAGGCTCGCCGCGCCCTTGGGGCACAGCCGGCCGCGCGAGATCGGGGAGTCCGGGTCGCCCTCGATCTGGGTGACCTTCCCGTCCTGGACGTACACGTTCTGGCCGCAGCCCACCGCGCAGTACGGGCAGACGGACTTCACCACCCGGTCGGCCGTGGCCACCCGGGGCTGCAGCCGCTCGCTGTGGCCGCTCTTCACCGCGGCACCCCGGCCCAGCGGATCGGTGCCCGTCAACTGCCGGTAGGCCGGCCAGGACTCGATCCAGGTGCGCACGCCCACAGCCACTCCTCCCGCTCGGACTCCCGATTTTCCCGCATGTGCGCGGTGACGGCATCTCTCGCCCCGGTGCGCGGCGGAGTACCCCGGCCGCGCACGGCCAAACGGACCCGGCAGGTGTGAGGGGGCCAGCGGGCCGCCGCCCTGGCTCCGACGCCCCCGGCACTCACGCGAGGCAGCGTCACATCTCCGGGAAAGTCTTCACGCCGGCGTCGATCGCCGCCGCCTGTTGTCCGCCCGGCCCGCCGGAGTGCTGCGCGACGGCGCGGCGCTGACGCTCGCCGGAGGCCACGCGTCCTTCGCGGCGGTCGCCGGGGATCGGACTGCGGGTTGCGGGTGCCGGCAGCGGGGGGGGCGGAGGGCGCGCCACGACCCGGAACAGGCCGCGGCACATGTCCTGGCCGTGCTGCCCGAGCCGGCCGTGCACACCCGGACGTGTCCGGCGGCGTACGGGCCCTGCGCGCGGCCGGATACCGGCGGCGCCCTGACGACACGGCTGCGCCGACACCACCCACGCGGTGCCAGACCGGGCCGGACCGACCGACTGCTTCGAGGCCCGGTCTTTTCGGGGGCGCGTGCGGTGGTTCTCGTTGTCGGCGGCGGGCCTGGCCGGTCTGGGTGTCACCGTGTCGGTCGCCGTCACCCGGGTGGGCCACCCGGGTCAGGTCTGCCGGGCGTGCATGGGGCTGTTGGCGACCTCGTCCGGGCACTTCCGGTGCGAGGGGCGCATGCGCCGGTCGCGCCGCCAGTCGGACGTCGCGAGCGCGAGCGACGCCACCATGCCGACGAGGGCGGCGCCCAGCGCGGTGACGACGGCACCGCGGTAGTCGTGACTCCTGCCGAGCACCAGGTAGAAGAAGCCGGGCAGGGCCGCGGTGCCCACCGCCGCACCCAGCCGCTGACCGGTCTGCAGGGCGCCGCCCGCCGCACCCGCCATGCGCACGGGCACGTCCCGCAGCGTCATGGTGATGTTGGGGGAGACCACGCAGCCGCTGCCGACACCGCCGAGGAACAGCACCGGGGCGGCGACCCAGGGCGCGCTGCCGAGGGGCGCGAAGCGGAGCAGCAGCGCCGTGCCGCCCAGGCCGAGGATCACGCCCGTCAGGCCGCACACGGTGAGCAGGCGGCCGAAGCGGTCCACCAGCCGCCCGGCGACCACGGCCGCGCCGGCCGAGCCCAGGGCGAAGGGGGTCACGGCGAGCCCGGACCGGAGCGGGGAGAAGCCCAGACCGTGCTGGTAGAAGAGCGCGAAGACCAGCCACACACCGCTGAACCCGACGAAGTACAGCGTGCCGACCCCGGCGCCGACGGCGTATCCGCGCACGGTGGTGAACAGACGCGGATCGAGCAGCGGCTGGGCGCCCCGCGCGACGAGGCGGCGCTGCCACTGAGCGAAGACGGCGAGGACCGCCACGCCGACGAGGAACAGCCACCACACGTGTCCGATGCCGCCGGAGTCCGCCTGCACCAGCGGGAACATCACCGCGAGGACGCCGAGGCCGAGCAGCACGACGCCGGGCAGGTCCACGCGTCCCCGTCCGGACCGGCGGGTGCGGGGCAGCAGGCGGCGGCCCAGCAGGACGGCCAGGATGCCGATGGGAACGTTGACGTAGAAGATCCACCGCCAGCCCTGGGCGCCGGAGGCCAGGGCCAGGATGGCGCCGCCGGTGATGGGTCCGGTGGCGGACGATATGCCGACGGTGGCGCCGAAGAAGCCGAAGGCGCGGCCGCGTTCGGCGCCGCGGAACATCTGCTGGATCAGCGCGGAGTTCTGCGGGGCCATGAAGCCCGCCGCCAGCCCCTGGGCGAGCCGGGCCACCACCAGCAGAGTGATGCCGGGGGCCGCCCCGCAGGCCGCGCTGAAGACCACGAAACCGCTGAGGGCCAGCAGGAAGATGCGGCGCCGGTCCAGCGCGTCGCCGAGGCGGCCGGCGGTCACGAGGGCGAGGGCGAAGGCGAGCGCGTATCCGGACACCACCCACTGCACCTGCGCGGGGGAGGCGTGCAGATCGCGCTGGATCGTGGGCAGGGCGACCGCCACGATCGTCACGTCCAGCAGGCTCATGAAGCCGGCCACCAGGGTGACCCACAGGGCCCGCCACCGACGGGGATCCGGCTCGTATCCGACCTCCTGACCGCCCGCGTGCCGACCGCCCGCCGCTGACGCCGACGCTGTCACAGGGGCTCCTCTCGCCAGGCCCGGACCCGGATCACCAGCGTCTCCCGGGGCGGACCAAGTTCCCCACGCGGTACGGAACACACACCGCGGCGCGCCCTCGGCAGGCCGCGACCACCGTGCTCGCACGCGCCACCGGCACCTCTGGCGCGGTCCATGCCGCCCCTGCGGTGCTCACGCCGTCAGCGGCCGCGCCGCTCCAGCCGCTCCCGCTGCGGTACGACGGTGTACTTCGGATCCTCCGCGGAGGCAACCCCGGCGTGGAACACGCCGAAGCGCAGGGCGGCCGAGCCGGTGAGCAGCGCCGCTCCGGCCGCCGGCGCCAGGCGCCGGTCCCGCCCGCAGCACAGGGCGAGGGCCGCGCCACCCGCCGTCAGCGCCTCCGCCGCCCGCAGCAGCAGGTGCGGCCTGCCCTGCTCGAAGGGCTCCGCGGTCAGGCCCATGCGCCGCTTCATCGCCTGGAACGCGCCCAGTTCCAGAGCCGCCCCGAGTACGGCCAGCCGGCGGGCCGGCCCCGTCTGGTCGGCCGGGGCCGCGGCCAGCGCCAGGCCGGAGGCCGCGGTGGCGGCCGAGCCCGCGAAGACGAACGGCAGCTCGCGGTGGCCCTCGTGCCAGGACGGCACCGCCGTGTCCGAGAGCAGCACCGCCGTGTACGTGGCCACGGCCGGGCCGAGGACGGCGGCCGCCGCGGTGGCGGCCGAGCCCAGCAGCCGGTACCGGCCCGCCACCTGGGTCACCGCGGCGGTCAGCGTCAGCGGCGCGTACCCCGCCAGCAGCCACGAGCCCACGCTCATGGGGGACGTGGGCTTGAGGACGCGCAGCATGTTCAGGAACCGGGCCGGCCTGCCCAGGTCGTGGACGAGCGCGGCCAGCGACAGGGAGATGGCGCCGGCCGCCCCGAGCTTCGCGGTAGCCGCGAGCCCCGGACGGCCGGTGACCTGGGCCCCGGCCGCGAGCAGCGAGGACGCCCCGGCCAGACCGCCGAGATACAGGTAACCGGCGATGTCCAGCGGCTTCCACGTCGGCTTTTTCAGCACGGGTTTGCCGTAGTACGAGGAGAACGCGGCGTCCGGAACCATCGGCTGCTCGCCCCGCCCCCGCCGACGCCGCCGGCGTCCCTCACCCGCGCCCGTCGGCGCCTGCCTGCCGGGCCGTACGCCCCGCACGCCGTCCCGGGTGACGTCCGACTCGCTCATCGGGGCCTCCTCGCGAAGCTGCCCAGGGCCAGGGCCACCAGCGAGCCGGCGGCCAGCGCCGCGTGCCGCCACATGGCGGGGAGGTCCCGGGTGGTGACCACCGGGTCGGGCGGGAGGCCGTAGACCTCCGGCTCGTCCAGCAGCAGGAAGAACGCGCCGTCGCCGCCGACGCCGTCGTCCGGGCTCTCGCCGTACAGCCGTGCGTCGGGCACGCCGGCCGCGTGCAGCTGCGCCACCCGGGCCTGCGCCCGCTCCCGCAGCTCCTCCAGCGGGCCGAACTGGATGGAGTCCGTGGGGCAGGACTTGGCGCAGGCGGGCTCCATGCCGGTACCGAGCCGGTCGTAGCACAGCGTGCACTTCCACACCCGGCCGTCGCCCTCGCGCTGGTCGATGACGCCGTAGGGGCAGGCGGGCACGCAGTAGCCGCAGCCGTTGCAGATGTCCTGCTGGACGACGACCGTGCCGAACTCGGTGCGGAACAGCGCCCCGGTGGGACACACGTCCAGGCAGGCGGCGTGCGTGCAGTGCTTGCACACGTCGGAGGACATCAGCCAGCGCAACTCGGTACGGCCGTCCGGCGTGAGGGGGGAGATCTGCCCGGCGGGCGCGCCCTCGGAGGCCTGCCCGGGCGGGGGAGTGGTGGCACCGGGGCCGGGGGAGGAGGCGTCGGTCCCGAGGCGGGCCGCGGCGGCGAACACGTCGACGTCCTCGTGCGCGACCCCGGGTTCCTGCCCGCCGAGCGGCTTGCGCTGCTCGACGAAGGCAACATGCCGCCAGGTGTCGGCGCCCAGGCCCTGGGTGTTGTCGTACGACATGCCGGTCCAGACGAGACCGTCCTCCGGGATGGCGTTCCATTCCTTGCACGCCACCTCGCACGCCTTGCAGCCGATGCACACCGAGGTGTCGGTGAAGAAGCCCATCCTCGGCGGGGCGCCCGGGTAGCCGGAGTCCCCGGCCACGTCCGGCTGCGGGCCGTACCACAGATGTCCGCGGACCTCCTCGCGGTCCCTCATCGCCGTACCTCCTCGCTCATGACGGCTCGCCCCTCGGACCGGTGGGCCGGCATCTCCACGTCCTTGCCGGAGTACCAGCGGCTCAGGGCTGTGCGCAGCCGGTACGGGTGGAAGCAGCGCCAGGCGACCGTGCGGGACAGCAGGGGCTTCCGACCGTGCTGGGCCCCTCACTCTCGGTGCCCTGTCTCGAGCCTGGCACGGGTGCCCCGGCTCCGCGCGCCCGAAACGGCGGCCGGGCTCGTTCGCCGCACCGGCGCGGGGGCTACCCGGTGCCGCGGACGGTGTGCGGGGCGAGGAGGCGTGCGTGGTGAACGTGTCGTGTCCCTGGGCCGTCGCGGCCCGGCAGCGGGCCTGGGACCTGGAACGGCCTGTGACTCGGGTCCCGGCAGGCAACGATGCCGCCCCGGACGCTCACTGCTCCTCGGTGGTGAGCGGCACGGTGGCGCTGACCCGCTTGCCGTGGGGCAGCCAGGTCACCTCGAGGGCGCGGGAGAGCATCGCGACGAGGTGCAGCCCGTGCCCGCCGACCCGGCGGGGATCGGGAGGGCGCCGCAGGGGCGGGTCGGGGGAGGTGTCCGACACCGTGATGTGCAGGGCGCCGGCGCCGGGCAGCACTTCCAGGCTGAGTGTGCACGGGCCGGGGGCGTGCTTGGCCACGTTGGTGACGAGTTCGCTGGTGACGAGCCGGGCGTCCTGCACCGCGCGTCTCGGGGGTGCGGGTCGCACCTCGGCAAGCAGCGCGGCGACGGCGTCCCGGGCATCGCCGATGGCGGCCACCGCGTCGTCCCAGGTGCGGCTGCAGCGCAGGAGCGCGGGACGGGCCCGCGTCCTCGTGTGCGTCCCGGGCGGGATGTCCATACGTCGTTGCCCTTTTCGTCCGGCGCCAGAGGCCCTTCCTGTGCATACGGGAACGTCCCGTCCTCTGCGCGGATACCCGCTGGACCGTCGATCAAGGGCACGTATGCCGCGATTCCTTCGGTTGCCCACGATTCCCAGGTCGCAGGCCACGGACGGGTCGGTGCCTGAACGCGGCTCGCCGGGAGCCTGATTACTTACCTTTGGTTGAACAGCCCAGACTGATAAACCTATCGTTAGTAATTGTGGACACGGTTGCACTCGCCGCCGCACTGCGGCTGGCCATGGGCCGGATCGTCCGCCGACTGCGCCAGGCGCACGCGGTCGGCGACGTGACGTTGTCCGGCGTCTCGGTGCTGGCCCGGCTGGCCCGCACCGGTCCGGATTCGCCCGGCTCCCTCGCCGAACTGGAACGCGTCCGGCCGCAGGCGATGGCCAGCACCCTCGCCGGGCTCGAACAACGCGGACTGGTGAGCCGTACCCCCGACACGGCCGACGGCCGCCGGGCCATCGTCTCGATCACGGACGACGGGCGGACCATGCTGGAGCAGCGCCGCTCCGAGTCCGTGGCCCGGCTCGCCCGCGCTCTCGAGGAGTTGACCCCGCAGGAGCGGCAGGCCCTGGACGACGTCCTGCCCCTGCTCGACCGGCTGGCGGAACGACTGTGACCGGCCGTACGCCCGCCGCGGGCATACGCGGCCGGCTCCTCGCCCGCTCGGCCCGCCTCAGGGAGACGGCGCCGGGCCCCGGCTACAAGTGGGTCGCGCTCTCCAACACCACCCTCGGTGTCCTGATCGCCACGATGGACGCCTCCATCGTGATCATCTCGCTGCCGGCCATCTTCCGCGGCATCGGCCTGGACCCGCTCGCGGCCGGCAACATCGGCTACCTGCTGTGGATGATCCTCGGCTATCTGCTGGTGTCGGCCGTCCTGGTGGTCGTGCTCGGCCGGCTCGGCGACATGTTCGGCCGGGTCCGCATCTACAACCTGGGCTTCCTGGTCTTCGCCTGCGCCTCCGTCGCCCTGTCCCTCGACCCGTTCCGGGCCGGCGCGGGCGCTCTGTGGCTGATCCTGTGGCGGATCGTGCAGGCCTTCGGCGGGTCCATGCTCACCGCCAACTCGGCCGCCATCCTCACCGACGCCTTCCCGGCCCGGCAGCGCGGCATGGCCCTCGGCATCAACCAGATCACCGCGCTCGCCGGGCAGTTCCTCGGCCTGCTCGCCGGCGGCCTGCTGGCCGCGGTCGACTGGCGGGCGGTGTTCTGGGTGAGCGTCCCGGTCAGCGTCACCGGCACCGTCTGGTCGTACCTGAGCCTGCGCGAGACCTCGGCCGGCGCACGCGGCCGGATCGACTGGCTCGGCAACCTCACCTTCGCCTCCGGCGCGGGCATCCTGCTCGCGGGCATCACCTACGGCATCCAGCCCTACGGCGGCCACTCCACGGGCTGGACCAACCCCTGGGTGCTGGCCGGCCTGATCGGCGGTGTGCTCCTGCTGCTGGTGTTCGCCCGCGTCGAGACGCGGGCCGCCGAGCCCATGTTCCGGCTGTCGCTGTTCCGTGTACGTGCGTTCGCCGCGGGCAACCTGGCCGCCCTGCTCACCGCGATCGCCCGCGGCGGACTGCAGTTCATGCTGATCATCTGGCTGCAGGGCATCTGGCTGCCGCTGCGCGGCTACGACTTCGAGGACACCCCGCTGTGGGCCGGCATCTTCATGCTGCCGCTCACCCTCGGCTTCCTGGTCGCCGGCCCCGTCTCCGGCTACCTGTCCGACCGCTTCGGCGCCCGCTTCTTCTCCACCGCGGGACTGGTCGTCGTCGCCGGTTCCTTCCTCGGTCTGCTGGCCCTCCCCGTGGACTTCGACTACGGCGTCTTCGCGATGCTGCTCCTGCTCAACGGCCTCGGCCAGGGCATGTTCTCCTCGCCCAACACCTCCTCCATCATGGGCAGCGTGCCCGCCCGTCACCGGGGCGTGGCCTCCGGGATGCGCTCCACCTTCCAGAACTCCGGTACGGCCCTGTCCATCGGCGTCTTCTTCTCGCTGATGGTCTCCGGCCTCGCGAGCACCCTGCCGAGGACGCTCGGCAGCGGACTCCAGGCGCACGGCGTGCCCGCCTCGACCGCACACCAGGTGGCCTCGCTGCCCCCCGTCAGCACCCTGTTCGCCACCTTCCTCGGCGACAACCCGGTCGGCCATCTGCTCGGCGGCGGCACCCTGGACCGTCTGACCGCCGCCCAACGGGCCACCCTGACCGGCCACACCTTCTTTCCGGAACTGGTCTCCGGGCCCTTCCACCACGGCCTGACCATCGTCTTCGGCGTCGCCGCGGGCATGGCCCTGGTCTCCGCGCTCGCCTCCGCCCTGCGCGGCGGCCACGTGCGCGCCGACGACGACACCCCGCAGGCGGGGGCGGACCACTCGGCGCGGGCCCGGCCCACGCGTACCTCGCCCTAGAAGTCGCGGCGGGAGCACACCCGGAGCCGTGGAGACCGGGGTACGTCGAAGCTCCCCCAGCACTGTTCCGAACCAGAGGAGCCCCGGACCATCGACCACAGGCCGTGGTCTCCATTCCAGTGTGCGTCGACGGCACAGGTGCACACAACCGTGCACGCGCCACCCGGCCGGGGCGAGGCGTCGGCCTGCCGGATGGGCTGCTTGCCTTTTCGTCGCGGGAGGGAACAGGGTGGAGGAAGCAGCGTTCAGGAAGCGGTGAGGGGCTGCCAGCCGATGTCGGTGGGTGAGGCTCTGTGACGGTAGAGGCCACGGTCACCGTGCAGCCGGTGACCGAGCAGGCGGTGGTGCTCCGACTGACGGGAACTCTCGACGCCCGCGGCGCCGGAGTGCTCGGACGCGAACTGGACCTGCGGCTGCGGCGGGCCGACGAGCGGGGCCTGCGGCTCGTCCTGGACATGTCCGGTGTGCGGGAGGTGAGCAGCACGGCGGTGCACGCCCTCGACCTCCACACCCGGCACCGCGCCGCCGGACCCGTCCTGGTCACCGGGGCCACCCCTCAGGTACACCGGCTGCTCACGACGACACCGCTGCCGGGCATCCGCCTGTACCCGAGTCTCGAGGGCGCCCTCGCCACCCTGAGCAGTGTGCGTGCGAGCCGGGCGTACCCGTCCGCGGACGTCCCCGGTGAGGTCTTCGGCCTGCGGGCCAAGGCCCGCACCAGCGGGATCATCGGCATTGCCCAGGGCATCCTGATCGCCCGGTACTCGCTGCCCGGACCCGCTGACGCCTTCGCCCTGCTGCGCGCGGCCTCCCAGCACCACAACGTGCCGCTGCGGGTGGTGGCCTCGGCCGTGGTGACCGCACCGCCGCCGCTGACGGAACGGGAGTGGTTCCCCGGGCGCCGGCACACCCCGCCACCCGCCCTCGGGTTCCCGCAGGCCGACGCCGTGGACCCGCGGGACGGGCGGCAGGTGCTGAGGGCGGCCCTGTACGCGGCGGTGACGCTGGCGGACGCCGACGCGGCCGAGATCCATCTGACCGACAAGGTGCAGGACGAGGCGCTCGTACTCGAGGCTCATCACGGGCTGGACGCGGCCTACCGTGACTGTCTCGCGCTGGTGGCCGGACCGCCCGCGGTGTGTGCGCGGGCGCAGATCGCCGGCCGGCCGGTGACCGTGGCGGACGTGGCCGCGGAGCCGGAACTGGCCGGTCATCCGGTGGGCCGGGCGGCGCTCGCGGTGGGCAGCCGAGCGCTGCACAGCGTGCCGATGACGACGGACGCCGGCGACTGCCACGGAGTGATCACGCTGCACCGCGTCGACCCCGGCGCGTGGCTGCACCCCGGTCAGGAGGCCGGTCTCGACGGCTTGGCCCGTGACCTCGCCATGTGGCGGTCCTGGTACCGGCGCACCGTGGTTCAGGACGCCCTGGAGCACCTGCACCGGCAGGCTGCCGGGGCCGGCTGAGCGGCCGGTCGGGGGGCGGGCCGGCCCTCGCCGACCCGCCGTACGACCTGCCGCTGGGCAGGGAGCGGGGACGCTAGCGGACGGTGCCCTCGTCGGGGACGCCCTGGCACATGTGGCACAGTTCGTGGTCCCCCTCGCGCGTGACGACGGTGCCCCAGCCGAGGCACACCTCGCAGTCGCGGGCGAGGTTCAGGTCGGGACGGGGAGGCAGGAGGGTGCTGCGGTGGGCTCCGGGTGCCATAGGCGAGCGGCTCCTTGGAAGTCGCGAGTGAACCTGAGGGCGCTGCAGTCCACGTTGACAACGCTGTCCTTACGACATCCATTATGTCCGCTTTATTCCCGATGTCTGTGGCGAATGTCACAGAATGCCTATCTCTGGCCCGGGACCGCCGGGCCCGCTCACCCCAACTGGCCCAGCCGCGCCTCACGCCACAGGTCCACGCCGCCGTCGGTCGCGTACTTGTCGATCTCGGCCAGTTCCCCGGCGTCGAACCGGAGGTTCTCCAGCGCGGCGACGTTCTGCTCCAGCTGCTCGGTGCGCGAGGCCCCGATGACGAGCGACGTCACCCGGTCGTCGCGCAGCGCCCAGGCCAGCGCGAGCTGCGCCAGCGACTGTCCGCGGCGGGCCGCGATGTCGTTCAGGGCGCGCAGCCGCCGCAGCATGTCGTCCGTCAGCCAGGAGGCGTCGAAGGAGGTGCCGCGCGCCGCCCGCGAGTCGTTCGGCACACCGTCCAGGTAGCGGCCGGTGAGCAGGCCCTGGGCGAGGGCGGTGAAGCCGATGACCCCGAAGCCCTCCTCCTCGGCCACGTCCAGCAGGCCGTCCGTCTCGATCCAGCGGTTGAGCATGCTGTACGACGGCTGGTGGATCAGCAGCGGGGTGCCCAGCTCCCGCAGGATCGCCGCCGCCTGCCGGGTGCGCTCGGCGTCGTAGGAGGAGATGCCGACGTACAGCGCCTTGCCCTGGCGTACGGCGGTGTCGAGCGCCCCCATCGTCTCCTCCAGCGGCGTGGTCGCGTCCAGCCGGTGGGAGTAGAAGATGTCCACGTAGTCCACGCCCATCCGGCGCAGCGACTGGTCCAGCGAGGCCAGCACGTACTTCCGGGAGCCGCCGCCCTGCCCGTAGGGACCGGGCCACATGTCCCAGCCGGCCTTGGTGGAGATCACCAGCTCGTCGCGGTACGGCGCGAGGTCCCGCTTCAGCAGCCGGCCGAAGTTCAGCTCGGCGGCGCCGTACGGCGGGCCGTAGTTGTTGGCCAGGTCGTGGTGCGTGATCCCCAGGTCGAAGGCGCGCAGGGCGATCTCGCGCTGGGTCTCGAAGGGGCGGTCGTCGCCGAAGTTGTGCCAGTAGCCCAGGGACAGGACGGGCAGGTCCAGCCCCGATCGGCCGGTGCGCCGGTAGCGCATGGTGCCGTCGTAGCGTGCGGGGTCCGCGACGTGGGTCATCGGGTCCTCTCCGGGTGGTGCTGTTCGGGTCGCCCCTCCGTGTGCGGACGGGCTCGTCCACCCTGCGTCCGCGCGCCGCGCAAGTCCAACCGCCGTACCGGATGGGATTGAGCGGTTCCGTTTCTGAATCGGCCATGGGGGCAGGCGGTGATCGGTGGGCGGCGGAAGGAGGCGCTCGTGAGCGGTGCCGGTGCGCGGGGTCGGCGGGAGAGCCGAGGTGGCCCGCGGGCGCCGCAGGCCGTGGCACGGCTGCCCCTCCAGGTCCGCGAGGAGCTGACCCGCAGGCTTCGCCGCAACCGGCGGGCGTTCGGCAGGGGCGACGTCGAGGTCGTCGAGCCACCGCTGCTCCGGCGCGCCGTGGGTGCCTCCGCGCTCGGGAACTGCATGGAGTGGTTCGACTTCGGTGTCTACAGCTACCTCGCCGCCACCCTCGGCAAGGTGTTCTTCCCCGGCGCCTCCCCGGCCGCGCAGGTCATCTCCTCCTTCGCCACCTTCGCCGCCGCCTTCGTCGTCCGGCCGCTCGGCGGCCTGGTCTTCGGACCGCTCGGCGACCGGATCGGCCGGCAGAAGGTGCTCGCCACCACCATGATCATGATGGCGGTCGGCACCTTCGCCATCGGTGTCATCCCCGGCTACGGCACGATCGGCATCGCCGCACCCGTGCTGCTCCTGCTGGCCCGTATGGTGCAGGGCTTCTCCACCGGCGGGGAGTACGGCGGCGCGACCACCTTCGTCTCCGAGTACTCGCCGGACCGCAGGCGCGGATTCCTCTCCAGCTGGCTCGACTTCGGCACCTTCGTCGGCTACGCCCTCGGCTCGGCCCTCGTCACCGTGCTCAATCTGGCCCTGACGGACGCTCAGATGCTGTCCTGGGGCTGGCGCGTCCCGTTCCTGATCGCCGGACCGCTCGGTGTGATCGGTCTCTACATGCGGCTCAAGCTGGAGGAGTCCCCGGCCTTCCAGCAGCAGCTGGACGAACACGAGAAGGCCCTGGTGCAGGAATCGGCGCGCAGCGAGTTCAAGGACATCGTCCGCAACCACTGGGGGGAACTGCTCGTCTGCATGGGCCTGGTGCTGCTGTACAACGTCACCAACTACATGGTCACCGGCTATCTGCCGACCTATCAGACCGAGGTCCTGCACCGTACCAGCGGCTCCGCCGACGTCCTGGTGCTCGTCGGCATGCTGTGGATCGTGGTGCTGATCACCTTCCTCGGCCGGCTCAGCGACCGCGTCGGCCGGCGGCCGGTCTACGCCGTCGCGGCCGCCGCGATGATCGTGCTGGCGGTGCCCGCGTTCCGGCTGATCAAGGAGCACGGCACCTGGCCGCCGATCCTCGGTGTCCTGCTGCTGGCCACTCTGCTGGCCTGTTTCGCCGCACCGAGCGCGGCGACGCTGCCCGCCCTGTTCCCGACCGCCGTCCGCTACGCCGCGATGGGCATCGGCTTCAACGTCGCCGTCTCCGCCTTCGGCGGCACCACCCCGCTGGTGACCGCCGCGCTGGTCACGGCCACCGGTGACGACCTGATGCCGGCCTACTACCTGATGCTGGCCGGGGTCATCGGACTGCTGACGGTGAAGTTCCTGCCCGAGAGCGCCCAGGTGCCGCTCAAGGGTTCGCGGCCGATGGTCGGTTCGCGGGAGGAGCAGCGTGAACTGATCACCATGTCACGGCAGTTGTACGACTACGTGCAGCAACAGGACGGCGTGCGGCACACCTGAGGCACGCCCCTCCCGTCAGAGTCCTCGTTCGATCCTACGAACTTCTCGCGAGCCTGGTTACCGAGCTCCGCTGCATTTGATAGGAAACTTTCCTACCAGAATCTGCTACGGCCCAGCACGGACCAACCACCCACCCCCCACTCCCGCTTGGAGCCCTGTGGTGAACACAGACCGCGAGACCGCAGCCCCCGCGCCCCTATCCCGCCGGACCGTCGTCGCCCTGCTCGGCGCCACCGTCGCCTCCGGCGCCCTGCTCGCGTCCCAGCGCGCGACCGCCGCACCCGCGGCGTCGTCGTCGGGCCTCGACGACCCGGCGAAGAAGGAGATCGCCATGGAACTGGTGTCGAGCGCGGAGAACTCCTCGCTCGACTGGAAGGCCCAGTACAAGTACATAGAGGACATCGGCGACGGCCGCGGCTACACCGCCGGCATCATCGGCTTCTGTTCCGGCACCGGCGACATGCTCGACCTGGTCCAGCTCTACGCCGACCGTGAGCCCGGCAACGTCCTCGCCAAGTACCTGCCCGCGCTGCGCAAGGTCAACGGCTCCGACTCCCACCAGGGCCTGGACCCGAACTTCCCCAAGGACTGGCGCAAGGCCGCCCAGGACGCCGTGTTCCAGCAGTGCCAGAACGACGAGCGCGACCGCGTCTACTTCAACCCCGCGGTCGCCCAGGGCAAGGCCGACGGCCTGCGCACCCTGGGCCAGTTCTGCTACTACGACGCCATCGTCATGCACGGCGACGGCGACGACCCGACCAGCTTCCGCAACATCCGCAAGCGCGCCCTGCGCAGCGCCAAGCCGCCGGCGCAGGGCGGCGACGAGAAGACGTACCTCAACGCCTTCCTCGACGCCCGGGTGTGGGCCATGAAGCAGGAGGAGGCGCACAGCGACACCAGTCGTGTCGACACCGAGCAGCGGGTCTTCCTGCGCAAGGGCAACCTCGACCTCGACACCCCGCTCGACTGGAAGGTGTACGGGGACAGTTACCACATCGGCTGACGCGCGGGTGTCACAAGGCGTGCGGCAGGTCGACGGGTATGGGCACCTGAGGCCCCGCGCCGAGCCCGGCGGCCTGCCGCACCGTGATGCGCTGGATCACGACGGTCGCCAGGGCGGCGGCCAGCAGGTCGAGGCCTTCCGCCGCCACCAGGAGGGGCAGCGAGGTGCCGCCGTCCAGGTTCGCGGCGGTCAGGGACAGCGCCGCGTGCCCGACCCAGGCCGCCCACCACACGTTCACGAGGAGGTCTCCCCGGCCCGCGTCCGCGCCGTCGGGCGCGCTCGCGCGGTGGACGTCCTGCACGAGTCCGCGGGGCACCCAGAGATTGAACACCGGTATCAGCCAGGCCAGAACGGCCCAGGTGACGGAACCGGGGACCCTGCCGGGCGAGAGCAGCTCGGCGTTGCGCCGGCAGCGGGCGAACCAGAGGAGGAACAGCACGATCGCCGCCGTCATCACGTTCACGAAGATCATTGACACCCGGCCGGTATCGGAGGCGGTGGTCGTCGACGGATGCAGCAGATGAGCGCGGACCGTCAGCGCCCGGACGAGTTCGCCACCGGCCGCCGCCGGCACGGCGAACTGGGCGCAACGCGCGAGGAACCAAGGAGCCTTGGCGGCGGAACCGGTCACGGTGGAAGACCCGTCTGTGAGGGCGCCCAGCACATGCGGCAGGGCAGCGCGAAGATCGAAGGACCGGATCATAAGGCGGGGCGCACTCGCATGTCAGGGCCCTGACGAGCAAAGATGGGCGGTGAGCGACCGATCCGACGACGCGGAGGACAGGACTCATGCCGCACGAGCGAGCCGGCCGGCCGGCCGGTCCCGAGGACCTTGTCGACGTGGCCCGGCTGGTCACGGCGTACTACGCACTGCACCCGGACCCCGCCGACCCGGCGCAGCGGGTGGCGTTCGGCACCTCCGGGCACCGGGGCTCGTCCCTGGCGACCGCCTTCAACGAGGACCACATCGCCGCCACCAGCCAGGCCATCTGCGAGTACCGCACGGCCCAGGGCACCGACGGTCCCCTGTTCCTCGGCGCCGACACCCACGCCCTGTCCGAGCCCGCGAGGGTGACCGCACTGGAGGTGTTCGCGGCGAACGGCGTCACCGTGCTCATCGACAGCGCCGACGGCTACACGCCCACTCCCGCCGTCTCGCACGCGATCCTCACCCACAACCGGGGCCGCGCCTCCGGCCTCGCCGACGGCGTGGTCGTCACCCCCTCCCACAACCCGCCGGGCGACGGCGGCTTCAAGTACAACCCCCCGAGCGGCGGCCCAGCGGCCTCCGACGCCACCTCCTGGATCCAGGACCGGGCCAACGAGATCATCACCGGCGGCCTGAAGGACGTACGCCGGATGCCGTACGCGCGGGCGCTCGCCGCCGAGACGACCGGGCGGTACGACTTCCTCGGCGCCTACGTCGGCGATCTGCCGGGCGTGCTGGACCTGGCCGCCGTCCGCGCGGCCGGCGTGCGCATCGGCGCCGACCCGCTCGGCGGAGCCTCCGTCGCCTACTGGGGACGCATCGCCGAACAGCACGGCATCGACCTCACCGTGGTCAACCCGCACACCGATCCCACCTGGCGGTTCATGACGCTGGACTGGGACGGCCAGATCCGCATGGACTGCTCCTCGCCGTACGCCATGGCCTCTCTCATCGAGCAGCGCGACCGGTTCCGCATCGCCACCGGCAACGACGCCGACGCCGACCGGCACGGCATCGTCACCCCGGACGCCGGCCTGATGAACCCCAACCACTACCTCGCGGTCGCCATCTCCTACCTGTACCGCCACCGTGACCAGTGGCCCGCCGGCGCCGGCATCGGCAAGACGCTGGTCTCCTCCACGATGATCGACCGGGTCGCCGCAGACCTCGGCCGCCAACTGGTCGAGGTTCCGGTCGGGTTCAAGTGGTTCGTGGACGGACTGGTCGACGGTGCCATCGGGTTCGGCGGCGAGGAGTCCGCCGGCGCCTCCTTCCTGCGTCGCGACGGCTCAGTGTGGACCACCGACAAGGACGGCATCATCCTGGCCCTGCTCGCATCCGAGATCACGGCCGTCACGGACCGGACCCCTTCGGAGCACTACGCCGACCTGACGGCCCGCTTCGGCGAACCCGCGTACGCCCGCATCGACGCGCCCGCGACCCGCGAACAGAAGGCGCTGCTCGGCACGTTGTCACCGGCCCAGGTGTCCGCCGACACGCTCGCCGGCGAAGCCGTCACGGCCGTCCTCACCGAGGCGCCCGGAAACGGCGCCGCGATCGGAGGCATCAAGGTGACCACGGACAATGCCTGGTTCGCGGCCCGCCCTTCGGGCACGGAGGACGTCTACAAGGTCTACGCCGAGTCCTTCCTGGGCCCGGACCACCTCGCCCGGGTGCAGCAGGAGGCCCAGGCGGTGGTGCTGGGCGCGCTCGGCGGCTGAGGAAGGGGCGGCACGGCGCGGCACGGGCTCGGTCCTGCTGCGAGTTCCGCCGCGGTCAGGAGTCCGGCGGCCCGACGCGGTCAGGTCTCCTGACATGGGTTCCACTGCTGTCAGGAGACCGGGCCGGGCCGCGGAGTCGGGCCCGGCCACGGAGTTCCCCCGGTCACGGAGGCCGCCCGGCCGAATCAGCCGCGGCCGCGTCCCTGTTCCAGTCTGTCCAGCACCGCCTGCGCCATGGCTTCCTCACCTGTGGCGTTGGGGTGCGCCGGGGCGGCCGGCGCGGCCGGCTGGAGCGGTTCGATCCAGCGGTCCGCGGGCGCCCTGCACATGTCGTGGCCGACTGTGGGGCCGTAGGTGTCCACGTACTCGGCCCGGTTCACCGCGGCCACCACGCGCAGCATCAGGTTCAGCCGCTTCTCGGTGTCCCGGAGGTAGGGGAAGTCCTTCTGCGCGAACGGCACCTGCGGGAAGCAGCCACTGCCGTCGTCGGGCAGCAGGTCCGGATAACCGACGACGACCACGCGCGCGTGCGGCGCCCTCGCGTGCACGGCCCGCAGCACCCGGTCGACCTTCGGCGCGGCCTGTACGATCGCGAGGGCCAGCTGGTCGTAGCCGGACGCCTTGTACGAGCGCTCGCAGGGGTTGCCCGTCGGGTCCTGGGCGGCCAGGTGGGCGCAGGTGTTGATGATCGGGCCGAAGCCGACGTCGTTGCCGCCGATCTGCACCGTCACCAGGTCCGTGCCACGTCGGACGGCGTCGAGCTGGGGCGCGTTGGTGCCCTGCGCCTGCCACATCTCGGCGGTCGTCGCGCCGGCGCAGCTGACGTCCTTGAAGGTGCTCACCTGACGCCCGTCCGCCACCAGCGAGGGGTAATTGCGGTCGGACCGGGCGCAGTTGGCGTCCACCTGCTGCGGGATTCCGGGGCCCGAGGTGTAGGAGTCGCCGAGAGCGACGTAGTCGATGCCGTGTCCGTGTTCCGTGGTGTGCGCGGAGGCCGGTGCCGTGGCGGCCGCGACGAGGACGCAACCGCCCACCGCCGCCCCCAGTACGGCGGCTCCCCGCCGGCCTCTCGCCCCGCCCGCCGCACGTGTGCCGTTCGCCATGGATCCTCCCCCTGAGACCGGTTCATCGCACGGTGCCGGCACCGGAGAGCGGCCCTCGCGCGTTCGACTGAGTCTGTATACCGTCCGGTAGGTCGCGCGGACCAGAAGCGGGAAGCAACGAGTTCAGGCGCGTGGAGGCACCTGCGCCGGCTTCCGGGCGGGACGGGATCCGCAACCAGGCGAGGGTGCCGCCGAGTGGCGTAGTGGCGATGAGTTCGCCGAGCACTGCTCGCCTGATGGCATGTCAGCTCTCGCTTTCGGTGCGGCGGCCACGTGTCCGAGTTGATGATCCGTCAGTCGAGCGCGCCCTCGGGCTGACTGGTGTCGTGCGCGCGACCTGCAAGTTCGTCGTGATTGCTGCGGCAGTACTCGGCGCGGCGTGCCTGCTTGGGGCGCAGGCAGCCGAGTGCTGCGCGCTACACCATCCGGTGGCTTCTGATCGTATCAGCGTTATTTCCGGCCTCGATTTCCAGATCATTCCACTAACGACCCATCAGGACTGACCCGACGTCATCAAGCTCTGACCCAAGTCGAGGAGAGTGGAGAGAATGACGACATCGCCGCGACGGCGATCCGTTCTGGCGTCAGCTGCCACCATCGCCGCGCTCACTGCAGGCGCGCTCGCGAACCCGTGTGCCGCCTATGCGCATGATCACACCACCCCGCAACCTCCCTACCCGAAGGGGCTCGACTACCCGCTTCATCCCGAGAGGCCGGAGTCTCCGGTCAAGTCGGTCTATCCGAGTCATCCCGAGAAGCCCGTACACCCGGTGAAGCCGGTCTTTCCGGAGCGGCCTGTCCACCCGGTGAAGCCGGTCTATCCGGAGCAGCCTGTTCACCCGGTGAAGCCCGAGTTGCCGCAGCGGCCGGTGAAGCCCGTGTATCCGGAGAAGCCCGTGCAGCCCGTCAAGCCGGTCTATCCGGAGAAGCCTGTTCACCCGGTGAAGCCTGAGTTGCCGCAGCGGCCGGTCAAGCCGGTGTATCCGGTGAAGCCTGAGCTGCCGGTGAAGCCTGAGCTGCCGGTGAAGCCTGAGCTGCCGGTGAAGCCGGTGTATCCGGTGAAGCCTGAGTTGCCGCAGCGGCCGGTGAAGCCGGTGTATCCGGTGAAGCCTGAGTTGCCGGTGAAACCGGTCTATCCGGTGAAGCCTGAGTTGCCGGTGAAGCCGGTGTATCCGGAGAAGCCCGTGCAGCCCGTCAAGCCGGTCTATCCGGTGAAGCCTGAGCTGCCGGTGAAGCCGGTGTATCCGGTGAAGCCTGAGCTGCCGGTGAAGCCGGTGTATCCGGTGAAGCCTGAGTTGCCGGTGAAGCCGGTGTATCCGGTGAAGCCTGAGTTGCCGCAGCGG
>NZ_JBSFJZ010000025.1:99361-153096 GCF_053598315.1 Streptomyces sp. NPDC001153
CGGCCGGTGAAGCCTGAGTTGCCGGTGAAGCCTGAGTTGCCGGTGAAGCCGGTGTATCCGGTGAAGCCTGAGTTGCCGCAGCGGCCGGTGAAGCCTGAGTTGCCGGTGAAGCCTGAGTTGCCGGTGAAGCCGGTGTATCCGGTGAAGCCTGAGTTGCCGCAGCGGCCGGTGAAGCCGGTGTATCCGGTGAAGCCTGAGTTGCCGCAGCGGCCGGTGAAGCCGGTGTATCCGGTGAAGCCTGAGCTGCCGGTGAAGCCGGTGTATCCGGTGAAGCCTGAGTTGCCGCAGCGGCCGGTGAAGCCTGAGCTGCCGGTGAAGCCGGTTTACCCGGTGAAGCCTGAGTTGCCGCAGCGGCCGGTCAAGCCGGTGTACCCGGAGAAGCCGGTACAGCCGGTCAAGCCGACCTACCCGGAACATCCGGTGAAGCCGGTGTACCCGGAGAAGCCGGTGCACCCGGTCAAGCCGACCTACCCCGAGCACCCGGTGAAGCCGGTGTATCCGGAGAAGCCGGTGCAGCCGGTCAAGCCGACCTACCCGGAGCACCCGGTGAAGCCCGTTCGGCCGTCGAAGCCGTCGGAGCCGCATCACGCTCACAAAAAGTCGGACCACGAGCACGAATCGCGGGACGATGAGTAAGTGACAAAGGACAGCTGAGAGAGTCCGGGACACCAACAGGAGATCGCTGGGCCGCCCACAGTGGGCGGCCCAGCGGCATGCCAACTGGGCCGCGAACAGGTTGAGTTGACGCCCTGGCCTGAACCGGGACAGGCGGTGACCAGCGGGAACGGTGTGAGAAGCTGCGGTGGTCAGCACGTCCGCACAACGGAGGAACACCGACGGCATGGCCATCATCCACCACACCACGCTCAAGCCCACGAAGCTGGAGCTGCTCACCGACTGGCTGCCCTCGCGTCCCTGGTACCGCGGGGGCCCGGACGCCCCGGTGCCGGTCAAGTCCGGCGGTTTCCGGCTGGAGGATCCGGAGGGCGAGGTCGGCATCGAGTTCATGGTGGCCACCGACACCGCCACCTCCACCGCCGAAGCGACCGCCTACCTGGTCCCGTTGACCTACCGCGCCGCGCCGCTGCAGGGCGCGGAGCACGCGCTCGTCGGCACGATCGAGCACGGTGTGCTGGGCACGCGCTGGGTCTACGACGGCTGTCACGACCCGGTGCTGGTCACCGAGTTGCTGTCGCTGATGGAGGGCACGGCCCAGGCACACGCCCAGAGCGTCGACGGCGCCCTGGATCCCGAGGTGGTCCGCTCCTGCGCCGGCGCCCCCTTCACCCTGGACGGCTTCACCCCCGAGCCGGCCGACGACGCGGAGGGCACCCGCATCCCCGCGCCGCACGGCACGGTCCTGCAGGTCCACCGGGTCCTGACGCCCGTGCCCGAGAACCCGCCGCTGTGCCCCGAGGGTGCGATCGGTCATGTGGCGCGCGGCTGGCAGGACCCGCAGGGCACGCCGCTGGCGGCGGTGTTCGTGACGCTGCGCACCGCCTGACCCCATTGCACACGCTCGATCCACACGACTCATCGACTCATATCGCTCATCTGGCATGGGCAGGTCAAATCTGTCACGCTTTCGGCAGTCCGCGCCCTGACCCCGTGAGGGCGCGGCGCACCTCTCGGTGCAGCGATCGCGCAAGCCCCGTCAGCGGCCGCCCCGGCGTACCCCAGTCACCGGCGGCCATCGAGCAGGCCGGGAATCCCGGCCTCCGCAAAGGAGTAGCGTGTGAGATCGACCCCCCACAAGGCCCTCGGCGCCGGTGCGCTCACCGTCGCCGCCGTGGCCGCACTCGTGCTCCCCGGCACGCCCGCCGCGGCCCGCACGGCCGCGGCACCCGCCGCCTGCAGTCCGGCGCAGGTCGTCGGCAACGGCGGCTTCGAGAGCGGGACATCGCCCTGGTCGACGTCCTCCTCCACCGTCATCACCAGCCGCTCCGGCGAGACCGCCCACGGTGGCAGTTCCTACGCCTGGCTGGACGGAGTCGGCAGCACCCATACCGACACCCTCAGCCAGAGCGTCACCATCCCCTCCGGGTGCGACGCGGCCACCCTCACCTTCTGGCTGCACATCGACACGGACGAGACGACCTCCTCCGTCGCGTACGACAAGCTCACCGCCCGGATCGGCAGCACGACGCTGGCCACCTACTCGAACCTCGACGAGAACACCGGGTACGTCCAGAAGTCGGTCGACGTGTCGGCGTACGCCGGGCAGACCGTCACGCTCTCCTTCACCGGGACCGAGGACTCCAGCCTCCGGACGAGCTTCGTCCTCGACGACATCGCGCTCGACACCTCGGGCGGCGGCGCGCCACCGCCCGGCGACTCCACGCGCACCCCGGCCGCACCCTCGTACACCGTGAACCTCAGCAGCGACACGAGCGGCACCGAATGGACCGGGCACGAGAGCGTGACCTTCGCCAACGCCTCCGCCACCGCGCTCAACGAGGTCTACCTGAGGCTGTGGGACAACTACCACGGCACCTGCGACGCGATGCCGATCCGGGTCACGGGCGTCACCGGCGGCACCGCGGAGGCCCCCTCCGTGGCCTGCACCGCGCTGAAGATCGACCTGCCGGCCCCGCTCGCCCAGGGCCAGAGCGCCACCATCGGCTTCGACCTGGGCATCACCGTGCCCAGCGGCGCCGACCGGTTCGGCCACGACGGCGCCTACAGCTTCATCGGCAACGCCCTGCCCGTCCTCGCGGTCCGCGACGGCGCCGGCTGGCACCTCGACCCGTACACGGACAACGGCGAGTCGTTCTACTCCCTGGCCGCCGACTTCAAGGTGACCCTGGACCACCCGAGCGGCCTGCTGGTCCCGGCCACCGGCACCTCCACCGACACACCCGGTTCCAGCGGCCGTACGGTGACCACGGCGACAGCGTCGAAGGTCCGTGACTTCGCCTGGGCCGCCGGGCCCTTCACCAAGGTCTCCGGCACCTCGGCGGCCGGCGTCGCGGTGAACGTCTACTCGGTCTCGGGCATCAGCTCCTCCAGCGCCCAGTCCATGCTCAGCACCGCCAAGAGCGCCGTGGACGCCCACGCGGCCCGTTTCGGCGCCTATCCCTACGGCGAGCTGGACGCCGTGCTCGACAACAACTACTGGTTCGGCGGCATGGAGTACCCCGGGTTCGTCCTGGACGTGGTCAGCTCCACCGCCCTCACCCACGAGATCGGCCACCAGTGGTGGTACGGCATCGTCGGCGACGACGAGTACAACGGCCCCTGGCTGGACGAGGCGTTCACGGACTACGCCACCGACCTCGCCCTCGGCAAGACCGGCACCAACTGCTGGAGCAGCGTCTCCTGGGCCTCCAGCGCCGAGAAGATCACCGGCTCCATGGCCTACTGGGACGCGCACTCCTCCCGCTATTCCACCGTCGTCTACGGCTACGGCAAGTGCGCGCTGCACGACCTGCGCCGCGTCCTCGGTGACACCGCCATGGCCAAGCTGCTGAAGGACTACGCGACGGCGCACTGGTACGGCGTGTCGACCACGGCCGAGTTCAAGGCCGCCGCCCAGGCCGCCACGAGCACCGACCTCACCTCCTTCTGGTCCCAGCACCGCATCGAAGGCTGACCGGACCACCCGCATGGCTCAAAAACCGGCCGCGGATTGCTTCATGGGGCGGAACCCGGAGTGCGATACGACCCGACCACGGGTCAGATGGATTACGTGCGAAGCCTCATCGTCCCTTTCCGCGGCCGGTCCCGCCTGTGCCTCACCGGGGCCCTGGCCGCCCTTGTCCTGTTCCTGTCCAGCCCCCCGGCCCTGCCCGAACCCGGCGGGGGTGCACGCGTGCGCGGCGGCGCCTATATGGGCATCGGCGTCCTCGCCCATGACGGAGACACAGGCGCCCGGCCCCCGGCGGGCCGCACCTCGCAGCCCGAGGGCGTCGATGTCGCCAGCCACCAGCTCGCCGTCGACTGGCCGACCCTGTGGAAGGACGGCACACAGTGGGCGTACACGAAGGCCACCGAGGGGACGTACTACACCAACCCCTACTTCACCCAGCAGTACAACGGCGCGTACAAGGCGGGCATGATCCGCGGCGCCTACCACTTCGCCACCCCGGACACCACCAGTGGCGCCACGCAGGCCGACTACTTCCTGGCGCACGGCGGCGGCTGGTCCAAGGACGGCAGGACCCTGCCCGGCGTGCTCGACATCGAGTGGAATCCGTACGGCGCCGCCTGCTTCGGCAAGTCCAAGAGCGCCATGGTCACCTGGATCCGCGACTTCCTGAACCGCTACAAGTCGCGCACCGGCCGGAACGCCATGATCTACACGGCGACCAGCTGGTGGAGCGACTGCACCGGCAACTACAGCGGCTTCGCGGCGACCACCCCCCTGTGGATCGCCCGTTACGCCTCGGACCCGGGGACCCTGCCGGCCGGCTGGTCGTACCACACGATGTGGCAGTACACCTCCACCGGCAAGACCGTCGGGGACCACGACCGCTTCAACGGCGCCCCGGACCGGCTGAAGACCTTCGCGACCGGCTGACCCCGGTCCTGGCGCCACTCCTGGGTGCGCGGCAGCTCGAGCGGTGCTCCGACGTCACCTCGTGCTCCGCGATCGCCTCCGCTCCGAATGCAGGGACAGGAGGGACAGGAGGGAGAGGAGGGAGACGAGGGAGACGAGGGAGACGAGGGAGAGGTGGGGCAGGCCTTGGTCCTAGTGGCCGTGCGTGAAGAGCATGCGCAGGGCGAGTGCCGTCATCACGGCGCTGGACACCAGGGCCGTGACGAGCCGCCCCCGGCTGCCGGTCAGGAGCCGGCCGAGCAAGGCTCCGCCGCCGGCCAGGAGCAGTTGCCAACTGGCCGATGCCGTAAAGGCGGCCAGGACGAACAGGGCCCGTTCGAGGTGGTCCGGTGCCGCCGAGGTCTGGCTGCCCAGCACCAGAGCCGCGAAGTAGATCACGGTGAGGGGGTTCATCATCGTGACGCCCCACAGCCCCAGGAAGGCCCGGGCGGGGCGCAGGGGAGTCGCGCCGGTCCGGGAGGCCGTCGGCGGCGTACGGTAGTGGGCGATCGCCGTTGCCGCGCCGCGCACCGCCAGCACGACGAGCACCGCGCCGGCGACCCAGCGCAGGGGGTGCACGATCGGCTCGACGGCGTGTGTCAGCGCGGAACCTCCGATCACGGCGATCAGCGCGTACAGGCCGTCCGCCGCCGCGACACCCAGCGCGGCACAGGCACCGATCCGCAATGAGGTCCGGGCGGTGAGCGCCACCAGATACGTCCCGACGGCTCCCACCGGTACGGCGATGCCGTAGCCCGCGAGAAGCCCCGCGACCAGCGCCGCGGTCATGCGTGCACGGGCGTGGGCCTTCTCCGGCGGCCGCGCTGCTGTCGACCACGCACCGAGCGGTCGGCGGCGGTCCACGGCAGGAAGGCGGTCAGCGAGGTCATGCGCCGATCGTGACGGCAGCGCGGCTGCCCGGACAACTCCTTTTCGCCGTCCCGCTGAGACCGCCCCGCGTCAGCCGCGGCGTGCCGTGACCGGCGCGGTGCGGTTGCCGCGGTGTGGCCGGACATGCCGCTGGCGGCCGAACTGTCCTCGTGGGTCCGGGCCATGGCGCCGACCCGGCCCTGGTCCCGGCCGGCGAGACCGAGATGCGGCCGGCGTCGACGGACGCGACATCGCTGCCCGGGCGGGCGGGGGTGTCCACCAGGCCGACGGTCACCTTCCAGGTGCCGTCGCCGTCGTCGGCGTAGGCGGACTTGAGCACGGGGTGCGGATCCTGTGTGGTGACGTCCGCACCGCGGGCGGTGCCCGTGCCGTCCGCATGGCGTTGAGGATCCGGTCGGGTACGGGCGCCTCCAGGCCGCCGGTGCTGACGGCGATCGAGGGTACGCCGTCCTCCAGGGCCGTCATCGCGGCGCCCACCGTGCCCGAATGGGTGGCCAGGGCCGCGAGGTTGGGGCCGAAGTTCGTCCCGGACAGCACCAGGTCCGGGGCGTGCCGGTCGAACACGGCGGAGAGGCCGAAGTTCACCGCGTCCGCCGGCGAGCCGTCGACCGCCCACACCTTCGCCCGCGGGTGCCGTACGCCGATCGTGGGGGCGCTGGAGATGCGGGTACCGGCTCCGCTCTGGTTCGTGAGCGGGGCGACGATCGTCACGTCGTTCCCGGCGGTGGGGCGGCGATTGCCGTGGGGGCGGCCAGGGTGCCGGCGCACAGCAGCAGCGCGGCCGGCGGGAGGAGCGGGAGACGCAGGAGGAGACGTCTGCGGGGCACGGTTACTCCTTGGCAGGGGCGTGATGGTGGCTCAGCGGGCAACTGAAAAGAGCGGGGTGGCGGCTCAGCGCACACCGCGGATGGGCAGGATGGCGAGCGCGCCGAGCAGCGACAGCACGCCGCCGAACAGGAACAGCGGGGTGTAGCCGCCGAGCGCGGTGACCACGGCCGAGGCGACGAACGGCGCCACGATCTGCGGTCCGGCGTTGGCGATGTTCAGCACGCCCAGATCGCGTGCGGCGTCCTCGGCGCGGGGGAGCACGAGGGTGACGACGGCGGTGTCCACGGCCATGAAGCAGCCGAACGCCAGCCCGTTGAGGGCGCTGAAGACGAGCATGCCCGGCCAGGTCGGCGCGACCACGGGCACCACCATGACGACACCCGCCAGCGCCGCCGAGACGCCGACGAACACCTTGCGCCGGTTCCAGCGGTCCGACAGCAGGCCGCCGACCAGCGTGGAGACGGCCATCGCCGCCATCGACACCGGAGTGAGGACGGCCATGGCGTCCGCCGCGCTCAGTCCCCCGGGCAGCGCGATGTGGTCGTCGAGGATGTACAACTGGTAGCCGACGACGGAGAAGTAGCCCAGCACCATCAGCGCGCGGCCGATGAAGGCCCAGCGGAAGTCACGGCTGCTCAGCGCCGACAGGAAGGCGGCCGTGCGCCGGCGCCGGGGCAGAGCCGGTGCGGGTTCGGCACCCTGGTCCCGCGGTACGTCCCGGCACAGCGCCGTCAGCAGCACCGCCGCCGCTGCCGCCACGAGTCCCAGTGCCAGGTATCCCGCGGAGAGATGGCCGGCGGTTCTCGAGGCGATGAGAACGCCCAGCGTGCCGCCCACCGGCAGGGCGAGGCCCACCAGGGCGGAGGCCGTGCCGCGGCGGGCCGGCGGGATCCGGTCGGGCACGATGGCGGTGACGGCGGCCTGGTAGACGTTCATGGTCGCCTGGACCAGGCACCATCCGATGCCCGTCAGCAGCGCCGTGCGCACGCTGCCGAGGAAGGCGAGACCGGCCAGCGAGGCCAGCGCTCCGCCGAGCACCCAGGGGTTGCGGCGTCCCGAACGGTCCGAGAGCGCGCCGGCGACCGGATTGCAGGCGGTCGCGAACACCGAGCTGACCCCGCAGATCAGGCCCAGCAGCGCCACTTTGTGGTGCGCGTCGATCGCGGCGACCTGCGTGGGCAGCAGGACGGACCCGACCCCCAGGTACACCGCGTACATCGACGCGTTGGCGACGAGCAGCAGCGTCATCAGCCCCCGCTGCCGGGACTCGGGTGCGGCCGGCGCGGCGGCGGGCCGGAGATCTTCGGTCGGCACGGGCATGGCGACTCCTGGAGGAAGGGGAGGGGGAAGCGAAGAGAGGCAGAACGCGGCCGGGGCGGAGTGGATTACACGTGTAATCGGCGGCGGTGGTCCTTGTGTAGCGCCCGGTCGTGGGGTTGAACAGAGGTCTGCGGCAAGGAAGCCGATTCGTCATGTGACGCGTGTAACCTGAAGGCGCACACAACCCGGCGGAAGGGAACCATGGCGAGGACAGCGGCCGGGGCCGTCACCAGTGCCGATGTCGCTCGGCTGGCGGGCGTCTCGCGGGCCACCGTTTCCTTCGTGCTGAACAACACCCAGGCGCACCGGGTGAGCGAGGCGACCCGCGCGAAGGTCCTCGCCGCCGCGGACACCCTCGGCTATGTGCCGCACGCGGCGGCCCGCTCCCTGCGCGCGGGCCGCAACAACCTGGTGCTGATCCCCGCCGCCGTGTCCGCCATCGGCCGCCTGGTCAGCGGCTGGATCGACGACCTGCACACGGAGCTGGAGCGGTACGGCTACACGACGGTCCTGCACGCCGGCCGGTTCGCCGATCCCGGCACCGCGGCCCGCGCGTGGGCCGAACTGCGCCCCGGCGCGGTCCTGGCGCTGGACGGCACGAGCCTGGACGCGGCCGCCGTGGACGTGCTGCGGCGCGCCGGTGTACGGGCCCTGATGGCCCTCGCTCCGCGGCCCGTCGAGGGCGTCCACACGGTCGTGTTCGACGACCAACGGGTGGGCGTGCTCGCGGCCGAACACCTCGTCGCGCGGGGGCGGCGGCGCCTCGGCGTCGTCATGCCCCGCGAACGGGGCCTCTCCGCCTTCGCCGAGCCCCGCCTGGCCGGCGCGCGGAGCGTGGCCGCCCGGACGACGGCGACGGTGACCCGGGTGGAGATGGAGTACACGCGCGCGTCCGCCGCCGAGTTGGCGCAGGGCTGGACGGAGCGCGGCCTGGACGGCGTCTTCGCCTACAACGACGAGTACGCGGCGCTGCTGCTGGCCGTGCTGCGGGACGAGGGCGTCGACGTCCCCGGTGACGTCGCCGTCGTAGGCTGCGACGACCTCGTGACAGCGGCCCTGCAGCGCCCCGCGCTCACGACGATCCGGCTGGACGCGCCCTCCGCCGAGCAGGTGGCCGCGACGCTGCACGACCTGATCGAGACCGGCACCGCGGCACCCCTGCCGGCGGTCGAACCGGTGCTGGTACGCCGTGACTCGGCCTGACGGCAGCTGCCTCCGGGGAAGGACCTGACGGCGTCCGGAGGTCAGGCGGTCAGGTGGCGGTGGAGGAAGTCCACGCTGTGCGCCACGATCGCAGGCACCTCCGCGGAGCCGAGGAAGATGTGGTCGGCCCCCTCGACCGGCCGCAGTGTGACATCACCGCCCGCGCCCCTGAGCACCCGGGCCAGCACCTCGCTCTGGCCGTAGGGCACGACCTGGTCCTCGCGGCCGTGGATCAGCAGGAACGGAGGCGCGCCGCCGTCCGCCGCGTAGGTCACAGGGCTCGCGGCGCGGGCCCGCTCCCGGCGTTCGGTCTCCGGCCCGCCGAGCAGGGTGAGGACGGGGTTCGGGTACGACGGCTCGCCGGGCAGGGAGGGCATGCGGTGGGTCAGGAGCGGCTCGAGGTCGGAGACGCCGTACCAGTCGACGACGGCCCGCACCCCGCTGTCCCCCTCCCGCACGCCCTCCATCCCTTCGAGGCCGGCGCCGTGTGTCTCGGCGCGGACCAGGCCGGCCAGTGCGGCGAGGTGTCCGCCGGCCGACTCGCCCCAGGCGCCGATCCGTTCGGGGTCGATGCCGAGGGCCGCGGCGTGCTGCCGTACATACCGGATGGCGGCCTTGACGTCATGGAGCTGGGCGGGGAAGGGCGCCTCCAGGCTGTGCCGGTAGTCGACGGCGACCAGCGCCAGACCGGCCCCGAGGACGGCCCCGTGCAGCAGCTCCACCGGCACCGTGGGCGGCGGATAGCGCCGGTCGCCCTCCAGCCAGCCCCCGCCGTGGATCCACACGACTGCCGGTACGGGTGCCGCGGCGGGCGGTACATGGACATCCAGCAGGCGCGGCCGGTAGCCCGGCGAGATCGCGTAGGTCAGCCCGTGGAAACGGCGGACACCGTCGGTGCCTTTCACGGAGGGGCTGGGAGCGCGGAACGGGGGCGGCGGCCAGCCCGTGTCGAGCTGGGCGGGTGCGGTCGAGGTCATGGCGGGGCCTTCCGTCGTCGGCCGGGGCAGTGCGCCGAGGGCGCGGGCTCGTCGGCGCAGCAGGATGTTACACGTGTAACTACCGCCTGGCGAGGGTCTTCCCCGACGGCTGCGCGGCGTGCCGCCTACGCCGTCCACGCACCGGGCGTCCGGGCCCTCGCCCTCGGCGTGGGCGCCTCGGTTCCCTCGCCGAGGACGACCTGGACCGTATGCGCCCCGCCCTGCTGTCCCTGCCCGGCGGCGCCAGGTCCGTCGTGTCGGGCGAGGCGATGCGGAGCGCCGGCTGAGCGCCGGCTGAGCGCGGGCGTGCGTCGCCGCCGTCGTACGCCCGCGGGTGCCGCACGTCGAAATCCTCCAGCTGCTGGTCTCCCCGGTGCACCGGCTCGTGGTCGGCAGGCCCCAGGGGGGCAGGTCAGCCCAGGCGCGGCGGCGTCCAGTCGGCGTGCCGGAGGATCGCTCGTGTCGCCAGCCGGGACGGGGTGACCCGGAGCGCGGTGTTGCGCAGGGCCACGGCCAGCGGGTGGGACAGCCGCTGGCCCATCCGGCCCGCCTGCCGGGCCGCGCGGGCGACCGCCTGGGAGCGCGGGCGGCGCTCGGCGTCGTAGCGGGCCAGGGCTGCGGCGACGGAGGGCTGCGTGGCGAGCGCGGCGGCGAGCGTGGCCGCGTCCTCCAGGGCCTGGCAGGCGCCCTGGCCGAGATTCGGTGTCATGGCGTGCGCGGCGTCGCCGAGGAGCACCACCCGGCCCGCGACGAACGACCGCAAGGGCGTGGCCAGTTCGTGGATGTCGTGGTGGAGCACGGCCTCCGGCCGGGTCGCGTCCAGGAGGGCGGGGACCGGATCGTGCCAGCCGCCGAAGCGGCGGCGCAGCGCGCCGAGCGGGTCGGCGTGGCGCACGCCGGGCGGTGCGGTGAGCACCGCGTGCCACTCGGCCCGGCCGTCGCAGAAGCAGATGTGGCCGAACTCCGCGCCCTCGCCCCAGGTCAGCTCGAAGTCGGTGCGCAGGTCCAGCGGCCCGTCGGTCACGGCCCGCAGGACCGTCGAGCCGGCGTACACCGGGCCGGGATGATCGGGGAACAGCAGTCCGCGCAGCCGGCTGCCCACCCCGTCGGCCGCGACGACCAGGTCGGCGTCCAGGACCTCGTCCCCGGCCGGCACGCCCACCCGGTCGGGGGCCGAGCGGTCCAGCGCCGGCACGGTGACGCCGGTCAGCAGGCTCTCGGCCGGCAGGGCCTCGCGCAGCAGGCGGTGCAGGACCGCGCGCCGGATCCCGACGATCGGCGTGCCCAGCGCGCGTTCGAGGGCGGCGCCGTCCATCCGCGCCAGCCATCGGCCCCCGGGGGCGCGGGTGCCGCCGGTGTACTGCGGGCGTGCCGCCGCGCGCACGGCCGCGCCGACGCCGAGGGCGTCCAGGGCGCGCAGGCCGTTGGCGTGCAGCGAGATGCCCGCGCCCGCGTCGGCGAGGGTGCCGGCCCGCTCCACGACCCGTACGTCCCAGCCGATCCGGCGCAGGCCGATCGCCGCCGCCAGCCCGCCGATGCCACCTCCGACCACCACCGCCGTACCGCCCATGCCGGACCCCCTTCGACCTTGGTTCGCGCCAGGGCTTCTACAGGTGTAGAAGCCCTGGCGAAGACCCTACAACCTCGTTCTACGGCTGTAGAAGCGGGGGTGTAGAAAGTGAGGGTGTCCACAGACCGACGTACTCTCCTCGCCGACGCGGCCATCGCCGTCCTCGCCGACGCCGGCATGCGGGGGCTGACCCATCGCGCGGTGGACCGGGCGGCACAGCTGCCGCCCGGCACCACGTCCGCCTACTACCGCACCCGCCAGGCCCTGCTCACCGCACTGGTCCGGCGCCTCGTGGCGCTCGACCAGGCCGAGCTGCAGGAGATCGGTGCGAGGACGCCGCCGTTGCGGACCGCCGCCGAAGTGGTCCTCGGACTCGTCGCGTTCACGGCGGCGAGGCTCACCGGGGAAGGGCGCAGACGCTCCCTGGCGCGCTACGCGTGCGCCGTCGAGAGCGCGCGCCATCCCGAACTGCGCGAGATCCTGGTGCCGCGCGAGAACCTGGCGCGGCAGGCGTTGTGCGACTTTCTCGCCGCGCAGGGCGTGGCCGACCCGGAGGAACGGACGGTGACGCTGCTGACCTGCGTGGACGGCCTGGTCTTCGACCGGCTGGTGAACGGTGGGAGCGTGGCGGAGGAGGAGCTCCGCGGACTGGTGGCGGCGGCCCTGCGCTGAGCGGTACGCCGGCGGTCGCGGCGCCGGCGGTACGACGCTGACCGGTCAGCGCCATGTCCCTTGAGACTCACGGCAGTTGATGATGTGGGACGCGCGGCAGTCGATGACGGCCCGGACTCACGGCGGCACCGCACGCAGTGCGCGCAGCACCGCCCAGACCACCGACACCATCGGCACGGCCACCACGGCACCGATCACCCCGGCGATGATGCTGCCGGCGATCACGGACACCGCGACGACGAGCGGATGCAGCCGCACGGCCCAGCTCATCACCAGCGGATGCAGCACATGCCCCTCCAGCTGGCCGATCACGACGATCAGCGCCAGCACGGCCAGAGCCGTCAGCGGTCCCCGCCCGGCCAGCGCGACGATGGTGGCGACGCCGAGCGCGACCGGCGAGCCCACCAGCGGCACGAACGCGGCGAAGAACTCCAGCAGCGTCAGCGGCAGCGCGAGCGGCACGCGCAGCACGAGCAGCGCGATACCGACGAGCACGGCGTTGGTGGCGGCCACGATGATGATGCCGCGCGTGTACCCGGCGAAGGCCCGCCAGGCGGCCCACCCCGCCCGGTCCCACGCCGGACGGGCGCCGACCGGCAGCATCTGGTCGCGGACCCAGCGCCACAGGCGTTCACCGGAGTGGATGAAGAACACCGAGGCGAACAGCGCGAGCGCGCCCCCGGTGACCAGCTCCACCGCGCGGCTCAGCCCGCTGACGGCACGGCTGAGCAGGATGGACCGGTGCGCGGACAGGTAGTGCGTCACCTGGTTCTCCAGCTCGGACAGCCGGTGGGGACTCAGCCGGAACGGCGGCCGCTGGAGCCACTGTTCGATGCGGTGCACCCCGCCCCGGAACTCGCCCGTCAGCCTGGCCGACTCGCCCGCGACGGCGTTGCCCACCAGGGCCAGCAGAGCGAGCAGTAACAGGATGCTGCCGACCAGCGCCACGGCGACGCACAGCGGCCGCGGCAGGGCCCGGTCGAGCAGGTCCGTCAGCGGGCGCAGGACGGAGGTGACGACCAGCGCGAGGAACAGGGCCACGGCGACGAGCTGGAAGCTGCCGAGGATGCTGAAGACGCCGTAGACGACGATCCCGACGAGGATGAGCCGCCAGGCGTAGGCCGCCCCGACCCGCAGCCACGGCACCGTCCGCTCGGCCGCCGGCACCGGTTCGGTGCGCGGTACGGCCGGGAGCCGCACGGTGTACGCCGGCCGGCTGCCCAGCACCCGCGTCCTGCGGCGCCGGCCGTCCGGCCCGGCCGCCCGCCGACGCGCATCGCCCACCACCGTTCCCGGCTCCTCTCCGTCATCCCGGATGACGGTCGGTCACACGTAGAACCGTAAGCGCACGTCGCGAGAGGGGCGCGCGCAATGCGCCCGCGCGTGGTTTCCGCCGGACGGCGGCGCTTCGCACGGCGTGTCACCGTCATCGGGAGACTTTGACGATCTCCCAGGCGACCGCGGCGGACGGGTCCGCGAGGACGAAAGACACACCCGCGGATCCAGGCGGGCGAGCCCGGCCTCCACAGGTCCCCCTCGTGTCCCCCTCGGATCGCCGGCCCGACACGGCGGCCCCCACCTGCGCGCTCACCCGCCAGACCTTCGTCGGCGACCGACGGCAGTAGAAAGCGCTCACAGGACCTTCACAACCGCCGCGGGTGGCCCGAGCGGGGCGGGGCACCCGGAGAGTGTCGTCGGCAGAGGGGATCCTCCAGTGATCACTATCGCCGTCCTGCTGCTCCCCGTCCTCGCCGTCCTCCTCTTCGGCCTCGACCAGGTCGAGGACCGGTGGATCCTGCATCGCCCGACGGCCCGCCACACCCAGGGCCCACCGGCACCGCCGCATGAAGCTGGGCCGCCGCTGAACCGTAGCCGGGCCTGCGCTCAGCGGCCCGTCGTGTCCTCGCCGAGGCCGGCGCACCGCCGGTAGCGGACGATCGCCTTGCCGAGTTCGATCCGCTCCGGTTCGGGGAGTGTGCCGCCCTGGGCGTACTCCAGGATGTGCTCGGCGACCGTCCGCAGTTTGGTGTTGGTGCGCTGGGAGACGTCCCGCAGTGCCCGCCAGCCCTCTTCGGGGGCGATCTGCCCGAGGACGACCACGGCCCCGATGGCCTGGTCGATCACCGCGTGCGAGGACACGGCGCGCCGCAACTGCTCGTTCTCGTTCACCAGCCGGTCGTACTCGGCGGCGAGCTCGGTCGAGGAGAGCAGCACCAGCGGCTGCCGCCGGGAGAGCGCGAAGAAGGCCATGGAGCACCTTTGCGGGGTTGGAGGCGTCACTGCCACGCTTGCCCTCGACGGGCGCTTGCACACCCAATTGAACCAGCAGCGCACGGCACCGTCACGCCGCAGCGGCCGTGCCGCAGGGCGCGCACCTCCGTGCGCCGGACCGGCCCTGCCGTGCGGCCCCGGTGCGCCGGATTCCCGCCGTGACGGCGTGCTGTCAGCCTTTCCGGCCGGTGCCGCCGGTACTCTCGGCCGCCCGGCCCACCGGCAGCAGGTCGCGGATGTCCGCGGGCAGGGCGCCGGCCATCCGCTCGGTCAGCTCAGGGGCCAGCGCGGCGTCGAGCACCTCCATCACGGCGGCCGCCTCCCGCAGGGCCGTGTCCTCGTCGGTGCCCGCCCGGTCGGCGATGCGTCCGGCGAAGACGGTCAGGCCGAACCGCTCGCCCGACACGCCGGAGTCCGCCCCGGCCGACGCGTCGGCCGCCTCCCGCATCGCTGCCGCCATGTCCGCCGGCAGCTGTGCGGCCACATGCCGGGCCAGCCCGGACGGCAGCCGCTCCGACAGCGTGCTCACGACGGCGTGTGCGGCACGTTCGGCCGTGCCCCGGTCCGGCAGCTGGGCCAGCGCCTGCACCTTTCCGATCATCTCGTCGTGGTGCATGAGGCCGCCTCCTTCCTCACGACGTCCCGACGGTGCGATACCCGCGCCGCGGGCCGGGCAGCAGCCGCGGCGCGGCCCGCGGCGCCGTCACCGGGCTCGGCCGGGCCACCCGCGGCCCCGCCCGAGTACCCGGTCGCCGCCGCCGGTACCCGGCCCGGTGGAGTCGCGGTGCCGCCATGGGGTAGGCGTGGTCGGCGGACCATCGAACACGCCGGACAACGGCGGAACCGACTGTGAGGTGTGCATGGCGGGAGCGGGGCTGGCGGCGCCGTTGTGGGACGTCCACAACGGCCAGGGGCCACGGCAGCTGACCGAGCTGGCGCTGGCGCTGCTGCTGTCCAGCCTGATCGGCTGGGAGCGGGCGGCGCAGCAGAAGAGCGCCGGACTGCGCACGCACACGCTGGTCGGTGTCGCCGGCGCGCTGATGATGCAGGTGTCCCAGCACGGGTTCACCGCGGTGCTCGGGCTGGAGAACGTCTCCTTCGACCCCTCCCGTGTCGCGGCTCAGATCGTCTCCGGCATCGGCTTCATCGGCGGCGGCCTGATCTTCGTGCGGCGCGATGCCGTACGGGGCCTGACGACGGCCGCCACCATCTGGCTGACCTGCGCGGTCGGCATGGCCTGCGGCGGCGGGCTGCCCATCCTCGCGCTGGCCGTGACGGCCCTGCACTTCCTGGTGGTGCGCGGCTATCCGCTCTTCACCTCCCGGCTGATCCCCGGCACGGCCGTCGCCGCCTTCGAGGCACGCCTGACCTACCGCACGGGGTCGGCGCTGCTGCCGCGTCTGATGGAGACCTGCACCCGGCGCGGCTTCCGGATCGTGCAGGTCAAAGTCGAACGGCTGCCCGGCCGCACGGACGACGCGGCCCGCGTGCTGCTGGAGCTGGAGGGCGCCGCGGACCCGACGGGGCTGGCCTCCGAGCTCTTCCAGGACGAGGGCGTGCTCGACGTGGAGGTGAGCGCCGCCGCGGACGACGCATAGCGGCTACGGCAGCGGGCCCGCCGCACCCCTCGCCCCGCGTTTCGTCGATGACCTCGCTCGCCCCGCCCTCGTCGGCTCCGGGCCACGCGGTGATGACCGTGTGGCCACGTCCGCTCATCACCGGGCCACAGGCCGGGGGAGCCGGTGGGCCGCTTCCCGGCGGACGACCGGGTCGACGTGGGCGATACCACATATGACCTGGTTCGCAGCCCCTCCCCGCCGACCTGCCGGGAGACTACCGTTGCGTCGAGTCCCTGTTTCCCTGTGCGTCCCGGACGGCCCGGCTGTGCCCACTGATCTGTCCCCCCTCATCGCCGCGACGGCGCGCTGGCTGACGGTCGCCTATCCGCCCAGCGGCGGCGCGCTGGCCTCCGCCCTGTGCGAGGCACAGGCCCGGCAGGCCGCGACCGTCGCCGCGTGGCTGCGCTACCCCACCGACATCGACGCGGGGCTGGTCACCATGGCCGGCCCCGGCGGCGCCGCCCGGCTCGACTGGGTCACCGGTGCCGAACGGGCGGGCGAGGACGGCCCGGACGACGACCGGGCCTGGCGCACCTGGGTGGACGAGGTCGTGGCCAGCTGGGCGGCCGCCCTGCTCACCGATCCGGAGCTGGCCGAACTGGCCGTCGCCGAGCTCGCCGACGGCGAGCATGCCTCGGGCGTCCCGGCCGAGTTCCGGCGGCTGCTCGCTCCCGACGACGGCGACCGAAGTGCCGCCGCACTGCTGCGCCATCCCGACCTCCTCGCCCCGGTGGCCGAGCTCCACCTCGACCAGCTGGTGGACCGGCTCGGGCCGGGCCGCACCCTCGCCGCCTGACGGCCGCCCGACCCGTCGGCCGTCGCCGTCCTGGGCTTCGCCTCCGCACCGGGGGGCGGGATGCGCCTGGGAGCGCAGTCCGGCCGTGCGGCCGCCGCCGGCACCGAAGCGAGCTGCGGCCTGCGGCGGGCAGGAGCCGACCGTCTGGCCGCCTTCACGCTGTTCGCTCTGTCGCGCGCCGCCGGTGCGGGAACCGTCGGCACCAGCGCGCACTGCTCCACCTCCGTGCGCGGGGCGCCGGCCCGGGCCCGGTGTCGTACGCCTCCGCAGGGGTACTGCGGAGCCGATCCGCGGGCCGTTCGCCGTCGGCGGCCGGCTGCGAGTGACGGCAGGCAGGAGAAGGCGATGCGCGCGCAAGACGGCGGGGCACCGGCGGCCGGCGGTGTCGGGGACGCGGTGGCCCGGCCGGTCCAGGACACCGGCGCCCTCCGGGACGAGTGCACGACTGCGCCGGGGCGGCTGGGCGCGGTCGTACCGAGCGGGGCGTACACCGCCGGGGCCGTGGGCCTGGCGACGGCGGTCCGCGACCGGATACGCGCCGCGGCCCGGGCCGCCGTATGACGGCCGGCGGCGGCCGGTGATCCGGGTGTCGCCAGGCATGAGGGAAGGCTCGGCCATGACCTTCAAGAATCCCGTGCACCCCGGCGGGATCCGCCGCGGCCGGTTCGAGCAGTTCGCGGAGTACGCCTCCAACTTCACCAGCTCGCCGGTGTTCTTCCTCTTCTGCCTGCTCCTCGTGGGCTTCTTCGCCGCCGCACACGTCGCGCACCTGCGGCTCGAACTGCTCCTGCTCGTGGGCGAGTCCATGACCGCGGTCACCCTGCTGCTCCTCGCCCTGCTGAAGAACGCCGAGATGCGAGCCGAGCACGCCATCCAGCGCAAGCTCGACGCGATCGCCGGGGCACTGCCGGCGGCCCACGCCGAGGACGGGAGCCAGGCCTTCGAGGAACTGCGCGAAGCGATCCGGATGGAGGAAGAGACCTGACGGAGACGAGCGAAACGGCGCGGCGGTTCTTCACGGCACGCCGGTCAGGGTCGACCATGCGATGTCATGGACATTTTGCTCGTCGCCAGTGCGTTCAACAGCCTCACACAGCGCGTGTACGCCGAACTGTCGGACCTCGGGCACCACGTGGACGTCGTACTCGCCTCGCACGGCGCCGACCCCGTCCGGGCCGCCCTGCACGAACTGCGGCCGGAACTGGTCGTCGCGCCGATGCTGAAGTCGGCCATCCCGGAGGATGTGTGGCGGGACCACACGTGCCTGATCGTCCATCCGGGTCCGCCCGGCGACCGCGGCCCGTCCTCGCTGGACTGGGCCATCGCCGAGGGGGCGCGGGAGTGGGGCGTGACGGTCCTGCAGGCCGAGGCGGCGATGGACGCCGGCCCGATCTGGGCGGCGGAGCCGTTCCCCGTACCGCCGGTCGGCAAGAGCGACCTGTACCGCAACGAGGCCTCCGACGCCGCCGTCACCGCCGTCCTCACCGCCGTACGGCGCTACGCCGAAGGCGCCTGCAAACCCCGGCCGCAGACCGACGACTCGGTCAGCGTGGTCTGGCGTGACGTCTTCCGGCAGGACCGGCGCCGCATCGACTGGGAGCGGGACGACACCGAAACCGTCCTGCGGAAGCTGCGCGGCGCCGACTCGCAGCCGGGCGTCCTGGACGAACTCCTGGGCCGGGAGGTGTTCCTGCACGGCGGGCACCCCGAGGACCGGTTGCGTGGCCGTCCTGGCGAACTCCTCGCCCGGCGGGCGGGCGCCGTCTGCCGGGCCACCCGCGACGGCGCGGTCTGGATCCCGGAACTCCGTCCCCGCCGGAACTCCGGCGACCGCGCACCCTTCCGCCGCCCCGCCGCCTCCGTGCTCGCCGCCTGGGAACCCACCCTCGAACTCCCGGAAGCGGTAACCCCGTTGGAGCTGCCGCCCGACCGGCGGACCTGGACCGACATCCGCTACCGGCAGCGCGGCGACATCGGCTTCCTGCGCTTCTCCTTCCCGGGCGGCGCGATGAGCACCGACCAGTGCCGCCGGCTGCGCGCCGCCTACGAGCACGCCCTCTCCCGGCCCACCCGCGTCCTCGTGCTCGGCGGGGCCCGCGACTTCTTCTCCAACGGCATCCATCTGAACGTCATCGAGGCGGCCCCCGACCCGGGCCAGGAGTCGTGGACCAACCTCAACGCCATGGACGACCTGGTCGAGGCCGTGCTGCGCACCACCGACCGGCTGGTCGTGGCCGCCCTCGCCGGCAACGCGGCGGCCGGCGGCGCCATGCTCGCCCTCGCCGCCGACGAGGTGTGGTGCCGCACCGGCGTCGTCCTCAACCCGCACTACCGGCGCATGGGCCTGTACGGCTCGGAGTTCTGGACGTACACCCTGCCGCGCCGCGTCGGCGCGGAAGTCGCCCACCGGCTGACCACCGAGGCGCTGCCCGTGAGCGCCGCGTCGGCCGAGCGGCTGCGGCTCGTGGACCGACTCGTGCCCGCCGCGCCCGGTGACTTCCCGGCCGAGGTCGAGCGGCTGGCGGCCGAACTGGCCTCCTCGCCCTTCCTGGACGCGCGGATCGCCGCCAAGGCGGCCCGCGCCGCGGACGAGCGCGAACGCCCCCTCGCCGCGTACCGCGAGGCCGAACTGGACCGGATGCGCGCCATCTTCTTCGACCCCGCCGCCCCCTATCACGCCCTGCGCTCCGCCTTCGTCCGCAAGACACCCTCCGGCTCGCCCCGGCCCCTGACCGCGCCCGCCGGAGACCTCCGGTGACGCCGCGGCTGCTGGTGGCCGGAGTCGGCAACATCTTCCTCGCCGACGACGCCTTCGGCCCCGAGGTGATCCGCGCCCTCGGCCCGCGCCCGCTGCCGCCCGAGGTGCGGGTCCACGACTACGGCATCCGCGGCATGGACCTCGCCTACGACCTGCTCGACGGGTACGACACCGCCGTCCTGGTGGACACCGGGCGGCGCGGTCACCGGCCCGGCACCCTCTCCCTGATCGAGGCCGGACCGCCCGACGGCAGCGTCGTGCCCGAGGCCCACGGCATGGACCCGGCGAAGGTGCTCGCCCTGGCCGCGCACCTCGGCGAGGAGCCCCTGCCCCGTGTCCTCGTCCTGGCCTGCGAGCCCGAGCTGCTGCCCAGCGGCGACGAGGACCTCCTGCCGGGGCTCAGCACACCGGTCCGGGAGGCCGTCGCCCGGGCCGTGGACGCGCTGCACACGCTGATCCCGGCCCTGCTCGCCGACCCCGGCGCGTCCGCACCCCCGTTGGGCCGCCCGGTGGAATCCGGGACCGCCTGCCCGGCTGGGCTGCCCGGCACGGCGGGCCGCTGAGCGGAAGATCGGTGGAGCCCGCGCCGCAGGGACGCGGCCGGGCCCCGCCGCCGTATCCGAGGAGCAGCGCCCATGTGCCGGTCCGACGTCAAGCAGGCCGTCCTGGCGAAGAACGACGACCTGGCGGCGCAGCTGCGCGGCGACCTGGCCCGGCAGGGCGTGACCGTCGTCAACCTGTTGTCCAGCCCCGGCAGCGGCAAGACCGAACTCCTCGGCCGGGTCCTGGCCCTCGCGGTGGAGCGGCAGGTGCCGGTGGCGGCGCTGACCGCGGACCTGGCCACCGAGAACGACGCCGTGCGGCTGGCCCGGTCCGGTGCCCCCGTCCAGCAGGTGCTCACCGACGGGCTGTGCCACCTGGAGGCCCGTCAGGTGCGGGCCCGGCTGGCGGGCTGGCTGCCCGCGGACACCTCCGTGCTCTTCGTGGAGAACGTCGGCAACCTCGTCTGCCCGGCCGCGTACGACCTCGGAGAGACCCTGCGTGTGGTGCTGATGGCGGTCACCGAGGGCGAGGACAAGCCGCTGAAGTACCCGACCGCGTTCGGCTCCGCCCATCTGGTCGTGATCACCAAGACGGACCTCGCCGAGCCGGCCGGCTTCGACGAGACCGCCTTCCGGACGCATGTGCACCGGGTCAACCCGGGCGTGGAGATCGTACGGTCCTGCGCCCGCACCGGAGACGGTGTCGGCACCCTCCTGGACCGCGCCCTGGCCGCCCGGGACGGCACACTCCACCGGCCACCGCTCGCGCCGCATCCGCACGGCCACCACCACTCCGCGCCCGCCCCCGCCGTATGACGGCCCCCGCGACCGGCCTGGTCCGCCGGCGGCTCTCGGTGCGCGGCACCGTGCAGGGAGTCGGCTTCCGGCCGTACGTGCACCGCCTGGCCGCCGGCCTCGGCCTCGCCGGGTTCGTCGGCAACACCGGCGACGGCGTGATCGTCGAGGTCGAGGGCCCGGCGGACGAGGTCGACCGGTTCTGCGCCGCGCTGGCCGAACAGCCACCGCCCCTGGCCGCCGTCACCGGCATCGCCGGCGAGGACCTGCCCGCCACCGGCGACGCCGGCCCTTTCACCATCCGCTCCTCCGAGCGGGCCGGCGGCCGCACCCAGCTCCCGCCCGACACCGCGACCTGCGCCGACTGCCTGCGCGAACTCGCCGATCCGGCCGATCGCCGGTACCGGCACCCGTTCGTCACCTGCACCCACTGCGGCCCCCGCTTCACCATCGCCACCGGGATGCCCTACGACCGGGTGGCCACGACGATGGCCGGCTTCCCGATGTGCCCCACCTGCGCCCGCGAGTACGGCGACCCCGCCGACCGGCGCTTCCACGCCCAGCCGGTCGCCTGCCCCGACTGCGGGCCGCGGCTCACCCTCGTCCCGGCCCTCGGCGGCCTCCGCCCGGCCCGGGACGGGCACGCCCTGGCCACGGCACGGGCGCTGCTGGCCGCCGGGCGGATCGTCGCCGTCAAGGGTGTCGGCGGCTACCACCTGGCCTGTGACGCCACCGACGACCGGGCCGTGGCCACCCTGCGCGAGCGCAAGGAACGCGGCGGCAAGGCCTTCGCGGTGATGTGCGCCGACCTCGCCACCGCCGAGCGGATCGCGGTCCTCTCCACTGCCGAACGGGCCGCGCTCACCAGCGCCGGGCGCCCCGTCGTCCTGCTTGGCAGGCGCACTCCGCCGGACGGCCTCCGCCTCGCCGGCCAGGTCTGCCCCGGCAGCCCGCACGTGGGCGTGATGCTGCCCTACACCCCGGTCCACACCCTGCTCCTCGGTCTGCCCGGCGATCCGCCCGGCCCCCGGGCCCTGGTGATGACCAGCGGCAACCGCTCCGGCGAACCCATCGTCACCGACGACGCCGAGGCCCTGACCCGGCTCGCCGGCCTCGCCGACGCCTGGCTCGCCCACGACCGGCCCATCGCCTCACCGTGCGACGACTCCCTGCTCCGGGTCCGCCCGGACGGCACCGAACAGGTCCTCAGACGGTCCCGCGGCTACGTCCCGCGCTCGCTGCGGCTCCCGGTGCCCGTGCCGCCCGTGCTCGCGGTCGGCGGCGACCTGAAGAACGTCCTGTGCCTGGGCGAGGGCGACCAGGCCTGGTTCGGGCCGCACATCGGCGACATGGGCGAGCTGGCCACGCTGGCGGCGGCCGAGCGCGCCGAGCGGCACCTGACCTGCCTGACCGGCGTCACCCCGGTCCTGGTCGCGGCCGACCGGCACCCCGGCTACCACTCGACCGGCTGGGCCCGGCGCCGCGCCTCCCGGACGCCCCTGCGGCTGGTCCAGCACCACCACGCCCACATCGCCTCCGCGATGGCCGAACACGGGCTGGACGGCAGCACGCCGGTGATCGGCGTCGCGTTCGACGGCACCGGATACGGCGACGACGGCACCGTGTGGGGCGGCGAGATCCTGCTCGCCGACTACACCGGCCACCGGCGCTTCGCCCACCTCACGCCTGCCCTGCTGCCCGGCGGGGACGCCGGCGTGGCCAACCCCTGCCGGCTCGCGCTGGCCCGGTTGTGGGCGGCCGGGCTCGACTGGGAGCCGGACCTGCCGAGCGTGCGGGCCTGTACCGAGGGCGAACTCGCCGTACTGCGACGGCAGTTGGAGCGGCAGGTGGCCTGCGTGCCGACGTCCAGCATGGGTCGGCTGTTCGACGCGGTGTCGTCGCTGGCCGGTGTGTGCCATCGCGCCGGATACGAGGCACAGGCCGCGATGGAGCTGGAGGCGGCGGCGACCGAGGCGCGGGACGCGGACGCGGTGGCGTACCCCTTCGGTTTCGCCCGGCAGCGGGAGATCGACCCGGCGCCGATGCTGCGCGCACTCCTGGCGGACCGCCGGCGCGGCACCCCCGCCCCGGTCCTCGCGGCCCGCTTCCACCGGGGCGTCGCACGGGCCGTCGCCGAGATCTGCCGCCGTACCCGCGCGGAGACCGGCCTGACCACGGTCGCCCTCACCGGAGGCGTCTTCGCCAACGCCCTGCTGGAGGAGGAGTGCACCGCGCTGCTGGCCGGCGACGGCTTCACGGTGCTCCGGCACGGCGAAGTACCCCCGAACGACGGAGGGCTGGCGCTCGGCCAGCTCATGGTCGCGGGAACAGCAACCCCCCACGGGACGGAGTGACCCATGTGTCTGGCAGTGCCCGGCAAGGTCGTGTCCATCGACCGGAGCGCCGACCCCCTGACCGGTCTGATCGACTTCGGCGGAGTGCGCAAACAGGCGTGTCTGGAGTACCTGCCCGACGTCCGGGTCGGTGAGTACGTCATCGTCCACGTGGGCTTCGCGCTGCAGCGCCTGGACGAGGAGTCCGCCCGGGCGTCCCTGGAGCTGTTCCAGCAACTGGGACTGCTGGAGGAGGAGTTCGGGGACGCCTGGGAGCAGGCGGCCCGGCAGGAGAGCGGGAGTGAGGCCCGGTGAAGTACATCGACGAGTTCAACGATCCCGAGCTGGCGCACCGGCTGCTGGACGAGATCCGCGCCACGGTCACCCGGCCCTGGGCGCTGATGGAGGTCTGCGGCGGTCAGACCCACTCCATCATCCGCCACGGCATCGACCAACTCCTCCCGGAGGAGGTCGAATTGATCCACGGCCCCGGCTGTCCGGTGTGCGTCACGCCGCTCGACGTCATCGACAAGGCCCTGGAGATCGCCGCCCGCCCCGAGGTGATCTTCTGTTCCTTCGGCGACATGCTGCGCGTGCCCGGCACCGACCGGGACCTGTTCCGGGTCAAGGGCCAGGGCGGTGACGTACGCGTGGTGTACTCACCGCTGGACGCGCTCGACCTCGCCCGCAGGAACCCGGGCCGTCAGGTCGTGTTCTTCGCCATCGGCTTCGAGACGACCGCCCCGGCCAACGCCATGGCCGTCCACCAGGCCCACCGCCTGGGCATCGCCAACTTCAGCCTGCTGGTCTCCCACGTCCGGGTCCCACCCGCGATCGAGGCCATCATGACCGCACCGGAATGCCGGGTCCAGGGCTTCCTCGCCGCCGGGCACGTGTGCAGCGTGATGGGCACGGCCGAGTACCCGGAGCTGGCCGGCAAGCACCGGGTGCCGATCGTCGTGACCGGCTTCGAGCCGCTGGACATCCTCGAGGGCATCCGCCGCGCCGTCCACCAACTGGAGCGCGGCGAGCACCGGGTGGAGAACGCCTACCGGCGCGCCGTGCGCGAGCAGGGCAACCCGGCGGCCCTGCGCATGCTGGAGGAGGTCTTCGAGGTCACCGACCGCAACTGGCGCGGCATCGGACCCATCCCCGCCAGCGGCTGGCGGCTGTCCGACGCCTACCGTGCCTACGACGCCGAGCACCGCTTCGACGTCACCGGCATCCGCACCGAGGAGCCCGCCGTGTGCCGCGCCGGCGAGGTGCTGCGGGGGCTGATCAAGCCGACCGAGTGCGAGGCCTTCGGCACGGCCTGCACCCCGCGCACCCCGCTCGGCGCCACCATGGTCTCCAGCGAGGGCGCCTGCGCGGCCTACTACCTGTACCGCCGGATGAACGCCCCGGCAGCCCGGGCACCCGGCATCCCGCAGGACTCGCAGGACTCGCAGGTCTCGCAGGTCTCGCAGGTCTCGCAGGTCTCGCAGGTCTCGCAGGTCTCGCAGGTCTCGCAGGACTCGCAGGGGGAGATGAACCCCGTTGGCTGACCTCGCCACCCCCGGGGCGGCCGCCGTCGACCCCGCGAACTGGACCTGCCCCGCACCCCTGCGCGACCAGCCGGTCGTCGTCATGGGGCACGGCGGAGGCGGCGCCCTGTCCGCCGAGCTGATGGAGCAGGTCTTCGCCCCCGCCTACGGCAACCCCACCCTGGCCGCCCTCACCGACTCGGCCGTCCTCGACCTGGGCGGCGCCCGGCTGGCCTTCTCCACCGACTCCTACGTCGTACAGCCGCTGTTCTTCCCCGGCGGCAGCCTCGGCGACCTCGCCGTCAACGGCACGGTGAACGACCTGGCGATGAGCGGCGCCCGGCCCGCCTATCTGTCCACGGCCTTCGTGCTGGAGGAGGGCGTGGAGCTGGACGTCGTCGGCCGGATCGCCCGGGCCGTCGGCGCGGCGGCCGAGGCCGCGGGCGTCACCGTCGCCACCGGTGACACCAAGGTGGTGGAGTCCGGACACGGTGACGGCGTCTACGTCACCACCGCCGGAGTCGGCCTCGTCCCCGACGGCGTCGACATCCGCCCGCAGCGTGCCCGGCCCGGCGACGCCGTGATCGTCAGCGGCCCGATCGGGCTGCACGGCGTGGCCGTCATGAGCGTGCGCGAGGGCCTGGAGTTCGGCGTCGAGATCGCCTCCGACACCGCGCCCCTGGCGGATCTCGTGGCGGCCATGCTGGCGGTCACGAGGGACATCCACGTCCTGCGCGACCCGACCCGGGGCGGCCTCGGCGCGTCCCTGAACGAGATCGCCCGCGCCTCGGGCACCGGCGTCCGGCTGCGGGACCGCTCCATCCCGGTCCCGGACGAGGTCGCGAACGCCTGTGGCTTCCTCGGCCTGGACCCGCTGTACGTCGCCAACGAGGGCCGCCTGGTCGCCTTCGTGCCCCCGGAACACGCGGAGGCAGTGCTGGCCGCGATGCGGGCACACCCGCAGGGCACCGGCGCCGCGCTCATCGGCGAGTGCGTGGCGGAGCACCCGGGCATGGTGGTCGTCGCCACCGGCCTGGGCGGCACCCGGGTGGTGGACCTGCCGCTGGGGGAGCAGCTGCCCCGCATCTGCTGAGGGCCGGACATGGGTTCGGGACCGGCCCCGGCCCCGCCGTCAGCGCGGGGCCGGGACCGGTTCGACCCGGGTGATCTCCAACTCCCGCCCGCTGCGCAGCTCCTGCGAGGGGCGGTCGCAGCGCGGGCACCAGAAGAACGGCGGCATGCCCACCGCGAACTCCTCGGCGCACGGCGCGCAGTAGGCGTGCGCCGTGACCTGCTCGACGACCAGCTCCGCCGTCGCCAGAGCCGTACTGCCCTCCCGGGCCACCTCGAAGGCGAAGTGCAGCGCGTCGGGCACCACGCCCGCCAGCTCGCCCACGCGAACGGTCACCGCCGAAACGGCGTCCGCGCCGTCCGCCCGGGCGAGTTCCCCGGCCTGCTCCACGATCGCGGTCGCGATCGACAGCTCGTGCACAGCCCGGCTCAGGGGTACCGGCGGTTGGCCCGCAGGCCACCGGTCATCCGGAAGATGCGCAACTCACGTACGATTCCCGGGAGTTCCCGGACGAACAAGGTCATGGCCAGGCCGCCGATCACGGCCGCCTGCACGACGAGCAGCTGACGTCCGGACATCCCGGCCCGTACAGTCCTTCTTCCCATGCCAACCTCCATGGCGGTCTCTTCCTGCTGTGTCATCCCGGTGAGATGTTCGGCATGTCCTGCACCAGGGCGTCATGCCGTTTCCAGTGGATACCGGTGGAGCGGCGCGCGTCGGAGCTGCCGTCCTTGTGGTGCCCGGTCTGGTGCTGGTACGGGCCCTTGTTGCCCTGGTGCAGTCCGCGCACGTGGCTGGGTGTGTCGGGCTTCGCCTGGGGCCGGCCCACTCGGATGCTGCCCATGTCGGTTCTCCTTCCGGGTCCTCAGGACCGCTCGGTCAGCTCCCTGAAGAACTGTTCTACGGCCGGCCAGACCCGGCCGCCACCGGAGAGCCCCCGCCACTCACGGCGGACCAGGGCGATCATCCGGTAGCAGTCGTCGACCGGCACGATCCAGTGCTCGTCGAGGCCCCGCACGGTGTTCACCAGCAGCGCCTCCACATCGGGTGTCATGGCGGCGAGCTGCGGAACGGTGGCGGCCAGCCGCTGCCAGGCCGCCGCGTCCACCTCCCACCGCATGGCCCCGGCCGGGCTCGGCCCCTGCGCGGCGACCGTGCCGTCGGAGCCCGGCACGAAGAACACCAGACCCACCGGGACGCCCAGCACCGCCGTGTCCACCGGCGGCAGCCGCAGCCGGCGCCGGGGCACGAGCCGGTAGCGGCCCTCGCCCGCCCCGTCGTCGGCGAACAGCACCGAGCAGGGATGGCACACGCAGCGCACCTCGACGGCTCCCGTGTCGTACAGATGGGGATGCTCGGCGGCCAGGCGGGCGGCGCACAGCTCGCAGAGCTCGGCCTCGGCCGTCGTCGCGCGGTCGGCCGTGGAGCGGATGACCCGGGCCAGTGCGCCGTCCACCCTCACCGCGCCCCCTCGGACACGGCCCGTCGTTTGATCGTGCTCAGCGGTACGAACGCGGGTGCCGGCTTCCGCCCGGCGGTTCCCGGCACCGTCTCCACCGAGGTCAGCTCGGGAGCGACGGCCAGCACCGCTTCCCGGACCGCCTCGACGACCTCCGCCGAGCCGCCGCCGCACCCGGACCCGCACCCGCCGCCGGAGGTCAGCCGCACCCGCGCCACCCGCCCGTCGACGCCGGCCCACTCCAGGTCGCCGCCGCGCTCGCGCACCGCCGGCCGCAGCTTCTCCACCGCGCGGGCGGCCCTGCGCTCCGGGGACTCCGGATGGATCTCGTGCAGGACCAGGAGATGCCCGAGCAGGTCGTCGTCGGCGAGCCGCTCCCACAGCCGCTCGTCCGCGTCGTCCAGCACGCGGGCGAGCGCCTCGCCGTAGACCTCGGTCAGCAGCCGCACCGCCTCGAGCGCCGGGCCGGGCGCGGACTCCAGCCCGGCCAGCACCTCGTCGAGCCGGGCGAGCCGCGCCTCCACCGCCGCGTCCGGGAGCCTTACGGCGGTGTCAGCCATGGTTCGCCCCGTACGTGGGCGAGTGCACGGTGGTCAGGGTCTTGCCCTTGCCCACGTACATGTGGACGCCGCACGGCAGACAGGGGTCGAAGCTGCGCACGGTGCGCATGATGTCGACGCCCTTGAAGTCGTCGGGCCCGTTCTCCTCGAAGATCGGCTGGCCCTGGACGGCGTCCTCGTACGGGCCCGGGGTGCCGTAGCTGTCGCGGGGGCTGGCGTTCCACGGGGTCGGCGGGTACGGGTGGTAGTTGGCGATCTTCTTGTCCCGGATCACCAGGTGGTGGGAGAGGACCCCGCGCACCGCCTCGTGGAAGCCGCAGCCGATCGACTCGTCGGGCACCTCGAAGTTCTCGAACACCTTCGTGTCGCCGCTCCTGAGCATGCCCATGGCCTCCTCCAGGAACTGCAGGGCCATGGCGGCGGCGTAGGCGATGAAGTACGGCCGGGCGCGGTCCCGTTCGAGGGTGTTGCTCCACTTCGGGATGCGCCACTCCAGGGTCGTCTCCGGCAGCTTCTCGCCCTTGGGCAGGGTGATGCGGACGCCGCCGCCGGTCGCCTTGACGTACGGCGTGTCGACCAGGCCGCTGAGCGCGGTGGACCACAGCCGGGCCAGCGGGCCGCCTCCGGTGTCGAGCGCCAGATGCTCACCGGTGTCGGGGTGGTACCAGCGCGGGCTCATCACCCAGCTGTAGTTGCCGTCGAAGTCCCGCTTCTGCGGCACCGGGACGGTCGTCTGGTTCCACGGGTGGCGCATGTCGACGGGGTTGCCGAGCGGGTCGTGGGTGACGAACGGGTCCTCGTTCACCCAGTCCTCGTAGAAGGAGCTGCCCAGCATGACGCGCAGCCCGAGGTTGATGTCGATCAGGTTGTTGGTGACCAGCTTGCCGTCCACGACGACGCCGGGGGTGACGTACATCGCCCGGCCCCACTCGTTCATCGTCGCGTAGCGGTAGTCCACGACGTCCGGGTTCTGGAAGGCGCCCCAGCAGCCCAGCAGGATGCGGCGCTTGCCGACCTCCTCGTAGCCGGGCAGGGCCTCGTAGAAGAAGTCGAAGACGTCGTCGTTCATCGCCACCGCCTTCTTGATGAAGTCGATGACGCGCATCAGGCGGCTGAGGTAGTCCGTGAAGGTGTTCGGCTGCGGCATCGTGCCGACGCCGCCCGGGTACATCGTGGAGGGGTGCACATGCCGCCCCTCCATCAGGCAGAACATCTCCCGGGTGATCCGGCTGACCTTCAGCGCCTCCTTGTAGACCTCGCCCTCGAAGGGGTTGAAGGCCTTCATGATGTCGGCGATCGTGCGGTACCCGTGGGTGTCCCCGCGCGGTGCGTCGGTGCGCTCGGCGCGGGCCAGGACACCGGGGTTGGTGGCCTTGACCATGGCCTCGCAGAAGTCCACGAAGACCAGGTTGTCCTGGAAGATCGTGTGGTCGAAGATGTACTCCGCCGCCTCGCCGAGGTTGGTGATGTGCTCCGCCAGCTTCGGCGGCTTGACGCCGTAGGCCATCTGCTGGGCGTAGTTGGAGCAGGTGGTGTGGTTGTCGCCGCAGATCCCGCAGATGCGCGAGGTGATGAAACCGGCGTCACGCGGGTCCTTTCCCTTCATGAACACCGAATAGCCGCGGAAGAGCGACGAGGTGCTGTGGCACTCGACGACCTCCTGATTGGCGAAGTCGATCTTCGTGTAGATGCCCAGGTTGCCGATGATCCGGGTGATCGGATCCCAGGACATGTCGACGATCTGGGCGGGTTTGCGCTCCGTGGGCCGGGACTCGGTGGTGGTCATCTGCGGTACTGGTCCTCGCTGTCGGGGTCGGGCGGATCGGTGGCGGGACGGGGCCGGACGGCGTCAGGCACGCCAGTGCGGGTCGTAACCGCTGGTCAGCTTGCGCTTGTTGTGGCGCCACTTGGGCTCGTGGTTCACCACGTCGTTGGTCAGGCCGCGCAGCCGGCGGACGACCGCTCCGTACGGCCTGACGAGCATCGTCGACAACGTGCCGCCCGGGGGTTCGTCCATGAACGGCATGAAGGCGTCGGGGAAGCTGGGCATCGTGCAGCCGATGCAGATCCCACCGACGTTCGGGCAGCCGCCGATGCCGGCCATCCAGCCGCGCTTGGGCACGTTGCAGTTGACGACCGGGCCCCAGCAGCCGACCTTCACCTGGCACTTGGGGGAGTTGTAGTCCTTGGAGAAGTCGGCCTGCTCGTAGTACGCGGCCCGGTCGCAGCCCTCGTGCACGGTCTTCCCGAACAACCACTGCGGGCGCAGCATGTGGTCCAGCGGAGGCGGGGGAGCGGCACCGGCCGCGTGCTGGAGCACCCAGACGAGGGTCTCCATGAAGTTCTCCGGCTGGATGGGGCAGCCGGGCACGTTGACGACCGGCAGCCCCGACCGCGCCTTGAACTCCCAGCCCAGGTAGTCCGCGAGGCCCATGCAGCCGGTCGGGTTGCCGGCCATGGCGTGGATGCCGCCGAACGTGGCACAGGTCCCGGCGGCCACGACCGCCCAGGCCTTGGGCGCGAGCTGGTCGATCCACCAGTTGAGGGTCTGCGGCTCGCCGGTGTCGGGGTCGTTGCCGAACGACGTCCAGTAGCCGTCGCCCTGAATGATGTTCTGGTTCGGGACGGAACCCTCGATGACGAGGATGAACGGCTCCAGTTCGCCCCGCGCCGCGGCACGGTACGGAGCGAGGAAGTCCTCGCCGCCCAGGCTCGGTGAGAGCACCTTGTTGACGAGGTTGACCTTCGGCAGGCCCGGGATGAGGCCCAGCACGACGTCCTCGATGGACGGCTGGCCGGCCGCGGTCAGCGACACGGTGTCGCCGTCGCAGCTCATGCCCTCCGAGATCCAGAGGATGGTGATCTCGTCGAATCCCTTCCGCGCCTCGGCCCCGCTGGGCTCGCCGCGGACATCGGTGGTACCGCTCTGTGGGGTCATCGCTGCGGCCTCCGTCGTTGCCGGTCTGGGAATCGGTCGTAGGGGACGGCCGGGACCACGGGGGTCCGGGCCTGGGGGCGCCCGGCGGCGGCGTGATCGCGGACGAACCGCTCGACCGCCGGGTGGTCGTGCCGCGGTGCCTCAGGGGTATCCATCGCACCGTCCCTCCTCCGGCCTGTGGGCCGGACGCTCGGGGGGCCGCGGCGACTGCGGCCGGGGTGATCGCACCGGCCCCGGACCGGGCACGTCCGCGGGGGTGAGCGGCTCGAGCTCGTCGGGGCGGAAGTAGTGGAAACGGCCGTACCAGCCGTGCAGTTCGGCCGCGGGATCGTCGTCCACGGTGACGGCCAGGTGCACACTGCCGTCCACGTCGTGGAAGACGGCGGCGACCTGCGCGGTCCGTCCCGCCAGGAACATGTCCTGGGCGTCGGCGCCCCGGACGCGCGGACGCAGCCGGACCCGGCTGCCGCCGCCGACGGGCACGCCGTCCAAGGACACCGTGTCGGTCGCCGGGGACAGGCCTTCGTCGCCGCCCTCCTGCCACCAGGCGGGCCGCTCCGCGCCGGACCGGGCCGGGGCCGGGTTCAGGGACCGGACGGCGCCGTGCAGCCGGGCGAAGACCTCCCGGGGCATGGTCTCGACCCGGTCGAGGATCTCCGCCGCCCGTGGATCGGTGGCCCGCGCCTCGGCCTTCTCCTCGTCGGTCAGCAGCATCGTGCGCAGGGTGAGGATCTCGTCGATCTCCGCCGCGTCGTGCAGATCGCCCGGGCTCTCCGGCGCCACCTGGGGCCAGTCCGGAAGGATGATCGGTGCGGAGAGCAGGACGGCGCCCGTCGTGCCCTGCTGAGGCGGGCCGGCGAGCACGGGGAACGTGAACGCGTTCCGGCAGCCCCGCGAGTGCCGCGCCAGACCGCCGGGGGGATCGATCAGCGAGGCGAACTCCAGGCCGTCCCCGCCGACGAGGGTGTGCGTGGCGAGAAGCGCCTGGCGCAGAGCCTCGGTGCGCGGGGCATGCCGGTCCGTCGCCTCGCCGGTGTTCTCGGTGCGCACCCGCAACCGGTACAGCTCCGGCGCGAGCGGTTCGGCCATGACCGTCGTCACGGCCCGCACCTCCCCGCGCCGCCGTACCGTCCGCCCGGACCCGTCCGGCAGTGCCTCGGCGTCCGTGCCGGCGGCCGCACCCACCAGGGCCGTACGGCCGCCGAGCAGCAACTCCCCCAGTGGCAGCACCAGTTCGGTCTCGCACGGCACCGCCTCCTCGAAGGACAGGTGCACGGCACCGTCGGCCGTCCGCAACGACTCGACCGGGCGGTACCGTCCGTCCGGGCCGGCCGTCTCGATCTGCTTGTCCTGCATCTGGAGGAAACGCACCCGCACTCGTACGACCGCGTCGGCGCGCGGTGTTCGCAGCAGACACTCGGTCTGCTGGTACCAGGAGTCCGCGGAGCCGGAGATCCCCGGCGTGACCGGCCCGTCCCGCTCCACCCAGTCGCGGGGCAGCAGCACGCCGAACTGCCAGCGGACCCGGTTCTTCGGCGAGGAGCGGCGGTACGGGTAGAGCAGGTACCCCTCGTAGAGCACGGCGTCCGCGACCGCACCGACTTCCGCGAAGGCGCCGTCGGCCCGGCCGTACGGCACCTCGGCGCCATGGCCGTCCAGCACGGCGGGGCTCGCCGCTCCGCCCCCGCCGGTTCCCTCGGACATGCCGCCTCCTCATCGCAGGGCTCTCCTGCGCGCACTCCTTCCACCACCGTCACACCGGTCACGGACCCTCGCCCCTCCGGCGCACGCCGATTGCGCCGCGCGGGGGATGACGAGTGCCCGAGAGGGCTCATCGGCGCGATGGGGCCATGGAGCTTCGGGAAGCCTGCGCACGAGGGCGCTCAGGGGAGGCTTCCCTGTCCCGTCACGTCCGTCGCGTGAGCCCGAGGCACGGCGCGGGTGTTCCACAGCACCGGCTTCCCGGGCCTGTTCCTCGCGCCGGCGGCGGGGGCGCCAGCCGTGGCGACCGTCCGGTGAGCAGCGGCCGGCGGCCCTACGGCAGCCGCTCCAGGGCGACCAGGGCCGAGTCGTCGCCGAGGTCGCCGCGGACGTGGTGCAGCAGGTCGCGGCGGAGGGCGGCCACCATCGCCTCCAGCGGCCGGCCGGCGTGCGTGCGCACGCGTGCGGCCAGGTCGTGGAAGCGGCCACGCCGGTCGCGGGCCTCGATGAACCCGTCGGTGTACAGCACGAGACGGTCGCCCGGCACGAACGGCACGGTCCGGGCCACGGGTCGCACGGCCAGCAGGTCACCGAGACCGAGCGGCGCGCCCGGCTGGCCGGTCTCGTAGGGCCGTACCTCGCCGGCGTGGACGACGTACGGCTCCGGGTGGCCGCAGTGCACGATCCGGGCCACGGGCTCGCCGGGCGGGAACTCCACCAGGAGTGCCGTCGCGAACCGCTCCGTGAACAGGGCGCCCGTGCCGGGGCCACTGGACCTGCCGCCCTCCGGTGTGCCGTCCAGCGCGGCGATGTGCCGGCACGCCCGTTCGTCCAGTTGCTCCGCCACCTTCGTCAACGAGGGCTCCTGGTAGGCGAGTTCCCGGAACGCGCCGAGCAGGGTGGCCGAGGCGCCGACGGCCTCCAGACCCTTGCCCCGTACGTCGCCGATCACGAGCCGGGTGCCGTACGGCGTGGGCAGCGCCTCGTAGAAGTCGCCGCCGATGTGCGCCTCCGACTCGGCCGGCAGGTACACACCGCTCAGCGCGAGCGAGCCGATGCGGTGGGGGAGGGGGTGCATCAGGGCGCGCTGCGCGGTCTCGGCGACGGAGCGGACCCGGCTCAGCTGCCGTTCCCGGCGCTGCCGCAGGGAGCACGCGGCCAGCGAGGTGAGTCCGACCACGAACAGGCTGCCGAGGGTGACACCCGCGTCCGGGTGTCCGTAGCTGCCGGCGTTCCACTGGAGCAGCGCCGTGATCACCAGCGCGGCGCAGCCGAGCGCCGCCGTCGCGCGGCACGGGAGCAGCACGGCGGCCAGCACCGGGACGGCGGCCATCACCGGTGAGACGTGCAGCCATTCGGGCGTGAGCAGATCGGCGAGGGCGACGACCACCATGAGCAGCACCGGGGCCGCGCCCAGGAGCGCGCGGGAGCCGCCGCGGCGGCTCCAGGGCGCCGGCGGGCGGCGCGTCGGCTGCCGGTGCGCGGGTTCGGCGGTGTGCCCGGTGGCGGTGTCCTGAAGATCGCTGGTGTGAGAGGTCATCGTCGCGGTGAGGTCCGTAGCGGGTCGAGGAGCCGGCGGGATCGGGCGGGCGGAGCGGGCGCGGGCGCCGACAGGCACGTCAGGGCCGACTCCAGGGGGCGCAGGAGACGCCGGTCCGTGGCGGCCCGGTCCGGGTGACCGCAGCCGGGGGCGCCGAGCCGGGCGAGGGCCTGGCGTGCGGCGGGCAGGGCGGGGTGCGGCCGGCCGCCCCGGCACGAGTAGGCGCACAGGGCGGTCGTGCGCAGCAGGCGGGCGTACGGCTGCGTGAAGGCGGTGCCGGAACGGGAGCCCTCGGCCGCGGCCGGGTGGGCATCGAGGAGCCGGCCCGTCGCGGTCACCTGCCCGGCCACGTCCGTCAGCGTGCCCAGCACCCGGTCGTCCAGGTGCCAGCGACGGCGCCGGGCCGTCGGCCGGACGTTCCAGCGCAGGCTCTCGTGCGCTTCGCCCACGGCGGTGCGGGCGCGGGTCAGCGCCCTGCCGAGGTCGTCCTCCCAGCCCGGGCCGAGTACGGTCCGCGGCCGCTCCTGCCGTACGACCGCATCGGCCAGGCCGTCGAGAGAACGGGCGACCAGCAGGCGCAGCTCCTCCAGCGCCCGCTCGGCGGAGCGCACGCGGACGGCGGGAAACAGCAGCACGCTGCACGCCAGCCCGAAGGCGAGGCCCAGCACCATCTCCGCGAGATGGGCGGCCAGCTCATCGGGGTGCCGGCCACGGACCAGGGCGAAGGCGATCAGCGCGGTCGTCGGGACGTGCAGGCCGTGGTGACCGAGGGATCCGTGCCGCGCCAGCAGCACGGAGGCGAAGACGACGACCGCCAGGCCCGCGATGCCGGGGTCGGCGTACAGCGCACCTGGCACGGCGAGGAGGACGCCCATCAGGCATCCTGCGGCGTAGCGGGTGGCGGCGGAGACCGTGGCCGCCACCGTCGTCTCGACGATGAGGACAGCGGCGACGGCGCCCGCGTAGGGGTCGGGGATGTGCAGCAGCCTCGCGCAGGTCTGCCAGGTCAGGCCCGCCGCGACGGTCGCACGCGCGGCCTCGGCGCCGCCGGCCTGTGCGATCCGCGCCATGAGCGCGGGCAGCCGTGATCTGTGCATGCCTCGCCGTCCCTTTCCCGTCGGATGCCGTCGGCCGGGCAAGGCCGCCCAGGATAGTCGGACAAATAGTGCATGAGGCAAATAAGGAATATGTAGGGATGGACGTGGTGCGCCTCATGCATGACCCGTTCAACTCTCAATGAACTGGGCATGTCCGGAAGTCCGTACGGTCCGAGCCAGGGAGTCGGGGGGCCGCCGCTGCCGCCCATGCCGTCGAGCCCGCCACCCGCACCCCCGGACGCCTGGCGCGCCGCCGCGGTCGCCCTGCTCAACCTCAGCGGTCTCGGCCTCGGGTACGCGCTGCTGCGGCGCTGGGTGCTCATGGCCCTGTGCTGGACGGCGACCGCCGTGCCGCTGCTCGTTGCCGTACCCGCCGACGCCGACGGCATCCCGGGTGCCGCCCTCGTCGGCTTCGCCGTACTCCTGCTGCTCGCCGCGCTCCACGGCGCCCGCGCCGGACTGCGCACCCGGCTCGCCTGGCCGGCCAGAGCGCCGCTCGCCCTGCTGCTGGGCGTGCTGCTGCTCGCCGTACCGGCGGGTGGCGCGCTCTGGTACCGGGACGCCCACGACGAGGCCGTGGAACAGGCGCTCCTCGACCGCCTCGACAAGGCCGACCACCTGGTGGCCACGAGCGGCCGCAGGTCGTTCACCTCCGCCGAGTCGGGCTACCGGTCGGCGCTGGAGGTCTACCGCGACCTCGCCGAGCACCACTCCGGCTCGCGCGTGGCCCGGCGGCTCCCCGGCAGCCTGCGGACGTACTGCACGACCGTCGGCGCGGCCTACGGCCACCAGGAGTACTGCGACGCCATCGAGCCGCTGAAGTACCCGCGCACGGTGCCCGGCACCATGCCGGAGGGCCGGCTCGGATCGCCGGCCCGCCGGCCGGACGACCGGCTCGCGACCTCCCTGTACGAGTGCGGGGCCCAGGGCCTCACGACCGGCGGGACGGACTGGGACGCACGCTTCGGCGACCTGCTGAACACCTTCCCCCGGTCCGCGGCGGCGACCAAGGTCCCGCCCGCCGTGGAGGCGGCCGTGCACCGGGCGGAGAAGGCCGTCGGCGGAAGCCAACCCTGCACCGCCGTGGCGCAGTTGCGCGACCTGGACACCCGGATCGGCGGACTGTCCAGGTCCTCGGGCGACGCGGACGGCACGCTCGCCAGGGCCGCCGAGCGCGCCGGGCGCAGCGGCGCCGCGGGGGAGTACGCCTGCGGAGCCGACCAGTACATGGACGGCGACTTCGAGGTCGCCCAGACGCTCCCGAAGGCCGGCGAGAAGCTGCCCACCACCGCCTCCGGCGGCAGTATCTCCGTCACGGTGAAGAACGACAGCCCGTACGACATCACGGTGCTCTACACCGGCCCGGTCACCGGCAGCTTCACCCTCAGGAGCTGCGGCGACTGCAAGGCGTACACCCTCGCCGACACCGTGATGACCGGGTTCAGGCCGTGCAGCGACAGCGGCAGGCACTACCCGCAGCGCACCATCAGCCTCCCGGCGGGCACCACCTACTTCGCGCACGAGCCGAACGGCAGCAGCACCGCGACCCCGGCCTCCGACACGGCCGAGCTGCGGCCGGCTACATCTACACGGAGTGCGCCTACACGACCCAGACGTTCGGGTCCGGCATCTGACCGGCGGCCGGGGCACGCCGGAACGATCACCTCCAGCCCCCGGCTCCCCGGCACTTCCCGAAGGCGGACAAAGGGTCCCGCAGCGGGTCCGGCGCCTCAGCCGGCCGCGTTTTCGACACGCATGCGCACCTGGTCCTCCAGTCGCCGCAGGCTGCCGTCCAGGGCGTTGAACACCGCCTCCTCGCCGGGGTCGTGACCGGGGTCGAAGAACGACAGGTGCACGGTCACCTCGCTGGCGCCGCTGCCGATGCCGGACACCTGCAGCCAGCCGGTGTAGCTGTCCTGCTCCCGCGTGCCCCACTCCAGTCGCATCTGGTCGGGCTCGGCCCGCAGCAGGGCGGCCATGTCCTGCCCGGAGCGGTCCTCGTGCACCGTGACGGACGGCGGCTCCTCGGCCTCCACATGCAGCTCGTGCGGAAGCCATGCGTCGAGCTGGCCGAGGTTGGCGGCCTGGTCGAAGACCTGCTCGGGCTGTGCGGGCATCGCGCGGGACCATTCGTACTCGGTCATGGTGATACCGCCCTCCGCTCGGAAGTCCTACCCCAGCCACGTGCCCCTTCCGCGGCGACCGAAAAGCCCGCCGCCCTCCCACACCCGGCCGGGCTGCGTGCGCCGCGAACTTGTCTGGTCAAGTTTGGTCGCGGTTCTTCCGCTCGACAGGCAGGACCACTACTCATGTCCCGTTCGTTGCGCACAGTCAGGCCGTGCGGGCATCACCCTCACGGCATCCTCACAACGGGATGAGGTACTACGTATGCGTCTGCGCTCGAGATCCCTCGGCGGGATACTCGCCCTTTTCGGCGCACTGGTCGTCGTCGCTCCCGCCCCCGCCCGGGCGGCCGCCGACAGCGGCAACCTGATCGTCAACGGCGATGCGGAGAGCGGCGGTTACTGCACCGACGACTGGTCGGCCGCCACCACGGTCCCCGGCTGGACCACCGAGGCCGGCGGCCTGAACGTCATGTGTCACAGCGTCGCCTCCTTCGGGCTGCCGAGCGACGGCAAGACCCCGGGCAAGGCGTTCTTCGGGCCCGGCAACTTCGGCGACGGAGCGATGACGCAGACCGTCGACGTCTCCTCGGCCGCCTCGGCCATCGACGGCGGGGGAGTGCACTACAACCTCTCCGGCTGGCTCGGAGGCTGGACCACCTACAGCGGCCATGTCGCCGTCAGCCTGCACTTCCACGACGCGAACGGCCGTCCCGTCGGCTCGGCCGCCCAACTGCCCACGGTGTCCGCGAGCGACCGGGGTCTCGCCACCAAGTTCCTCTCGCGCACCGCCACCGGCGCGGTCCCGGCCGGCACCCGCTCCATCCAGGTCGAGGTGCAGTTCCTGTCGACGAGCAGCGAGACGGGCTACCTCGACAACCTCTCCCTCACGCTGGACACCCCGGTCACCGCCCCCGCCCCGCTCGCCCCGCCGGTCTCCAAGGTCCCCGGCTATGACCACGTCTTCGTGGTCATGATGGAGAACACGGACTACTCCGAGGTCATGAACGACCCGGCGGACACGCCGTACATGCACAGTCTGATGGCCCAGGGCGCCACGCTCACCGACTCCCACGGCGTCTACCACCCGAGCGACGAGAACTACCTCGCCATAGCCGGCGGCGACACCTACACCAAGGGAGCCACCTACTTCCCCAACATCAACTCGCCCCAGCGCAACCTCGGCGACACCCTGGAGTCGGCCGGCAAGACCTGGAAGGCCTACGAGCAGGGCATGGGCACCCCCTGCAACACCAAGAACAACAACGACAGTTACTACCAGCCTGACGACGCGCCCTTCATCAACTACACCGACATCAGCGGCAACGCCTCCCGCTGCGCGGCCCACCTGTTCGACACCGCGCAGCTGACCACCGACCTGAAGTCGGCCTCGACCACCCCGGACTTCTCCTGGATCGCCGCCGACGACTACTACGACGGCGAGGCCTCCGGCAACGGCAACGCCACCAGCCTGAAGACCCAGGACGGCTGGCTGAAGCAGACCCTCGCCCCGGTCCTCGCCTCCCCGGCCTGGACGCAGGAGCGCTCGCTGCTGATCCTCACCTGGGACGAGAGCGAGGGCGAGGCCTACAACCACGTGGTCACCACGGTCGTCGGCTCCCAGGGCACCGTCCCGGCCGGCACCAGCAGCCCGCTGCACTACGACCACTACGGCATCGGCCGCACCGTCGAAGACGCCCTCGGCCTGCCCGGTCTCACGGCCAACGACACGTACGCGACACCGCTCAACGCCGCGTTCGCCCCGTCCACCGCGAGTACGCCGACGCTCACCGGTGACCTGAACGCGGTCTCCGACGGCGGCAACGTCACCTTCCGCTACTCGGTGCCGTCGGCGGCCCAGGTGAACGCCAAGAACTGGATCGGCATCTACCCGGCCGGCGTCACCCCGGGCAAGCAGTCCTCGCTCGCCTGGTCCTACGCCCCGAACGCCAGCGGCGCCCTGACCTTCCCCACGGGCAAACTGAGTGGGGCGGGCAAGTACGACGTGTACTACCTCGCCGACGACGGCTACTCGGTCCTGGCCGGACCGTTCTCCCTGACCGTCGGCTGACCGGAACCGACGGCTGACCGGCCGCGACGGAGACGGGCCCACGCGTCATCGCCGCCCGGCGGAGCAGCCCACGGATCCTCCCCCCCCCCGTGGGCTGCTGCTCCCTCCGCCACCCCCCCCCACGCGTCCGGCGCGGGTCACAGGCCCAGGGCGATGGCCATACGGGTCAGCTCGGCGGTGTTGGTGATGTTGAGCTTGGCGCGGATGCGGCGCAGGTAGGCGTCCACGGTGTGGGTGGACAGTCCCATGTGGCGGGCGGTCTGGAGATAGGTGCGGCCGGCGGCGATGTGCCGGAGCGTCTCCCGCTCGCGCGGAGCCAGCGCGGGGGCGGGGGCTTCGGTGTGCGGCGTGGCGAGAGTGGCGCTCATGGTGCTGTCCTCCGGCGAGGGATCTGGCCGTTTAGGGCGATTCGCCCTTGTTTCTTCAGATTGCTCGCAGGACGTCATGACCGTGTCCGCCGACTGTCACAGGCGCGTCACAGGGAGGGGGAGTGATGTGAACCGGTGGACGTCAGACGAGACCCGCCCGATGGGCGTACAGGGCCGCCTGGACCCGGTTCTCCAGGCCCAGCCTGGTCAGGATGCGGTTGACCCGGCTCTTCACCGTCGCCTCGCTCAGACCCAGGTCCGCGGCGATCCTGGCGTTGGACAGGCCACGCGCGAGAAGCACCAGGACCTGGATCTCCCGCTCGGTCAGCGAGACGTCCGCCGATACGGGCACGGGTGCCGCCGGCAGAAGCGCGGGCGGCAGCGCGGTGACGGTGTCGATGAGGCGCCGGGTGACGGTCGGGGCGAGGACGGACTCGCCGTCGGCCGCCGCGCGGAGGGCCTCGGCGAGCTGTTCGGGCCGGCTGTTCTTCAGCAGGAAGCCCACGGCCCCGGCACGCAGGGCCGCGTGAACGTATTCGTCCAGGTCGAAGGTGGTCAGCACCAGCACGCGCGGCACCGGCCCCGGACCCGGCCACTCCCGCACGATCCGCCGGGTCGCCTCCACACCGGTCGTGCCCGGCATGCGGACGTCCATCAGCACCACGTCCGGACGGAGCGCCACGGCCAGGGCGACCGCCTCCTCGCCGTCGCCCGCCTCACCGACGACCGACAGCCCCTCGCGCCGGTCGATGACGAGCCGCAGCGCGGTCCGCACGATCTCCTGGTCGTCGACCACCAGCACGCGTACGGTCATCGGTCCCCCTGTGCCGCATGAGACCGGGCCGCGTCGGCCGCCCGCGCGGACAGCACCGCACGCAGTCGCCAGCCGCCGTCCGGGCGCGCACCGGTGTCCAGCTCGCCGTCGAAGGCCGCGACACGCTCCCGCATCCCGACGAGCCCCCGCCCGGCGCCGGGTACCGGCCGGTGGCCCGCGACCGGCGGGTCGTTCTCGACCTCGACCGTGAGGCGGGCGTCGTCACCGCGCACGGCGATCCGTACGGCGACCGGACCGGCGTGCTTGACCACGTTCGTCAGCGCCTCCTGGACGATCCGGTAGGCCGAGACCTGCATCCCGGCGGGCGGCGCCGTCGGTCCGTCCACCTCGACGGCGCAGGTGACCCGGCACCCCGCGGAGGTCGCGACACCCACGAGCCGGTCGAGACGGGCGAGGGACGGCTCGGGCGCGAGTTCCCGTTCGCCGAAGGACAGCAGCCCCAGCAGCCGTCGCATCTCTGCGAGCGCCGTGTCGGCGGTCCGAGCGATGACCCCGACCCCGTGCGCGGCCTCCTCGGGCTGGAGCGGCCCGGAGGTGAGCACGTCCTCGGCGGCCCGCGCCTGGAGGGCGATGGCGCTGACGTGATGGGCGACGACGTCGTGGAGATCGCGGGCGATACGGGCGCGCTCGGTGAGCACGGCCTGGCGCGCGTTGAGTTCCCGCTCGGCCGCGAGCCGCCGGTTCAGCTCGCGCAGCCGGGCCGCGTCGGCGTCGATCCGGCGCCGCCCGTACCCCAGCAGCCAGGCCAGGGCGAAGAAGAACCCGAACGTCGTGAGGCTGATGGGCTCCAGCGAACCGAGCCGCGGCGGCTCCCAGTGCCCGGTCAGTGCGTCCGTGACGGCGGCCGAGGCGAGGCTGAGCAGGGTCAGTGGCACACTCCCCGCGGCGGGCGTGTACCGGGCCACGGCATAGACACCGAGCATCAGCAGGAACGGTCCGGGCACCTTCGACGGGATCGGGCCGAGCGCCTGGAACAGCACGTACAGGACGGTCATCGCGACGAGCACGGCACGCGGCGCCGTCCGCCGCCACAGCAGCGGCACGGTCTGCGCGCCCCACAGCGCCACGCCCCAGGCGGGCGGCGCGGGCGTTCGGTCCAGCACCGTGGCCATGTCGAACAGGGTGAGCCCGCCGACCCACACGGCGTCGGTCAGTCGCGGCCGGTCGGCGAGCCCGCGTTGTACGGCCCGGGGCAGGGCGATCATCTGGGCGCTCATCTCGGTCCGTCAGGCTAGACGACACGCGAGCGCGGCGGATCCTCCGCAGGGCGCGCATCGAAAGGTGCGCTGGCACCTCCCAGGATCGGCATCGGGCCCGAGGCGCCGCCGGGCCGGCCCGCCCTAGCGTCCCGGACATGTCGAACACAGCCGTACAGCCCCCGCCCCAGCCGACGACGGACCAGCCCCGACGGCGAGCACCTTCCCGCAAGCGTGCCTGGCCCCTGCTGCCGCTCGCCACCGCCGCGATGCTCTTCGCGGTCGGCGGCCGGTGGGACATCGCTGCCGCCGCCTGGATCTTCCCCGTCCTGCTGCTGCGCTTCACCCGCCTGTGCCGTGCCTGGACGGGCGCACTGTGGACCTGGGCGGCGCACCTCGCGGCGGCCCTCTTCTGGATCCAGGAGTCGGCGATCGGGTTCAACCCCGTGGTGCTCGCGGGAGCCCTCGCCCTGGCCGCCCTGCAGACACTGCCGTTCGTCGCCGACCGGCTGGTGCGGGTCCGCCTGCACCCGGCGGCCGCGTCCCTCGTCTTCCCGGCCGGTGTGGCCGCCGTGGAGTTCCTGATCACCCAGGTGTCCCCGTTCGGCACGGCGTACGGCTCCCTCGCCGTCACCCAGCACGGAGACCTCCCGCTCCTCCAGGTCGTCTCGGTGACCGGCCCGTGGGGCATCGGCTTCCTGATCGCCTACGTCGCGAGCACCGTCAACCGCCTCTGGGAGCACGCCTCTTGGCGCGGCGGCCTGGTCTGCACGGCCGTCCTGCTCGGTGTGCTGCTCGCCGGCGGTGCCCGCCCGGCCTTCTTCCCGCCGCAGGGCGCGACCGTACGCATCGCCGGCGTCTCCCCCGCTCGCGGCGCCACCGACACGCTCAAGGCCACGCTCGCCCGGTTCGGCAACGGGCCGGGCGGAGTGGCCGCCGCCCCCGCCGCCGCGGTGCGGCCCGCGATGACCGCGGTCGAGGACGACCTGCTCGCGGCCACCCGCCGCGAGGCCGCCGCCGGTGCGAAGATCGTGATCTGGCCGGAGAACGCCGTCCGGACCCGGGAGCCGGACGAGGCCACCGCCATCGCCGCCGCACAGCGGCAGGCCCGCCGCTCGGGCGTCTACCTGGAGATCGGAGTCCGCGTCTACAGCACCGCCCCGCCCGCCTACGGGCGCGACGAGGCCCTGCTCATCGACCCCCGTGGCAAGGTGCTCTGGACCTACCAGAAGGCCCATCCCATCCCCGGTTCCGAGCGCTTCAAGCCCGGCGACGGCCATGTCCCCGTCGTCCGCACACCGTACGGCCGCCTCGCCAACGTCATCTGCTACGACGCCGACTTCCCGGCCCTGATGCGCACCCGGGCCGACATCATGCTGGTCCCCTCGCACGACTGGAAGGAGTACGGCGCCGCGCACACCGACAAGGCGGGCCTGCGCGCCGTCGAGAACGGCTACGCCCTGATCCGGCAGGACGCGGAAGGGTTCTCGGCCGCCTACGACGCCGAGGGACATGTACTCGCCACCTCGGACTACTTCGCGACCGACCGGCAGACCATGGTGGCCTACGTCCCCGTGCACGGCGTCACCACGGTCTACGACCACATCGGCGACACCTTCGCCTGGCTCTGCCTGGCCGCGCTCGTCTCGCTCACGGTCACCGCCGTCGTCCGGCCCCGGCGCCCGGGGGACCGCTGAGGTGTCAGGCGACCGCCGAGCGCGCCGTCCGCTCGACCAGGGAGATCCCGTCACTCATCGAGGCGCTGCCGTTCGACAGCACCGCCACGAGGCAGCGGTGGCCCTTCACGGTGACCTGGCCGACACTGTTCACGTCCCAGAGGCCGGAGGTGTTGCGCTGCAGCCAGCCGTTCTTCAGTGCCCGCGGGGTGCCGGAGCCGCCGACGGCCGAGACGCCCCAGGTCTGCTCGGGGACGACCTGGCCCATGAGGGTGCGGATGTAGGTCCGGGACTGCGCGCCGAGGGCGGACTTCGCGGTGGAGCCGGGCCGCGCCGCCGTGTCGCCGTCGAACACGGCCCGCATCAGCCGTATCTGGTCGCTCGCGGTGGTCCGGGTCAGCCCCCACTTCACGCCCGGCCCACCCGTGGTCGAGGTCAGCCCCAGCCGCTTGTTGGCCGCCGCCAGCCCGGAGGCCTGGCCGATCTCCCGCCAGAGCGCGTCGGCCGCCGTGTTGTCGCTGCGCCGGATCATCGGCTCGGCGTGGCCGCGCTCATCGGCGGTGAGCCGGCGTCCCGCGTCCTGCGCCTGGAGCAGCAGCGCCGCGAGGATGTCGACCTTGACGATGCTGGCGGTGTCGTACGCGCTGTCCTGCCCGTGCAGCACCGGCGTGCGGCCGGCTCCGTCCAGGTCGAGCACGGCGGCCGTGGCGTGCGCAGAGGCGGTCTGCGCGGGGGCCGAAGCGGCCGCGGCCGGTGCCGGGTGCAGTGCGCCCACGGAGACGAGGGCCGCGGCCGAGGCCAGCAGGGCACCGGCCCGTGTGCGCGCGAAGGTGAGGAGAAGGTAAGACGGCATGGCGTCGAACGTAGACAAACCGTGCCCCCGGCGACGTGGCAGCGGTCACCTTCGGGCCCGTTCATGGCGAATTGTGAGAAGAGCCACCGGCGCCGCCGATGGGACGCATTGCCACGTCCGGTTCGGTCATGCGGCGGCGTGTACGCGCGGCTGGACCACACGCCTCGCTTAACGTCGGCCGGACACCGACATCCGGAGTGGTCATGGAAAAAACGGATGAACTGGTTGGCGCGGCCGAGGGTGTGACCGTCGTCCCCGTCGGTTCGCCGTCCGTACGGCGCATCCGGCCGTGGCCGCTCGCTGCCGCCCTCGTGATCGCGCTCGGTGCCCTCGCCGTGCTCGTCCTCGTCGGCCCCCAGTGGCTGAACCGGCCCGCCGTCCAGGCCTGGCGCACCGTGTGCCTCGCCATCACCGTCCAGGCACTCCCCTTCCTGCTTCTCGGCACCGCCCTGTCCGGCGCGATCAACGCCTTCGTGCCGGCCGACCTGTTCACCAGGGTCCTGCCGAAGCGGCCCGCTCTCGCCGTGCCCGTCGCCGGCGCCGCGGGCGCGGTGCTGCCCGGGTGCGAGTGCGCCTCCGTGCCCGTCGCCCACAGCCTGATCCGGCGCGGGGTCACCCCGGCCGCCGCCTTCGCCTTCCTGCTCTCCGCGCCCGCCATCAACCCCGTCGTGCTGACCGCCACCGCCGTCGCCTTCCCCGGCGACCCCGCGATGGTCGCCGCCCGGCTGCTCGCCTCCCTCGCCACGGCGGCCGTGATGGGCTGGCTCTGGCTCTGGCTGGGCAAGGAGAAGTGGCTGCGGCCGGTGCTGCGAAACCGGCACACCGGCCACCGGCACGGCCGCAGCCGCCTGCACGAGTTCCGGCTCGGCTTCCGGCACGACTTCCTGCACGCCGGCGGCTTCCTCGTCCTCGGCGCCATGGCCGCCGCCACCTTCAACGTCGCGGTGCCGCGCTCCGTCCTCGACGCCTTCTCCGGCTCACCCTGGCTCTCGGTGCTCTTCCTGGCCGGGCTCGCCGTACTGCTGGCGGTCTGCTCGGAGGCCGACGCCTTCGTCGCCGCCTCGCTCACCGGTTTCTCCCCGGCCGCCCGGCTCGCGTTCATGGTCGTCGGGCCGATGGTCGACCTGAAGCTGATCGCCCTTCAGGCGGGCACCTTCGGACGGGCCTTCGCCTGGCGGTTCTCGACGGCCACCACCCTTGTGGCGGTCGCCGCGAGCGTGCTGATCGGAGGCGCGCTGCTGTGAAACGCCCGGTCCAGACCCTGCTGCTGACCCTGACCGGCATCGGCCTGCTGCACACGGCCCTCTTCACCGACACCTACCTGCGCTACGTCAAGGCCGGTCTGCGGCCACCGCTGATCGCCTCCGGCGTGGTCCTCCTGCTGCTCGGCCTGGCCACGGCGGCCGCACGGGGCGCACCGGGGCACGCCGCCCAAGACGACCACGACCCCGAGGACGAACACGGCCACGACCACTCCGGCGCCCCGCGCATCGCCTGGCTGCTGTTCCTCCCGGCGATCAGCCTGCTCTGCTACGCTCCGCCCGCCCTCGGCGCGTACACCGCTGCACGCTCGAACGCCAAGCCGGTCGCCGTGCAGAAAGGATTCGCGCCGCTGCCCTCGACCTCACCGCTGCCCCTGACCCTCACCGACTTCACCAAGCGCGTCCAACAGGACCCCAGCCGGGCCATCAGGACCAGGCTCGTCCAGCTCACGGGCTTCGTCACCCCGGCCGAGGACGGCGACGGCTGGTTCCTGACCCGCATCATCTTCACGTGCTGTGCGGCGGACTCCCAGACCGTCAAGATCCGCGTGTACGGCGCCGAGGCCCCGCCCGCGAACACCTGGCTCGCGGTGAGCGGCACCTGGCACCCCCGGGGCACCCTCGGCACGAGGACCGCGCAGGCCGCGCTCGACGCCCGGGACGCCCACCCCATCGCCCAGCCCGTGAACGCCTACACCGACGACCTGCCGCTCACACCGTCCTAGGCGCAGGTGCGTGCTCAGGGCCCCGGCCGAAGGCTCCGGAGGGAGTTCGACGCCAGGCCCTAGCCGTCGTACCGCAACGACCCGGGCATCCAGGGCGCCGGCCGCGCGGAGCCCGTCGCGGGCACGGCCGGTGTGTCGGTGAGGAGCACGCCCGTCACCAGGGAGGGGCGGATGCGCACGGCCTGGTCCGCGCCCTCCTGCGGCGCCCAGGGGGTGAGCAGCGTCCGGACCCGGGCCAGGTCCGCGGGGTCCGTGACGAGCCGGGCGTAGCCGGTGACCACCACGCTCCAGCCGAGATGCGTGTCCGGGTCGATCACGTCGGCCTCGTAGGCGACCACCACGCCCTCGCCTCCGCCCTGCTGCGTGTGCGCGGTCAGCGCGGCGCCGTCGTGGGTGCGGATCACGATGTCGCCGTCGTCGATGATGTGATTGACCGGGCGGACGGTGGGCAGTGCCTGCCGCGTGAAGACGATCCGCCCCAGGGACACGCTGTCCAGCAGCCGCAGCGCTTCGACCGGGTCGAGGTCGATGCGCCGGTGCTTCGGCTTGCCGTTACGGATCATGGCTGGCTTCTTCGCGGGTGTGTGACTCTCCCCGCCTTCACAGGCCTGGGCCCGCGCGGCGGCAATCCGGGGGCGGAGCGACACCGCGGGGGAATCGGCGCCGCTCCTGATCCCCACTGTCACCCCTCCCCCTCTGTCCGACCCAGTGTCCTTCGGCCCACGGCGGCAGGGCCGGACGTCCCGACTCCGCCGGTCGGCGGGGACGGGCGAGAAGTCGTCATGAGCCTCTTCCGTACTCACCCCGCCTCGGTCCGCATTGAGGTGCACGATGGTGTGGTGACACTCGACGGCCGGGTCCGGGAGACCGCCCCGGGCCCGCCCGCCGCCCGCCCGGCGAGGGACACGCGGAGTGGGTGCGGCGAAGCCGCCGGTGTGCGAGAGGAGGCGGTGAGGATGAACCGGACACCTCCCACGACGGTCACCCAGGTACGGCTGTGGCGCTGGCGACGCAATCCGCTGCGGCGGCACAGCGACGCCGTCGAGGCCTGGATCGTCCTCGTGACCTGGGTGCTCGCCGTTCTCGGCGGAGCCGCCGCCGGTTTCGTGGCGGCCCAGACCGCCGGCGCGGCGTTCTCCGCGCGGCAGGCCCAGGTGCACTCCGTGTCCGCCGTGGTCACCGACGGTGCGGCGCGGACCCCGGCCTCCGGGACCGGCTACGACGACGGGCGGGTGTGGGCCACCGTGCGCTGGACCGACGCACACGGCACCGTGCACACCGACCGGGCGAAGGTCCTTCCGGGCGCCCCCACCGGGTCCCAGGTGACCGTGTGGACCAACCGCGCGGGCCACGTGGTCTCCGCGCCCGTCACCGGAGCTGCCGCCGATCTGCAGGCGGCCCTCACCGGCGCCCTTGTCGGCCCCTCGGTCGGCGCGGCGGTCTGGGGCGCGGGCTGGGTGGTGCGCAGCCGGCTGATCAAGCGGCGCATGGCCGAGTGGGACGAGGAGTGGAAGCAGATCGGCCCCCGGTGGGGGAACCTCAGCGGCGGACGAGGCTGAGCACACGACACCAGGGACTGCGCCCAGGCGCCGGACACGTGGTGCGGCCGGGCGGGGAGACGGGGCGCGCGAGGAGCCGGGGCGACAGGGCGGCAGCGCGACAGGGCGGGAAGGGCCACCCGCTTCTCGCGGATCCGGATTGCGCGGTGCACGGCTCCGGGCCGCTTCCCCGCGTCTGTTCTCGGTCCTTCCCGCCGATACCAGCACACCACGGAAACCGCCGTCCCACCAGGCCCCAGGAGCCCTCGGGCGGCGCGGTGATCGGCATGGGCTCCGGACTCCCCCTCGCGCCCCCCGCGGCACGACCGGTCAGGTCTTGTGCAGGACGACGAGGAGCACCAGCAGCACGGTGGCGCCGGCGGTCGTGCCGTGGGCGACCACGGCCGTGAGCGGGAAGTGCCGCTCGGCCGTGGCGTCCCCGTGGGAGTGGCGCCCGGAACTGGGCAGCCGGCGCAGCAGCATCATGAAGCCGAACGCGGCCACGATCAGCACGACCGCGCACGCGGCCCAGGCCGAACTCCGCACCCCTCCCACCACATAGGCGGTCCAGGCGGCGAGTCCGGCCACGGCGAGGGCCACGTGCCCGAGCACGAGCCGCAGCGGCAGCCGCGTCACACCGGGCGTGCGCTGCCGCAGTCCGCCGTGCCGCACCCACACCGTGGCGAGGTATCCGCCGAACCCGGCGGTCAGCAGCCACGCGCACAGAGCGAAGACACCCATACGTCCCGCCCCCTGTCCTCCGTACGGCCGGGCCCTGTCGTGGCGTCGGGGCCGCGTCGCTCAGCACCCCGCACGGAGCGGGAAGAGTCCGGAACATCCATCCGTCGATTCACCCGTAGGGATGAAAAGTGGCCTGGCTGTCCCCACGGGCCGTCCGAAGGGTGCAAGTGAGTGCCCGGAGCATGCGCGGAGTGTGCTGCTCAGGCCACCGTGCCCCGCTGGGCGCCCGGCACCAGCGGCGCGGCGGCCGCAGCCGACGCCGTGAGCGCCGGGATCAGGCCGGCGACCCGTTCGAGCTGGTCGCGCTGGGAGGCCAGGCCCAGGGCGCCCGGGCGGACGACGAGGTGCCGGGCCCCGGCCTCGACGAACCGTGTGAGCTGGGCATGCACCTGCTCGGCGGAGCCGGCGACGACCGCCTGGATCCGTTCCAGCTCCGACAGCGGCATGCCGTAGACGGCCCGCGCGTACGCCTCCATGCCGTGCCGGGCGCCGTCCTCGCCGGCTTCGTCGACCCGTACGGAGACGAAGAGCGCCGGCGTGACGTCCTGCGCCGGGCGCCCCGCCCCGGCCGCCGCCGTGCGCACGTTCAGCAGGCCGGAGGCGTAGTCGGCCGGGTCGGGCGGATACGGGAGCCAGCCGTCGTACAGCCGGCCGGTGCGGTCCTGCGCCGCCGGGGTTCCGCCGCCGAGCCAGACCGGCGGCCCGCCGGTACGCTGCGGCGCGGTCGCCGGCGGGAGGCCGTCGAACCGGAGGATCTCGCCATGGAAGGAGTCCGCGCCGCTCCACAGGGCCCGCCACAGCGCGACGGTCTCGTCCAGCCGGGCGAAGCGGCGTGCCCATGGCACCTCGGACAGGTCGTACAGGGGCCGTCCGAAGCGGCCGGGGAACCCCGCGCCGACGGCCACGGTGAGCCGGCCGCCGGACAGCAGGTCGAGGGAGGCCAGGGTCTGCGCGGTCTGCACCGGCCGGCGCAGGAACGGCAACAGGGCCGCCGTGCCCAGTGTCACGGTCTCGGTCACCGGGGCGAGCGCGGCGAGCATCGTCAGTGCCTCGATGCGCGGGCTCACCAGGGAGTCGTTGACGAAGACGGAGGAGAAGCCCAGGCGCTCGGCCCGGCGGCCGAAGGCCACCAGCTCACGCGGGCCGTCGCCCGGACCCCACTGCGCGGTGCCGGTCGGAAGGAGTACGCCGATGTCCATGCCGACGATGCTCCGGCCCGGGCCGCGGCGCGACAATTCCCCCCGGGGAATGGCCGGAACGCCGCTCCGGGCGCTAGAACGGGCGCGTGGACTTCCCCCGCGCGCTGCGCGCCCACCGGACCAGCCGTCACCTCAGCCAGCTCGACCTGGCCCTGCGGGCGGGCACCACACAGCGCCACCTGAGCTTCATCGAGTCCGGCCGATCCGTCCCCGGCCGCACCATGGTCGTACGCCTGGCGGACTCGCTGGAACTGCCGCTGCGCGAACGCAACGAGCTGCTGCTGGCGGCCGGGTACGCGCCCGCCTACCCCGAGAGCTCCCTCGACGGCCCCGAGCTGGCCCCGGTGCGTACGGCGATCGACCACATCCTGCGCGGGCACCTGCCGTATCCGGCACTGGTCGTGGACCGCGGCGGTGATCTGGTCGCCGCGAACGAGGCGTTCGACGTGCTCACCGAGGGCGTGGCCCCGGAACTCGTCGGCCCGTGCACGAACGTCTACCGGCTCGCACTGCATCCGCGGGGTCTGGCCCCGCGGATCGCCAATCTCGCCGAGTGGTCCCGGCACATCCTGGCCCGCCTCGGCCACCTGCCCGAGCTGCGGGACGAACTCACCGCCTACATACCCGAGTTGAAGGCACCCGCCGACCACCTGGGCTTCGCGGTCCCGCTGCACCTGCGCTCCTCGTACGGCGACCTACGGCTGATGACGACCGTCACGACCTTCGCCACCGCCGCCGACGTGACCCTCGCCGAGCTGAAACTGGAGGCGTTCCTCCCGGCCGACCCGGTGTCCCAGCAGGCCCTGGCGACGGCCGCGGCGCACCGGGACATCCAGGGGCCCCGCTAGCCCGCGCCCGTCTTCTCCCGGCCCGCCCCGCGCTTTACGCGTGACCGTGCTCGCCGTCGCGCACCCCCACCCCTACTGTCCGGGCCCCGCCTCCGACCCGCACGACATCGCGAGGCGTCCGCATGAAGGCACCCCCGAAGCCCGGGCCTTCCTGACACCGTTCGCGAAACTGCCCTCGGTGGGGAGCACATCGGTCGCCGTCCACCGCACCGGGCCCACCGTCGTACCCGGTCGTGCCGCGGCAGGGCGCGGGCACAGCCGTCACCACCGCGAGAGACGCGGGGATCGCGGCCGTGCCGGCCAATCATCAGCAGTGCTCGGGTGTCGTCGGCCTGGTACGGATGCGCGCGCGGCAGTCGTTCGCCGTCCACCGCGAGGGGCCGGGTCAGTCCCGTGAGTTGCCGAACAGGATGCGGTAGCCGATGAGCAGCACCAGGGAGCCGGCGATCGCCGCGCCCCAGGTGTAGAGGTCGAAGAAGTGCTTCTCCACCGGACGGTGGAGGAAGTGGGCGGAGAGCCAGCCGCCGACAAAGGCGCCGGCGATGCCGATGAGCGTGGTGCCGATCACGCCGCCGGGATCACGGCCTGGCAGCAGTATCTTGGCGATGCCTCCGGCGAACAGGCCCAGCATGATCCAGCCGATGAAGCCCATGGTGTTGTTGTTCCTCCCGTCGGGTCGGGATCCGCGCCGAGTGCGGCGGAGACCGACACTTGATTGCCCCTTTGCGCAAGCCTAGGGGCCGGTCGAGGGGGCCGGACAAGTGGTGTTGGCCTGCGGCGGGCCTCTGGTGATGAGCCGTCGAGGTTCTGCTACATGATGAAGACATTGCGCAATCGAGGAACCCGGAGTGGTTCCGGCGCGTCGATCATGATGGACACGGAAAGTGTGAGCGGCTGCGGAGGACGTGGATGAGTGTGTCCCTGACCAAGGGCGGCAATGTGTCGCTGAGCAAGCAGGCCCCCGGTCTGGCTGCCGTGACGGTCGGGCTGGGCTGGCAGGCGAACACCGGGTACGAACTGGACGCCGGCGCGCTGCTGTGCGCCCCGTCGGGCCGGGTGCCGTCCGACGAGCACTTCGTCTTCTTCAACAACCTGAGCAGCCCCGACGGTTCGGTCCGCCACCTGGGCGGTGGCAGTCCGGTCGACGGCGACGACCAGCGGATCGAGGTCGACCTGACCAGAGTCCCGGACGAGGTCGAGAAGGTCGTCTTCACCGTGTCGCTGTACGAGGGCGCGGGCCGCGGCCAGTCCTTCGGGCAGGTGCACCGCGCGCACATCCGTGTCCTCGACCGGGAAGGCGGCACCGAACTGGCTCGCTACGACCTCGCGCCCGGCGCCCTGTCGACCGAGACCGCGCTCGTCTTCGGCGAGCTGTACCGGCACGGCGCGCAGTGGAAGTTCCGCGCGGTCGGCCAGGGGTACGCCTCGGGACTCGCCGGCATCGCCACCGACTACGGCGTGGCCGTGCTGAGGGACACGTCCCCGAGTCCGGCCGCGAACCCGGTCGCCGCACCGCAGACGCACGGCGGGCCCGCTGTGCCGCCCGTCCCATCGAAGCCGCCGGTCGCCGCCCCGCCGGCCCCGGCGTTCCCCGCATCCCCGCAACCAACCACCGGGAGTTCCAGCGTGACCTGCTTCTTCGACCCCAACCACGGCCCGGGCTCGATGACCGTGACCTGGTCACCGCAGTGGGGCGTGCCCCGGCCCGTCCAGGTCTGCGGCGCCTGCGCGCAGCGTGTGCAGACCACGGCGCCGCCGTTCTACACCCCGCCCCAGCAGGGCTATCCGCAGCCCGTGCCGCAGGGCTATCCGCAACAGGGTTACCCGCAGCAGGGCTACCCCCAGCAGGGATACGGCCAGCCGTACGAGGACCACGACCATCATCAGCAGGGCGGCGGCCGGCGCTTCGGCACGGGCGCGCTCATCGGCGCCGGCGCGGCAGGCCTCATCGGCGGCGCGCTGCTGAACGAGGCGTTCGACGACGACGAGCCGGAGGTCGTGGTCAACAACTTCTACGAGGACTGAGTCCCCGGGACGGAGACGGACCTCTCCTGCCGCCCCGTGAGCATGCGCCCGGCCCCGGCCCCGGCCAGGGCGTCCGGGCCGTCCCGGCGACGCCCGGACGCCGGAACCGGACGCCTACACTGGGTGGGCGCACGTGCGTCGGCTGTGACGAGCAAGGGGGCGGGAGAGGACTGTGACGGAGAGCAGCGCCGCCGGCTTCGAGGATCCGCCCGCCGAGGTGCTCGCCGATGCTGCCGCGGCGTTCGGGCTGCTCGCCTCCTCCGCCCGGCTGCATCTGATGTGGGCCCTGTCGCAGGGGGAGAGCGATGTCACGCGTCTCGCGGACCGGGTGGGCGGAGCACTCCCCGCGGTCAGCCAGCACCTGGCGAAGCTCAAGCTCGCCGGACTTGTCCGCGCGCGCCGCGAGGGCCGTCGCCAGGTCTACTACATCGACGACTCCGACGTCGTGACCGTGGTCCGGGTGATGGTGGGTCAGCTGACCGTGCGCTCGGCGAACGCCTCCGCCCCGGTCCACGGCCTGCACAAGATCGGCGGCTGAGAGCACCACGCGTAGGCGGCCGGCCCTGTGCCGGTCCCTTCTGTATGACGCTCTCGTGCAGGGTCTGTGCTAGGACTATATGTCGCTCTTATCTAAGGCGCGTAGACTCCCGCTCCGGCACCGTCCCGGGTCCGCATGGCGGTTCCATGAGATGCCTCACCTGTGAATCATGTGTGCATCTGTGCTGTTCGGGCCGCAGGTTTGTTAGATTGCGCAACCACGCAAGCAAGGGTGGAGCGACGTGCTCCGCCCGCCCGTACATCGCCGCGCGGGCCGGGCCGTACACCCCACGGCCCAGTCTGACGGGCCCGACCGTTCATGGGAGTGGTAGATGAGCGACCCGTGGGACGGGCCCAGCGGGCAGGCCACGCGCAGCCGTGGTGCCCGGGTGCCCGGACAGCGCGCGGCCGACCCCGACGGGGCGCACCGGCCGGGTGGCCGGGCCGCGACGCGGGTGGCTGCGCGCGAGCGCGGCAGGCGGGGGCGCCGGGCTCGTCCGGTGGGTCGCGGCAGGAGGGTGCTGAAGATCCTCGGGATAGGCCTGTCGGTGATCATCGTGGTCACGGCCGGTGCGGGCTGGTGGTTCTACCAGCACCTGAACGGCAACATCAACAGCGTCGCGCTCGACGGCAAGGGCGGTACCGAGAAGGCCGACGCCTTCGGCCGTACCCCGATCAACATCCTGGTCATGGGCTCGGACGGCCGTACCAGTCAGGCCGACTGCCGGCTCGGCGG
>NZ_JBSFJZ010000026.1:0-151409 GCF_053598315.1 Streptomyces sp. NPDC001153
CAGATCGTTCGGCAGATCAAGGTCTCCCTTGTCCAGCTCGTCCACGAGCAGGACGCGCGGTCACCCGACCGGTACCGCGCCCCCTTTGCGGGCCGGGCCGGCTCACGGCCCGGCGGTGCTCTCCCGCACCTGGAGCCTGGTGCGCAGCACCACGGTCTGCAGCGGCGACGGCTTGCCGTCGATGCGCTGCAGCAGCAGATCGGCGGCGGTACGGCCCAGCTCGTACGAGGGCAGCTCCACCGCGGTCAGGGACGGCCGCAGCAGCGACGCCCAGGGCACGTCGCCGAAGGACAGCACACCGATGGCCGGGGGAGTGCGCCCGACCTCGCGCAGCGCGTCCAGGACACCGATCGTCATGAGGTTGTTGGCGACGAACACGGCGTCCGGTGGCTCGGGCAGCGCCAGCAGCTCGCGCATCGCGGCCCGGCCGCCCTCGACCCGGAAGTCCGCGTGCCGTACGTAGGCGTCGCCGGGCGGGGCGGCGTCGCCCGCGGAGTACACCGCCATGCGGTACCCGGCGAGGCGCTCCTCGGAGGTGGAGGCGCCCCGGGGGCCGGTGATGCAGGCGATCCGGCGGTAACCGGCCTCCAGCAGATGGCGGGTGGCCACCTCGCCGCCGTGCTGGTTGTCCACCTGCACCGCGTCCACCTCGGCGGCGTGCGGCCGCCGGTCCACGGCGACCACGGGCACGCCCCGGGCGATCAGCGGCGCCAGGTCCGTCTCGTCCTGAGAGGCGGCGGCCACGATCACACCGGCCATCTGCTCGCCGAGGGCGACCTCGAGATAGCGGCGTTCCTTGTCGGTGTCCTCGTCGGAGTTGCACAGGACGACCGAGAGGCTGGTGCGCTGCGCCGCGTCCTCGACCCCGCGGGCGAGCGAGGTGAAGAAGGGGTTCTCGATGTCCGGGATGATCAGGGCGATCACGCTGGAGCGCTGCATGCGCAGCGACCGGGCCACCCGGTTCGGCGCGAAGCCGAGAGCCGCGGCGGCCTGCTGGACGGAGAGGGCGCGTTCCGGCGTGACCTTGCCGCCGTTGAAGACACGCGAGACCGTCGCCGGGGACACCCCGGCGGCTCGCGCCACGTCATGGATCGTCACCACCTGAGTGCGCATCCTTTCAGCCGTGTGTAGGACCACCCTACCCTGCGGCTGAAAAGGATTTCATCCCTCGAATCGGGCCTGCATGTTCTCGGTCGCCCCCGACGGGCGGCCGGGCGGCCGGCGCGGCGTCAGTAGCCGCCCAGGAGGCTGCGCACCCTGCGCAGCGTCTCCGGTCCGGCGTCGCTGTGCCAGCGGGTCGGGTCGGCGGGGCGGCGTCCTCACAGCAGCAGGACGCGTACGGCCGCGTCGCTCTCGATCGTGGCGGGGCCCTCGGGGGCGGCGAGCCGGATGCTGCTGCCGTCGGCGTCGGAGGTCACGACGATGTCGTCGGTGCCCGGCGTGCGCAGCCGGCCCTCGACCCGGTCGCCGGGTCCCAGGTCCAGCCTGGCGTGGCCCTTTTTCAGCAGCGGGCGGCCGACCGAGACCACACTGTGTTCCGTCATCCAGTGCTCGTTCAGCGCCTGTACGGCCGTCCGGTCGTCGCCGGTGAGGTCCCAGCGATGCGGGATGAGCTCCTCACGCATGTGTTCCGCGAAGAACGGCGCCTTGAACAGACCGGCCCGTCCACATCACCTCCGTGTCCGGGGAGAGGTCCTGTGCGGCGGCCGCGGCCACCTCGGTGAGCCGTTCGCAGCGGTTCAGGAACGTCACCCAGAGCTCGGCGTCGGACAGGCGCCGGAACGGTTCCTCACGGTCGAAGCCCCTGGTCTCCACGGGCGACCGGTCGAGGAACGCCTGCAGCACCCGGGCCAGTTCCTCGGCGTTGCCCGTCTGGTGGACAAGGACGTCACGCACCGTCCACGCCTCGCACCAGGTGCCGTCGTCGGGGCGCTGTTCCCGGACCGGATCCGCGCGCTCGTCGCCATCTCCGCCGGCTGCTCCACCCACCTCCCCGACAGCGATGTCCCCTGTCCGCCGGCTCATGCCCACGGGTACGAGTGGTACACGGTCACGGCCATGGGTCACGGCCCGGGGCCGGGCGGCGGCGACCCGGCCGACCAGGACATCATCGAGGACCCTCACGTGGCCACCGCGACGGCGGCGGCGCCGGACTCGAGAAGGCGTCGCCCGGGGGCGCTGTGGGTGGCGACGGACAGCAGAAGTCCGAGGCGATGGCACACACGGTCGGCCAGCAGCACGACGCCGACCACGGGATCGGCTGCCGCCGGCTCGTCGAGGACGATCAGGGGAGGCCGGCCGGTAACTTTGCAGCAGGTCGCTGATGCTCGTGAGCAGGGTGGACCGCCCGCCGGTGCCGGGGTTGTCGTGCACCGTGACGACGAGCACCTCGTGCTGAAGCGAGTGGGAAAGCATCACGGCCCCCGCCTCCCTTCCCGTGGCGGATCGGAACCGGCTCCGAGTACCCCGGAGCCGGTTGCGAGCTGCGCCATGCGCCCCATGATCCCGCCCGGCCCGCCCGCACCGAGCCACGCCGACCGGAAGCGCCGTACAGCCGAACTGCTCGGACGTGCGCGGCCTGTGGCCGAGTGGTGCAATGGCGGGAGGCGTGAGCATGAGCTCGGCCGCCGTGCCGCGGTCGGATCCATCTCCCGCGAGGGAATACGTGCTGCGGACCGAGCCGCCGGTCCATGCGGGGCCACGTCCCGGGGGACCGACCGTCCTTCAGCGACCTGGCCCGTGCCCCGGCCGCACCTGCCGGCCGCCACTCGGGACGACAGCTCTGCGGGACGGCCGAGGCGGATGAGGAGGAGCTCCCGATGACCTCGCACCAGCAGCCCGTACCGGCGCCTCCCACGGCACTCCCGTCCCTGTCCGAAGCGGCCTTCCGCGACCTGTACCGCCGGCTGCGGGACCAGGCCCTGGACGGCGGCGGGCAACGGCGCGGCGCGCTGGACCGGCTGACGCCCGAGCGCGTGGTGGCGGCCGCCGCCGAGGTCCGGTGCGGGCGCACCGTGTCGTTGTCCGCGCCCGTCGAGACGCGCTCCGGTCCGGACAGCCCGGAGCCCGCGTCCCACCGGATGACGGCTCCCACGCACCGGGAGCCCGCCGAACCCGGGCTCGCTTTCGCCCGTGACCGGTTCGCCATGAACGTGCACGGTGATGTCGACAGCCACCTCGACGCGCTGTGCCACGTGATCTTCGACGGCGAACTGTACGGCGGCGTCCCGTCGAGCACCGTGACACCGGACGGGGCCGGAGCGCTCACCCTCGATCTGGTGCGAGACGGCATCGTCGGCCGGGGCGTCCTGCTGGACATCCCGCGCCTGCGCGGGGTGCCCTGGCTCGAACCCGGCGCCCAGGTGACCGCCGAGGACCTCGTCGCGGCCGAGACCGCCCAGCGGACCACGGTCGGCCCGGGTGACCTGCTGTTCGTGCGCGTAGGACACCGCCTGCGGCGCCGTGACCTCGGGCCGTGGGACGTGACGCGGGCGCGGGCGGGCCTGCATCCGACGGCGATGCACTTCGTGGCCGACCGGCAGGTGTCCGTCCTGGGATCGGACGGCAACAGCGACGCCGCACCGAGTGCGGTCGCCGAGGTCGCGTTCCCCGTGCACGTGCTGGCGGTCAACGCCCTGGGGCTGCACCTGCTGGACTACCTGGACCTCGAGGAACTGGTGGGGGTGTGCGAGGAGCAGGGGCGCCGGCACTTCCTGTGCGTGGTCGCCCCGCTGCGGCTCCCGGCGGCGACCGGCTCTCCGGTGAACCCGATCGCCGTTCTGTGACCGTGCCGGTGTGCGGCCCCCTCCGAGTGCCGTAGCCCTGCACGACGCGTACGTTCGAAGGGGGCAAGAGCCGCAACGGCCCCGCAGACCACGCGAGCACGAGCAAGGACGGTGGTTGCCGTGGACGCCCTGCCTTCGTACGACGTCATCGTGATCGGTACCGGGGCCGGAGGCGGCACCCTGACCCACCGCCTCGCCCCGTCCGGCAAACGCGTGCTCGTCCTCGAACGCGGCGACTACCTGCGGCGCGAACGCGACAACTGGGACTCCACCGCCGTGTTCGTCAAGGCCAAGTACCGGGCCCCGGAGTTCTGGCTCGACAGGCACGGCAACGAGTTCCCGCCCGAAGTGAACTACTACGTCGGCGGAAACACCAAGTTCTACGGCGCGGCGCTGTTCCGGCTGCGCCCCGAGGACTTCGGAAAACTGCGCCACCACGACGGCATCTCGCCGGCCTGGCCCCTCGGTTACGACGACCTGGAGCCGTACTACACCCAGGCGGAGCACCTCTACCTGGTGCACGGCCGGCACGGTGAGGATCCCCGGGAAGGGCCGTACAGTGCGCAGTACGCCTACCCGCCGGTCGAACACGAGCCGCGCATCCAGCAGTTGAGCACCGACCTGGAGAAGCGGGGGCTGCACCCCTTCCACCTGCCGATCGGGGTCAACCTCACCCAGGACGCGCTCGGCCGGGCCACCCACTCCAGCGTCTGCATCCGCTGCAACCGGGTGGACGGCTTCCCGTGTCTGGTGCGCGCCAAGTCCGACGCCCAGGTGATCTGTGTGGAGCCGGCACTGGAGCACCCCAACGTGGAGATGATCACCAACGCGCGGGTGACGCGGCTGGAGACCGATGCCACCGGGCGCAGCGTGACCACTGTCGTGGCCCGGCTCTCCGACGAGGAGGAGGCCCGGTTCTCGGCGGACATCGTGGTCGTGGCCTGCGGGGCCGTCAACTCCGCCGCCCTGCTGCTCGCTTCGGCCAACGACCGGCATCCGCGCGGGCTGGCGAACAGCTCGGACGTCGTCGGCCGGCACTACATGCGCCACAACAACTTCGCGCTGATGGCCGTTTCGAAGGAACCCAACGACACCCAGTTCCAGAAGACCCTGGCCCTGCACGACTGGTACCTGGGCGCGGACGAGTGGGAGTACCCGCTCGGCGGAATCCAGATGCTCGGCAAGTCGGACGCCGAGCAGATCCACGGCGAGGCCCCGCGCTGGGCCGGAGCGGTGGCGCCGGACATGCCGTTCGAGGTCCTCGCCCATCACGCCGTCGACTTCTGGCTGTGCGGGGAGGACCTGCCGCAGCCGGACAACCGGGTGACCCTGGAAGCCGACGGCCGGATCCGGCTCACCCTCGACGAGGGCAACAACATCGCCGGCCTGAGGCGACTGCGGCACAAACTCCAGCACATGCTCGGCCATCTGGGCATGCACGAGCACCGGCTGCTGTCCCACAGCATCTACCTGCACAAGGGCATGCCGATCGGCGCCACCGCGCACCAGGCCGGCACGGTGCGCTTCGGCACCGACCCGGCGTCCTCGGCCCTGGACGTCAACTGCAAGGCCCACGACCTGGACAACCTCTACGTCGTCGACACCAGCTTCTTCCCGAGCATCGGCGCGGTCAATCCGTCCCTGACGGCCATCGCCAACGCCCTCCGCGTGGGCGACCACCTGACGGAACGGCTGGGCTGACCACCGCCGTCCGGACTCCGCCGCCCCGGTGACGCCGCCCGGACTCCGACGACCGGGCGAAGCTCCTCAGCCGGGCAGCGCAACGCGGTCCGCCCCCGGATGCCGCCGTCCCGCACCGGTGCTTGCCTGATGCCTGGACCTCTGGGCGACGGGCCCGGCGGATGCGGGCACGCAGTGGAGGAGCAGGACATCGTGAGTTCCACCGAGGGGGCGCCCCAGGTCGTGATCCCCGCCCACCTGCTGAAGGGCCAGAAGGCACTGGTGACCGGCGCGAACTCCGGAATCGGCAGGGCGACGGCCGTCGCCCTGGGCCGCGCGGGCGCCGATGTCGTGGTCAACTACGTGGCCGGCCGCGAGGACGCCGAGAAGGTGGTCGAGGAGATCACCCGATTCGGGGTCCGGGCGGCCGCCTACGAGGCGGACGTGTCCGACGAGCAGCAGGTCCGCGCCATGACGGACCGGATGGTCCAGGAGTTCGGCACGATCGACATCCTGGTCGCCAACGCGGGACTGCAGCGGGACGCGTCGGTCACGGACATGACCCTCGCCCAGTGGCAGAAGGTCCTGGACGTCAACCTCACCGGGCAGTTCCTGTGCGCGCGTGAGGCGACCAAGGAGTTCCTGCGGCGCGGTGTCGTCCCGGAGGTTTCCTGCTCCGCCGGGAAGATCATCTGCATGAGCTCGGTCCACCAGATCATCCCCTGGTCCGGTCACGTCAACTACGCCTCGTCCAAGGGCGGCGTGCAGATGCTGATGACGACGCTCGCCCAGGAACTCGCCCCCCAGCGCATCCGGGTGAACGCGGTCGCCCCCGGAGCCATCAAGACGCCCATCAACCGCAACGCCTGGGAGACGGCCGAGGCCCAGCAGGATCTCCTGCGGCTGATCCCGTACAAGCGCATCGGCGACCCCGAGGACATCGCCCACGCCGTCGTCGCCCTCGCTTCCGACCTCATGGACTACGTCGTCGGCACCACCCTGTACGTCGACGGCGGGATGACCCTCTTCCCCGGCTTCGCCACCGGCGGCTGACCACCCCACCCGTGTCGGCCCCCGGAGAGACATCCCATGCACACGGTCCTGCTGCTGGCGGACGTACCGTCGCAGACGCTGCCGGCCAGATCGATGATGGCCTTCACCCTGGCCTCCCACATCATCCTGGTGCCCCTGGGCGTGGCGCTGCCGCTGATCACGCTCGTCATGCACGGCTACGGTCTGCGCCGTGACGACGCCACCGCCCTGCTGCTGGCCCGGCGGTGGTCGGCCGTCATGGCGGTCCAGTTCGCGATCGGCGTGGTCACCGGCACCGTGCTGTCCTTCGAGTTCGGGCTGCTGTGGCCGGGCATGATGGGCCGGTGGGGCGACGTCTTCGGCATCGGGTTCGGTGTCGAGGCATGGGCGTTCTTCCTGGAGGCCGTGCTCATCGCGATCTACCTCTACGGCTGGCGAAGGCTCCCCTCCCGGGCCCAATTCCTGCTCGGACTGCCCCTGCCTTTCACGGCCCTGCTCGGCGCCTTCGGCATCCTGGCCGCCAACTCGTGGATGAACACCCCGCGGGGCTTCACCCTCGACGCCGCGGGCAACCCGGTCGACGTGAAGATCTGGCAGGCGGTCTTCACCCCCATGTTCGGCCCGCAGTACTGGCATTTCGTCGTGGCGATGTTCGTGAGCTCGTCATCCCCGCGGTCGCCCTGCTGTACTGGGTGGACACCCATGGCGAGCTGGAGGGCCTCACCGACGCCGACCTGCGGCGCGGCGGCGCCGGTGACCAGGGCTGACCTCGCGGCCGGCGCATGTCCGGGCGCACCTGCGGTGGGCGCCGCCCCCACAGCGGAGCACCGGTGAGCGAGGACGACATCCTGCTGGGCACCGGCCCGACCGACGTCGTCCGTTCCGGAAACCTCCTGGGCCCCGCCTTCTCCCGCCCGTGCTCCTCGGCCCCGCACCGCCGGCGGGGTGAACCGGGCCCGGACTACCGCCCGTCGAGCGACGCGTTGAGGGTGAGGGCCGCGTCGATGAGGGCGAGATGCGTGAACGCCTGGGGGAAGTTGCCCAGTTGAGCTCCGTGCCGTCCTCCGCGGCGAAGGCCGCTCCGTTCGGAGTGATGTGCAACTCGTGCTTCCTGCGCCCGTAGTCGAACCGCGGGGCGATCTCCACCTGGAACGTCATGCTGCCGCGCACACAGCGGACCAGACGCACCAGCCGGTGGCGGGAGGTGGTCGTCGTACCGGTCACGGGCATGAAGTCGAGCACCTCGCCGGCACCCGCCTCGGTCATGAACCGGGTCACCAGGACCGCCGTGTCGGGCAGGTACAACTGCTTGGTCGCATGGGTCCGGTGCGCCGGCCGGACCGTGCAGTGCCCCGAAGGCATTCGGCGATTCGAAGCGGGCAGGGGAGCAGAACCAGTCGACCACGCGGTCGGTGCTGACGAGCGCCGCGGTCTGCACATCGCCGATGAGACCGTGGTTCTCGATCAGTGGGTAGTCGACCATCCGGGCGCCCCTTTCGGTGTGCGATTCACCCGGACGCACCCCCCGATCAGCCTAAGGCGCGGGTCCTGCTCGGGCTCGTCGACCGGGATGCGCTTGCTGTGCGCCGGTCGCCGTCGTCGAGCGCTGAGTTCGGTCCAGGGACGGTCCTCACCGTGCGGGTCCCTCGGACCTGGCGAATAGTGAAGGAAGGGCGACGTCCCCGGCAACACCCGTACCTCGGGAGGCCCTATGCCTTCTTCACGCTCACTGGCCGCGCTCATCGGCGTCACGTTGTTCGGCCTCGCGCTCAGCGCCTGCCAGGACCAGGCGTCCGGTCAGGTGGTGGCGCGAAACGGAGTCAGGCTCGTGGAGACGGTCTCCAACCCGTCGATCGACAGATGTCACCGTTTCCCCGAGGGCGTGACCCACGTCAACAATCAGACGCAGAGCAGCTTGCTCCTGTACACGACACCGGACTGCACCGTGCCGGCGGGTGGGCAGAGCGTCTATCTGGACATCGGAGCGGCGGACCAGGTCGTCAGGGCCACCGACCTGTGGCACAGCTTCTCCTTCGCTCCGGAGTGACGACCGCTCCGGAGTGACGACGCGGGCTCAACGGTTCCACCCCGGTTCCAGGCTGTCGAGGAGGGCGTGGAAGGCCCTGCCGGCCCGATCCCAGTGACCGTCCGCCAGAGGGGCGATCAGGAGGCCGAGTGAGGCGTCTGCCAGGAGGGTGGCCTGTGTCCGGGCTCGGTCCTGGCTCATGCCGAGGTCACGGAGGACCGAGGTGAGCAGGCCCGTCCACTCGGTGACGATGTCGCGCATGACGGGCCCGTAGCGGTCCGGGTGAAGCACGCTGGCACTCATGATCTCGAGGTACAGAGGGAGTGCGGCGCGTACGTCGGGATCGCTGAACTGGCGCCACACCTCCTCCATGAAGCGGCGCAGCCCCGTGGCGTCCGTGGGCGAGCCGACGGTCTCCAGCAGGTCGCGCGTGCGCAGCAGGGGCCGGCGCTCGTAGAGGGCGAGCGCCTCGGCGATCATCCGTTCCTTGGTGCCGAAGTAGTACAGGAGCATGCGGTCGCTGGTCCCCAGGGCCTGGGCCAGGGGGCGCAGCGAGAGGTCCGCCAGGCCGTGGCTCAGCACGTACGCGCGGACTTTGTCGAGAAGGTCGCGGCGCTTGGCCGGATCGGGCGGGCGAGGCATGGGGGCTCCTGGGGGCGTGAGGGTGGGATTCCCGGCCTTCCTTTTATTCGTTTTTGGTGAGGTATTTACTGTAGCGCCCGCTACGTCTATATTTGAGGTGTAGCGACTGCTACATGTAAGGGCCTGGCGCCTGCCGGGCACATCCATCCGGCGGACCGTCCGGCCGCCGGCCCAGAAGGGACTGATCCCCATGGCCGCCCAGGCCGTCGGCTGCCCCATCGCCTTTCGCAGGGAGGAGCGGTCCTCGCGTACCGTCATGCCCTCGTGGTTCGCCAGGCAGTGGGCTCTGTGGTCCCGCATGCTCGCCCCGCTGCGGCCGCTGGACGCGCCGCGCGGCCGCGCCACCGCCTGGGACGCCTCCTGGCCCCTGCAGCGGGAGCTGACCTCCGCGGGCCGGGCCCGGCACCTGGTGACCGCGCAGCTGAGCGACTGGGCCCTGGACGACCTGGCCGACACCGCCGAACTGCTGGTCAGCGAACTGGTCACCAACGCCCTGCGTCACACCCGCGGCCCGCTCAGGCTCAACCTGCGGCTGCGCCACTCCCGCCTGCTGTGCGAGGTCGAGGACACCGAGTCCGCCGGCCCTGCGCGCAACGTGCCCGACGCGGACGCGGAGGGGGGCCGTGGCATCGAACTCCTCGAGCTGCTCGCGGATGCCTGGGGCAGCACCCGGACGGGCACCGGCAAGACCATGTGGTTCGAGCTGCGCGCCGAGGACCGTCCGCGGGAGTAGGCGCCGGCGGGGAGACCCCGATGGGCGGCTGCCGCGTACACCCGCCGGGAAGATCACCGGGCGTGTGCTCGGGGCCGAGCCGGCCGAGCCGGCCGAGCAGTGAGGGGCACCTGAGCACCGCCGCACGTGTCCACCGTCTGCGACGTGGCCGAGATGTGTCGACCAGGGCCGCGGCATGGCGCAGGAGCGGGTGGAGCCGGCGAGGAGGGGACCGGGACGGCCGGGGCAGGAACATGTCACCGCGGCGATGTACCGGCGCCGGCCCACCGAGCAGGACCTCGTCATCGCCGCCGCCGAATCGCGGATCGGGCCGCTCAGCGCGGTCTTCCGGATGATCGGCGAGCAGCGGTTGCCGGACGAGACTCGTCGAGTCAGTGGCGGACATGATCGGCCGGGCGGTCGACGGCCGGCCGTGACACACGACTGACGCGGGCCGCCTGTGGCGCGCACCGACCCCGGGTAGCTCTTCCCGGTGGCTGACACGCCATCAGAGAACCTGGTATGCGGCCGGAATCAACGCTGAGAAGCCTGAGGAAAGCGGTACTTTGCGTATCAGGGTCTCCCGCAGCGGCGCCCTGGGGCCAGGTTGAGCAGCGTGGACCTGCCGCAGCCGGAGGCTCCCAGGAGGGTGACGGACTCGCCCGGTGCGACATCGAGCGTGGTCGTCACCTCCTGGGAACTCATCGGTCCGGCTGCCGCTACTTGGTGCCGAGACCGGCGTCGTCGACCTTGTCCTTGCCCTCGGCCTTGAGGACCTTGTCGAGCAGCGTGAGATCGTAGATGCCCTTCAGGTCGGGCTTGTCCAGCAGGCCGGCCGTCACCGCGTGCTCCGCCTCGGTGTTGAGAGTCGAGGCCAGCGGGTCGTCGAGGAAGGTGATGGACTTCCAGGCCGGGTCGATGACGTCCGCGGGCAGCGCCTTGCCCGACAGCTTCTCCAGCGCCGTGTTGGCGGACGCCTTCGCCTTCTCCGGATTGGCGTTGATCCACTCATTGGTCTTCACCGAACCGCGCAGCACGGCCTCGACGACGTCCGGGTGCTGCTTGAGGAAGTCCTGCCGCACCACGATGTTCGTGATCACGAACTTCTTGGCGGGCCACAGCGACGACTCGTCGAGCAGCACCTTCGCGCCCTCGGCGACCAGCTTGGAGGCGGTCGGCTCGGGCACCCAGGCGCCGTCGATGGAGCCGGACTTGTAGGCGTCCGGAGTGATCTTGTTGTCGGTTCGGACGACGGAGACGTCGCCCTTGCCGCTCTGGGCGTCGACCTTCCAGCCCTGGCCGGCGATCCAGTTGAGGAACGCGACGTCCTGGGTGTTGCCGAGCTGCGGCGTGGCGATCTTCTTGCCCTTGACGTCGTTCAAGGACTTGATCTTCTTCGGGTTCACGACCAGCTTCACGCCGCCGGAGGCGGAACCGCCGATGATCCGCAGGTTCTTGCCGCCGGACTTCGTGTAGCCGTTGATGGCGGGGGAGGGGCCGATCCAGCCGATGTCGATGGAGCCGGCGTTGAGCGCCTCGATCTCGGAGGGGCCGGCGTTGAAGGTGGCGGTCTTGACCGTGGTGCCGCCGAGCTCCTTCTGGAAGAAGCCCTCCTGTACGCCCACGAGAGCGGTGGCGTGCGTGAGATTGGGGAAGTAGCCGATCTTCACTTCGTCGGTGGAGAGCTTCTTGGCACCCGCCGTGACCGCGGTCTTCTTCCCGTCGTCAGTGGACTTGGAACCGTACCCGCAGGCGGTCAGCAGGACGGGGAGTGCTGCTATGACGGCGATGGTGCGCAGGGTGGTGAGCGGTCTTGCGGCAGACACGTGGGTGTCCTCTCAGGGATGGGATGATCAGGGAGGTACGGCACAGCGAGGCGGGGGGCTACGGGCGGGCACCTCTGCCCGGCTCGCCGACCCGCAGCAGCCGGAATGCCGTCTCGGGTCGGCGAGAGAATCGTGGGGGACGGTGTTGCGCCTCCGTCACAGCCGTGCCGCGCCTCGGGCATGCGGCTGGGGAATGCGGGCGGTGCTGTCGGGCGACGGTGACCAGCCCGCCGAAGCCGGCGGGACGGTGGGGGAGCACCGGGTCTTCTGTGCGGTGCCCGCAGGTTGTGCGGAGGCTCAGACAGGCCGACACATGGCGCTGGACGTGCGGCCGAAGTCGATGTGGCGACGCGAGGTCAGCAGGGGCAGCAGCAGGAGTGCGCGGTCCAGTGATCGCATGACCTCACCCCGCATTCCCTAGTTTTCCTACTTGGCTGGTAGGGATCGTGGCAGAAGGCGGCGCCCACCCCAAGAGGGTATTCGCATGATGGACGCCGATATCTTGCATTCTGAGACAGGGCGAAACGGCTCAGCGTGTCAGGGGTTCACCCACGCTCCTGGCGCGTCGCTCAACGCCGATACTTCAGCGGGCAGTCGGGCGGCTGCGACGTCGGCCAGCGACACGCCATCGAGGATCTCGCGCACGTTGGACCGCAAGGCGATCCACAAGGGCAGCAGCGACTCGGCCGGGCCGGTGTAGGACAGCTCCGGAGGGCGGACCCCACGCACCGAGACGAGCGGTCCGTCCACGACGCGGATGACGTCGGCGATGCTGATGGACTCGGCGGGCCTGGCCAGACGGTAGCCGCCGTTGCCGCCGCGCTGGCTGAGGACGAGACCGCCCCGGCGCATGTCGTTCAGGATGCTTTCGAGGAACTTGTGCGGGATGTCCTGAGCGTCGGCGATGGCCTCGGCCTTCATCGGCCCGTCGTCCCGTGACGCGGCGAGCTGCAGCGCGGCACGCACCGCGTAGTCCGCCCTGGCTGAGATCCGCATGCGCCCATTATCCCGTACGGCCTCGGCCGGCATCCGCTGTGGTCAGGCTGGGGGACGGGGGTGTAGTGGCAGGCGTCGTCGCCCTTGATGATCTGGCCGAGGCGGTGGTGCCGCTGGTGGTTCCGGTCCGCGCACACCCGTTGCCTTGCTCCTGAGTCTGTCGCAACCAGCCGGTTGGCGGGCGGGCCATGCCCCGGCGCTCTGGGGCGGCGACCGGTGACGGTCAGACAGGCAGGACGAACGGCGGATGCGCCCCGTTGAGGAAGTAGTCCCCCACATCCCGGAGCCGGGGAGTGACGGGCTCGTACAGGGTGTGGGTCCGGGCGTTGCGCCAGAAGCGGTCGAAGCCCAGCCGCGAGGATGCGGAGCGGGCGCCGACGATGTCGAGAGCGCGGGCGGTGGATTCCTGCGCGGCCCGGGAGGCGGCGGCTTCGGCCATGGCCACGAGGACGGAGATGTCCGCGTACTCGTCGTAGGTGAGGTCTTCACCGCGGGTCAGCCCGCGGCGCACGGCGTCCAGCGCCTGATCGGCGAGTGCGGACGCGGAGCGGGTGAGCACGGTGAGCTCCCCGTAGGCGGCCAGCACCTGCGGGTCCTGGGGAGAGTCGCCCGGCCAGGCCGGGTGCCGGGACGAGCGGCTCGCCCGGCTGTACTCCCGGGCTTCGTCGAGTACTCCCTCGGCCATGCCGAGACGGAGCTGGACGGAGAGGAGACGCCCGACCGGAGAGGCCAGAGCAGCGAGGGGAGACAGGATGTCCTCGTCCGCGGACAGGGAACCGAGTACGTCGTCGGCGGCAACGGGTACGGCGTCGAACTCCACGCTTCCGCCGGCCGCGAGGCGCTGGCCGAAGGTATCGGCGTCGCCATCTATGCCGACCCCGTGGTGGGCGGGATCGACGACGACGGCGAGTGGTTCGCCGGTGTCGGCCCGCACGGCCCGTACGGCGAGGCGGTCGGCGACCAGGACGCCGGTGGAGTAGCTCTGCCGACCGTTGAGCACATGGCCGCCGCGAGCCCGGGTCAACGTCAGAGGGGATTCCTGACGGGCCAGACCGCCACCCCACCACCACTGCTCCGTCGCGTACTGTCGCTCCAGCCGAGCGGCGCGGGAGGGCTCGGTGAGAAACCGGGCGCTCCACGACAGGAAGTAGTGACAGCCGAGCAGTTGACCGATCGCGCCGTCGGCTGCGGCGATCTCACGGACCACGGCGTAGGCCGTGGGCCAGTCCGCTCCGCCTCCCCCCGACTCGGCCGGTATGAGGAGCGTCAGCAGTCCCGCCTCGCGCAGGCGGAACACCTCGTCGAACGGGACCTTGCCTGCCTGCTCCCGGGCCGCTGCGTCCGTGGCCAGGTCGTCCGCCGTCTCGCGGGCCACGCGCAGCCAGTGCGCACGGCCTGGCCCGTTCCGGCCGGACTCCGAAGCGGGGCCGGACGGCGCAGTGGCAACGCCCATGGCGATGATCTCCTCAAGGTCGGTGGCAGGAAGGGGTGTTGGGGTGCTGGTCAGGCACGTACCTGTAGTCCACGCGCCGTACCGTGACGATCCGGTGCCGGTGAGCTGCGCCCAGCCTGTGGCGCAGGCGAGCGATAGGGACATCCACGGAGCGGCCGTCACCGATGTGGTCGTAGCCCCCTGTGCCGACCGTCAGCTGCTCGCGTGCGTGGCCGTGCACGTCCTTCGCGAAAGGCTCGGTGGGGGCGGTGGTCTGGGCTGGAAGTGCCGTGGTCATGGCGGTCGTCCTTCGGAAGTACGTCGGGACCTCAGGTGCGGCGGACATGGCTCGCCTGATCGCCCGGGACGGGCGGGGAGGAGCGGAGCGGCACGCTGCTACGTGTCAGCCGTGTGCCTTACGCACGACAGCAGGCGGCGCTGACGACGTGACCAAAGTCGACATGCCGACGACGAACGAGTCGCTGCTGCGCGGGGGACATGTGCCTCATCCTGCGCACCGCGCTGGGGGGACGTCAACGCTTCCCTAGTAATCCGATAGGAAATGTAGGGAACGCCACACCGTCGACGGGCTCACCGGTCGCCGTGCACCGCCGGGCGGACCTTGGGTGCGGTCGCCCTCTCCCACCGGGCGCGAAGTTCGACCCCACGCGCCTTGAGTCCTTGCAGAGGCGTGGGGGGCAGGCTACGGGCGGAGCCGCGCGCGTAGTGGCGCTCGACGTAGAACTGTCCCGCGCTGAGCACGGTCGTGACGGCGAGGTACCAGAGTGTGGCGACCATCAAGAGCGGGATGACCTGGTAGGTCTGGTTGTAGACCAGTTGCACGGAGTACAGCAGGTCGTGCACGGCCAGCACGCTGACGATGCTGGTGCCCTTCAGCGTGCCGATCAGCATGTTCCCGGCGGCCGGCACGATGGAGCGCATCGCCTGCGGAATGACGATCCGGCGCAGGGTGCGCAGTCTGCCGATGCCGAGAGCCTGGGAAGCCTCCGTCTGGCCGGCTTCCACCGAGAGGATGCCGCCGCGTACCACCTCGGCGGCGTAGGCGGCTTCGTGCAGGGTCAGCCCGATGACGGCGGTGAGGGTGGGGCCCAGGAGGTTGACGGTTTTGACGGTGACGAACTGATGCCCGAAGGGGATGCCGAGGCCGAGCGTCGGGTAGAGGGCGCCGATGTTGAACCAGAACAGCAGCTGCACCAGCAGCGGGGTGGACCGGAAGATCCACACATAGCCCCAACTCAGCGTACGCAGAACCGGATTGGCGGACAGCCGCATCACGGCCAAGGGAGTGCCGAGCAGGAAGCCGAGCACCATCACCACTCCGGTCAGCCAGAGGGTGAGCAGGAGCCCGTCGAGCACGGCGGCGGTGGTGAAGTACCGGCCGACCACATCCCACTGGAAGGCGCGGTTGCGGACCACGGAGTTGACCGCCATTGCGAAGACCAGCAGCGCCCCGCCGGCCGTCAGCCGGCGGCCGAGGTGCCGGCGCGGCACGATGCGCGGCAGGTCGTCGGCGGGGACCGGGCCGGGGGCTGCCAGGCGTCCATCGGGCGGGACGGATGCCGGGAGGCGGGAGGAATCGGTGGTGTCGGACGTTGAAACCATCAGGAGTCTCTCCAGGGGAGGGAGGCGCGGACGCCGGTGACCACACGAGCCCACACGTTCATCGGGATGCGCGCAGAGACGGCGCGGGTACGGGGCATGCGGCCCGGTTTCGGCGTCATCACGGCGGCCGCGCCCCTCAACGCGGCCGGTGCGGCCGCCACACGTGGCGGAGCCGGGCCGTCCTCGATCGTATGGGGCCACAGCGCGCAGGTGTCAACCGCGCAGGATGTGCTCAACGCCCGTCCGGCATCCGGGCCGTAGTTGACGAGACGCGAGATGTACTGCTCAATTAATCGCATGAACGCCGAGCAGCGCCTGGTCACCCGTGGCCACATCGACTTCGGTCGGGTGTGGTCCGCCGCGTGTTGCGTCTGAAGCGGCAGCGGGCTGTCTGATCGGCCCTTCCCTCCCTCGGCCACCCCGTCGTGGGCCGAACTCCACCCTTCGTAGCACCGTCGCACGCCCGCGCTGACACGCGCTGAACCCGCGTGGACGGTCCTACGAGACGTAGGACACGCGCTGCCACCGTCCTGCCCCTGCCTCGCCGAGGTCCATTGCCCGGCGTCGTCACACTTGCTCACCCCTCTCCCAGCCCCCGGGGCGTGCCGTCCCACGGGCCGCAGGGCTGATCCGCCGTGCCCGCAAGCTGCCCTGCTTGTCCGGGCACGGCACCGAAGACTTGAGGAAAGGCCATCTCCCATGCCAGTGGAGTTCCTCGGCATCGCCGCCACCAACGACGGCTCCGAAACCACCCCGCGCTCCGGCGCCGCCTTCGACAAGGAGTACACGCTCCGGCTCGCCCGGGCACACGAGGAGCACGGGTGGGACCGGGTGCTGTTCGCCTACGGTTCCGGATCGCCGGATCCGGCGCCGGCCGCCGCGTTCATCGCGAGCAGACTGGACCGTCTCCAGATCCTGCTCGCCCACCGTCCGAACGTCTCGTACCCGACCTTCGCCGCGAAGACCTTCGCCACCCTCGACCAGATCAGCGAGGGCCGGCTGACCGTGCACTTCATCACCGGCGGCAACGACCACGAGCAGGGTCGCGAGGGCGACACGCTCACCAAGGACGAGCGCTACACCCGCACCCGGGAGTACATCCGGATCGTCAAGAAGATCTGGACCAGCCACGAGCCCTTCGACCACGAGGGCGAGCACTACCGCTTCCACGACTTCGTCAGTGACGTCTTCCCCGTTCAACAGCCCCGCCCGAAGGTGTCGTTCGGCGGTTCGTCACCCGCAGCGTACGCCGCGGGGGGCGCCGAGGCGGACATCTACTGCCTGTGGGGAGAGCCGCTGGAGAAGACCGCCGAGCAGATCGAGAAGGTGAAGGCCGCCGCGAGGGCCGCGGGCCGTACCGACGTGCCGCGCATCCAGGTGGCGTTCCGCCCGATCATCGCCCCGACCGAGGAACTGGCCTGGGAGAAGGCCCACCGTACGGTCGGTGCCATTCGGGAGCGGCGCGAGGCCGGTCTTGTACGGCACCACCGCAGCGGCGCCCCGGACGCTGCAACTCCTCAAAACGTCGGCTCACAGCGGCTGATCGCCATCGCCGAGGCGGGGGAGCGCTACGACCGGGCCCTGTGGACCCCGACCGCCGCCGCCACCGGCGGCGCAGGCAACTCCAACGCCCTGGTCGGCACCCCGGAGACGGTCGCCCAGGCCCTGCTGGACTACTACGACCTCGGTGTCGACATCCTCTCCGCCCGCGGCTACGACCTGCTGGGCGACGCGATCGACTTCGGCCGGTACGTGATCCCGATCGTCCGTGAGGAGGTCGCCAAGCGCGACCCGGAGCGGGCGGCACGGGGGACACAGACCCTTGCGGCGGTGGGCGAATGAGTTCAGCAGCTCAACCATTCTCTTCAGCAGGGGGGACCCCCATCGGCAAGCACGCCCACGCCGAGATCGCCCGCTACCCCGACGAGGAGTTCACCCCGCCGTACGGAGGACTGCTCCTGCTGCTGGAGCACGGCGAGCCCGTCGCGGGCGGTGCGTTCCGCCACTACGACGCGACCACCGCCGAGTTGAAGAGGATCTGGACGCACTCCGCCCACCGGCGGATCCGCCTGACCACCGGGCCGCGCCGGCCCGAGGCCCGCGGCCTGCACCTGGCCACCGGTTACACCCCGCTGTTCGACACGGAGGCCGACCCGGAATCCACCGGCCCGCTGCCCTTCGAGAAGCACCTGCCCGCCGAAGCACCTGCAGCGCGCACGGGAAAGGCAGCCGACCGGTGAACCTCCGAGCGATCAGAACCCGTCTGCGCGTCGCCGCCGGCATCGCGCTGCTGCCCGTACTGGCCCTGACCGCCTGCGGCTCCGGTGACGCCCCCGGCACCACGGCAGCGGGCGCCCAGGCATCCCCGGCCCCGACCGACGACCCGGTCGCCGCGGTACACAAGGTGGACTCCGTAGCCGCCCTGCTGCCCGCCGGCGTGCGCAATGCGGGCACACTGCGGGTCGGCAGCTCGATCGGGTTCCCGCCGGGCGCGTACTACCCGAACGGCCCGGACAAGGCGCCCGCCGGCCAGGACATCGACCTCGCCGATGCGGTGGCCAAGGTCCTCGGCGTCAGACTGGAACGTCAGGACGCCTCCTTCGAGACGATCCTGCCGGCCCTGGGCAGCGGTAAGTACGACTTCGGCACCGGCAACTTCGGCGTCACCACCGAACGCCTGAAGACCATTGACTTCGTCACCTACATCAATGACGGTCAGGGCTTCGCGGTGAAGAAGGGCAGCACCGCACTCAGGTCGAAGGTCACCGACCTCACCCAGCTGTGCGGGCTGACCATCGGCACCGGGGCCGGCACCACCTTCGAGGCGACCCTCACCGCGCAGAAGGGCGTGTGCGCGAAGGCGGGCAAGAAGCCGTACGACGTGAAGATCTACTCGGAGAACGCGGCGACCCTCACCGCGCTCCAGCAGGGTCGCATCGACGTGATCATGTCGACCATCAACGGTCTGCGCTACCAGGCCGCACAGCCCGCGTCGCAGACCACCTTCCTCGGGGAGTACCACCGCCTCGACGTGGGCGTCGCTTTCAAGAAGGGCTCCCCGCTCACCAAGGCGTTCCAGGCCGCCGTCAACGAGCTGATCGAGGACGGCACATACGCCCGCATCCTCAAGAAATGGAGCACCTCCGCCTCCGCGATCGAGACATCGCGGATCAACCCGCCCGAGCACACATAAGAGTCGAGCAGGAACAACACGATGCCCTCCACCACTGGCGCCGCCCCGTCCGGTACGGCCTCCCCGGGCACCGCCCCCGCCGCCCCGCACGCTCCGGCCACCCTCAAGGTCGTCCCGGCCCGCCACTACGCCCGCTGGACGGCGGCCGTCGCCGTGGTCGTGCTGGTCGCCCAGTTCGTGCACGGTCTGGCCACCAACCCGGTGTGGGAGTGGAGCGTCTTCCGCGACTACGTCCTGTCCGAGACGATCGTTCAGGCGGTGTGGGTGACCCTCCAGCTCACCGCCTACGCCACCGTGCTGGGCTTCCTCCTCGGCGCCGTCCTGGCCTTCATGCGGCTCTCGCGCAGCCCGGTGCTGCAGACCGTCGCCTGGACCTATATCTGGATCTTCCGGTCCATCCCGATGATCGTCCAGCTGGTGTTCTGGTTCAACCTGGGCGCGCTGTACAAGGAGTTGGGCGTCGGCATCCCCTTCGGCCCGGTGCTCTGGTCCGTCGACAGCAACAGCCTGATCGGCACCATCGGGGCCGCGGTGATCGGGCTGACGCTGCACCAGGCCGCCTACGCCGCCGAGATCGTCCGCGGCGGCGTCATCTCCCTCGACCACGGACAACGGGAAGCCGCCGCCGCGCTGGGCATTCCCCGGCTGCGGCAGATCCGGCGGATCGTGCTGCCACAGGCCATGCGCGCCATTCTGCCCACGGCCGGCAACGAGATCATCGGCCTGCTCAGGGCACCTCGGTGGTCTACGTGATGTCCATCGGCGAGCTGTTCCACCAGGTGCAGGTGATCTACGGCCGCAACGGCCGGGTGATCCCGCTGCTGCTGGTCGCCACCGCCTGGTACGTGGTGCTGACCTCCCTGCTGTCGGTCGCCCAGTACTACGTCGAGCGCCGCTATGCCCGAGGCACCCAACGCACCCCGCCGCCCACCCCGATCCAGCGTGCCCGCCGGTTCGTACGCGACCTGCGCGCCGCGGCGGCCCAGCGCAGCCGGCCCGTCGTACCCCTGAAAGCCCTGGGACCCCTGGGAGACAGCCGATGAGTGAGGTCATGGTGGACGTCCACGGAGTCCACAAGAGCTTCGGCCCGCTGGAAGTGCTCCGCGGCGTCGACCTGAAGGTCCGCACCGGCGAGGTCACCGTGATCATCGGCCCGTCCGGCTCCGGGAAATCCACGCTGCTGCGCACCATCAATCACCTGGAGAAGGTCAACCGCGGCTGGATCAGCATCGACGGCGAGCTCATCGGTTACCGCCGCGTGGGCAGCAAGCTGTACGAGCTGAAGGAGAAGGATGTTCTGAAGCAGCGCACCGGCATCGGGTTCGTCTTCCAGAACTTCCATCTCTTCCCGCACCTGACCGTGCTGGACAACCTCGTCGAGGCCCCCGTCTCCGCACTGCGCCGCCCACGCAGAGAGGCGGAGGAAAGGGCCCGCCGGCTGCTGGAGCGGGTCGGCCTCGCCGACAGGGCCGACGCCTACCCGCGGCAGCTCTCCGGCGGCCAGCAGCAGCGTGTGGCCATCGCCCGCGCGCTCGCCCTCGAACCGAAGGTGCTGCTCTTCGACGAGCCCACCTCGGCGCTCGACCCGGAACTGGTCGGCGAAGTCCTCGACGTCATCAAGGACCTGGCCCGTACCGGAACCACCATGATCGTCGTGACCCACGAGATCGGCTTCGCCCGCGAGGTCGCCGACACCGTGGTGTTCATGGACGGCGGTGTCGTCGTGGAGCAGGGACCGCCCGCAGCCGTCCTGGACGACCCCCAGCAGGAACGCACCCGCGCCTTCCTCTCCAAGGTCCTCTGATCGCCACTCACCCCGTTTCGCACGCCCGCGCAAGAAGAACGACCGTGTCCATCCACCTCGTCCGCCGCTCCGCCGCAGTCGCGCTCGGACTCGCCTCCGCCCTCGTCCTCGCCGCCTGCAGCAACCCTTCCGACGGCGGCACCACCGAGGTGGCGGTCACCAAGGGCACCAACTCACCTGGGGGGAGCCGCCCGCCCAGGTCGCCGAGAAGATCGCCTGGATCAAGGGGCTGGCCGCAGAGCAGAACCGTGCCCATCGCTTCGGAATCCGGATGCACGTCATTACGCGCGACACCTCCGAGCAGGCGTGGGCGGAGGCGAACCGGCTCCTGGACGGCTTCGACCCGGAGCGGTGCGGTCGGTGCAGCCCCGATGCCCTTGAGATCCATCCCAACCTGTGGGCAGGCATCGGCCTGGTACGCGGCGGTGCGGGCACGGCGCTGGTCAGCAGCCACGCCGAGGTGGCCGAGCGGATCCAGGAGTACCACGCCTTGGGCATCGATGAGTTCGTCCTCTCCGGTTACCCGCACTTGGAGGAGGCGTACTGGTTCGGCGAGGGCGTCCTGCCGAGGCTTCAGGCGCAGGGCCTGTGGCGGCACCCGTACGGTCGCCAGGCAACGGCCTCGGTTCACGTGCCCTTCGCCGACGCCGGGAGCCCGCGATGACGCTGCCGCAGTTCCGGCGGGCAGCGTCGCGAGGTTCCTGGCCATCACCCCCATCGAGCGAGCCCCCGCGCCCGCTCCGGATGCCACACGGCCCGTTCCAGCGCTCGTATTCCGCCCATCGATCCGCCGACGACCAGTGCCGGCTGCCCATGCCTCGAGCGCGAGCCACCCTCACACCTCGAACGCGGGCCGCACGCCCGGCAGTTCACCACCAGCCTCCAGGGCAGCGGCTCCTCACGCTCGTACCACCGGCGATCACCGGCCGGCCTTGAGGCTGCGAGGTCCTCTGTGCCGATGGACAGGCGCACGAGGCCGGGGAAGCGCCGGTGGCCGCCGGCTGTTCGGCGCACGTGGGTTTCGACGTCATGCCGCAGCGCGGGCCGGGGATCACCGCCGGCCCGCGCTCTGTCGGTCGGTCGTCAGCCGCCGGTCGTCAGCCGAGCAGCTTGCTCGCCAGCGTCGCGGCGTTGTACGAGCCCCAGCCGGTGGTGAAGTCCCAGCCGGTGGCCGCGGAGTAGGCGCCGTTGCTGCCGCTGGTGATGTCGTGGAACCCGGTGCCGCTTGCGGAGTAGAGGGCGGGGTCGGCGAAGCCGAGGTCGGCCTTGCCGGCCGCCGCGGCCTGCTGGTTGTACAGGGCGGCGAACGCAGCCCACTCGGGTGCGGCGGCGCTGGTGCCGCCGACCGAGCTCCAGGAACCCTGCGAGTAGATGGAGACGCCGGGGCTGGGGTTGGCGTGGGCCGAGACGTCCGGCACCTGGCGGTAGCCACCGCCGGCGCTCTTCTGCACCGCCGTCTGCCAGCTGGGGATCTTGAAGACGGAGGACTTGCCGCCACCGCCTCCGGACCAGGCCACCTCCTTGCTCCAGGTGTTGGACGAGGTGACGGTCAGCCTGGTGCCGCCGACGCCGGTGACGTACGGGTCGCTGGCCGGGTAGTCCACGGAGGTGCCGCCGTCGCCCGCGTCGTCGGAGCCGCTGTCGCCGGAGGCCGCGTAGAAACCGAGGCCCTGGGCGGCGCCGGCCTTGAAGACGGCGTCGACCGCGTTGATGCCCGAGGTGGTGCGGGCGCTCTCGGCGGCGCCCCAGCTGATCGAGGTGGTCGGGATGCCGCTGTCGACGATGGCCTGGTAGGTGTCGACCTCGCCGGCGTCGGAGTTGGGGCCCTCGAACACGGTGACGTTCGCCTTGGGGGCGATCGCGTGCAGGACCTCGATGTCCAGTTCGACCTCGACCTGGCCGTCGCCGAGCGCGCCGGAGCCGCCGTCCACCTTCTGCACGGTCGGGGCGGGCGAACCCAGGCCGTAGTGGTTGTCGTACGTGGTGATGTTGGACTGCTGGAAGCCGTCGAACTCGAGCAGCGCGATCTTCTGGCCGCTGCCGGAGTACGTGCCGGAGACGTTGTAGCCGCCCTTGAGCTGGGCCGGGGTGTAGCCGCCGCCGGGGCCGTTGTGCGGGCTGACGGTGCGCGGCGTCGCCTGGTGGTGCAGCTGGACGCGGTTGTTGAGGCCCGCCACGTCGCTGACGAGGGAGGCGATGGCGGCAGGCAGCGTCGGCGCGCTGTCGTTGGCGTAGAAGGAACGCCCCGTCTTCGTGTCCTTCCAGGTCGACAACTTGGCGCCGAAGGCGTTCTCCAGCTGGGCGGCGGTACCACTGGCGTCGACCAGCAGGTTGCCCGCGTGGACGGTGCCGACGGTCAGGCCCTGGGCGCGCAGGTAGTCCTTGAGCTGCTTGATCTCGGCGTCGGTCCGGCCGAAGCGGGCGGCGAACTGCCGCTTCGTCAGGTAGTGGCCGTACGAACTCGATCGCGGGTCACTGACCTTGGCGACAAACGAGCCAAGTGCCCCGCCACCTCTGGGAGTCAGGCTGATCGCCACCGATATGCGTGTGCCGGCCGCGACCTTCCCGGTGCGGGTGGCGTTCTGCTTCAGGCCCGGCAGGACGTCTCCGGCGATGGCGGCACGGTTCGCGTGGGGCTGCGCGCCGTTCGCGGCGTAGGCGGCGGGGACGACCGCGGTGACCAGGGCCGGCGCGGCGACCAGACCGAGCAGTTTCAGACGTGACTTCACTGAAGTCCTCCGGGGAGTGGGGGAGTTGTTCCGGAAGCGGAACGACTTCACCGTAGAAACACCGGCCCCACCCCCATAAGCGGGGGAACCCTTGCTTCATGTGTTAACAACCGATGTCACGTCAACGGCGTGTGTCGGGAGCACGACGGGCCCGCGTACGGATGGGCCGACTCACCGTCACGGCCGGCCAGGACATCCACTCGGTCGTCGTTGCCGGAGTCGACGGCCGCCCCGGTGGCGAGTACTGCGACGGCCATCGCGTGGGCGAGCGCGGTGCGCGAGCGGACCCCGACCTTGCGGTAGACCCGCGACAGGGTCCCCTCCACCGTCTTGACGCTGATGAACAGCTGGGCTGCGACTTCCCGGTTGGTGGCCCCGCCCCCGACCAGCTCGGCGATCCTGGCCTCGGCGGGGGTGAGTCCGGGTCCGCCCGCGCCCGCCTCACCGCCCCGGTCCGCGGCGTCCAGCCGTGACAGCTCCTCCCTGGCTCGCGCCGCCAGCGGAGCGGCGCCGATCCGGGTGGCGATCTGAAGTGCCTCGCCGAGAACCGCCCGGGCCGCGCTCCTGCGGCGCGAGCGGCGCTCGACCGCGCCGAGCGCGATCAGTGTGCGCACCAGCTCGACGGGCAGGGGCAGCCGACGCAGCCGGCCCACGACGGCACGCAGCCCCGCCGCCCCCTCCTTCGCCCGGCCGATCCCCGCCTCGCGCAGTCCCTCCGCCCGTTCGAGAGCCGCCAGCACGCTGCCGGGCGTATCAGCGGTCACCCGTGCGTAGGCCTCTCGGACGACGGCCTCGGCCTCGCCCGTCTCGCCGAGGAGGACCAGGGCTTCGGCCAGGTCGCCGTACCAGTGCAGCAGGGGCGGGTCGGCGGCGCACATGGCGTTGCCGAGTTCTCTCACGCGTTGCAGCGCCTCGACCGCGGAGGCGGCCCCCTGCGGGTCGCCGGCGAGCAGTTCGGCCTGCCCGAGCACGGCCAGCGCACGCAGCAGGAACAGCCGGTCGCCGTCGGCCTCCGAGGCGCGTACCGCCTGCTCGGCCAGCTGCCGGGCCTCTTCGGCGGTGCCGCCCGCGGTGGCCGCCAGCGCGGCCGCGTACAGCGCGGGAGCCGCCTGGGCCGTGGCGCCCGAGCAGCGCGCGGCGGTGTGCAGTGCCTCGCGGCAGTGCCCGGCCCGCACCTGGATCCGGGTCAGCGACACCAGTGTCGCCATGACCTCCTCGACCCCCGCGAACTCCTCTATGCGATACAGGAGTTCGGCGACCTGCTCCCCTGCCTCGGCCACCCTGTCGGCGTCCAGGGCGAGGATCGCCCGCATCCGGATCAGTCGCCAACTCTGCGGACCTCCGTCGGCGCCGCCGGCCAGGGCGAGCGCCTCCTCCAGCGCGGCGTCCGCCGCGACCGGTTCGCCGGCCAGGGACCGCACCCGGGCGTACGTGGCGAGCGCACCGATGCGGGTCTCCGTGTCGCCCGCCACCGCCGCCTGCCGGGCAGCGCGCCGGGCATGCCCGGCCGCCTCCTCCAACTCCCCGCACAACAGGCCGCGTACGGCCGCCCAGTGGTGCAGCCAGGCCTCGGCCTGCGGATCGCCGACGGCGTCCCGGAGGCCTTCCTGGATGAGCGCGTGGGCACCCTCCAGCGCCTGCCCGGCGTTGCGCAGCAGGATCAGCCGGGCCCGCACCCGGCGGCGTGCCGAACCCGATGCGGCGAGGACCGTCTCTGCGGCTTCGGCCGCCTCGTCCGGCTGTCCGGCGTCGCAGGCGTACTCCGCCGCGGCCAGCAGCCGGTCGTCCCGGTCCGCGGGCCGGTCGCCGGGGGTACGGCGGGCGGCGAGCTGGGCCAGTTCGCAGGCGGCGCCGAGCGCGCCGTCGCGGCGCGCGGACGCCGCCGCGGACATCAGGGTCCGGGCGGTGTCCTCATCCGGATGCGGGCAGGCGTGAGCGAGATGGCGGGCCCGTTCGACGGGCTCGTTGATCGCGCGGGCCAGCAGCGTGTGCGCCTGCCGGCGGTCGTGCTCCGGGGCGTCGGCATAGACGGCGGCCCGGAGCAGCGGATGCCGGAATCGTATGGTTCCGTCGGCGTCGGACGCCGTCACGCCGAGTCGTTCGGCCTCCGCCAGGTCCGCGGCGGGATCGGCGAGGCCGGCGGCACGCAGCAGGGTGAGGTCGGGACGGGCGGCGGCGCTCGTGACCAGGAGCGTGCGCCGCGCCGTCTCCGGCAGGGTGCGCGCCCGGCCCAGAACCAGGGTGCGCAGTCTTCGGGGCACAGGCAACGCCGGGCCGAAGGTCCTGGGCACCGGACCGCGCAGGGCCACTGCTCGCCCCAACTCCAGTGCGTACAAGGGGTTTCCGTCGGCGGTGTCCCGGATCGCCCGCAGTACATCGGGTGGCAGCTCGGCGCCGGTGCCGGCGCGCACGAGGCGGGCCACCTCGTCGTCCGTCAGCGACGGCACAGGGAGTTCGGTGGTGCCCGGCGGGCAGCAGCGCAGTCGCTCGGGCTGTTCACCGTCCGCCACCCGCTCGGCGGCGACCACCCGTACGTCCAGGCCGTCGAGGCGGCGTACGGCGAAGGCCAGCACCTCCGCGGTGGGCTCATCGAGCCACTGCAGGCCGTCGAGGACCAGCAGGACGGGGCCGGCGGCGGCCAGCGTGCGCAGCACCTCGAGGAACGCGAGGCGCACAGCGAGACGGCTGCGGTCGTCCGTCGGTTCCGTACCATGCAGCAGCGCTGCCCTCAGCGCCGCACGGGGTTCGGGTGCGAGGGGCTCCAGGCACCCCTCCGGCACCTGTGCGAACAGGTCGATGAGCCCGACGAACGGGAGCCGGGCGTCCTCCTCCGCGGGCGAGCAGCGCAGCACGGTGCCGTCCGACGCGGCGCGCGCGGTCAGTGACGCCGTGAGGGCCGCCACGAGCGTGGACTTGCCGATCCCCAGGGGGCCGTGGAAGAGCACTCCGGGACGGGCCGTCAGTGCGACCCGGGCGGCGTCGAGCAACTCGTGGCGCCCGGTCAGTGACCGTGCTTCCACTGCAGCAGCTCGTCCACGGCATCCATGGCGTCCATGGCATCCGTGGCTTTCGTCCGTGATCCCTCCAGTGAGGGGGCACACCTGGCGCCGGGGGCGGAACCATCGGTACGGCGAGTGCAGCGGGCCCCGGGAGGCAGGATCATGTGTTCATGACAACTTGCGCGACTTCGCCTTGTCAATAGCGGCTGTCACGCGGGTCCGCAGGGCGCGCGATGAGTCGGGTGTCGGCCGCTTCGCCTGGCGTGACTGTTCCCGGGGCACGCCGACCAGCCGGGCGGCCGGCTGCGGCGGCGAACCGTACCGGCACCGCCCGCGCCGTCGGGACGGAAGGTCGCACACGAGGATCAATGTGGGCGCGACAGGCCGCTCGGCCAACGGCATAGTGCCGCTGTACGCGCCGGGTACCGGTCGGCGTCTGGTGGGGGAGGTCTCGGCCGGCATTCCGGAGGCCCAGGCGTCCGGCGAGCTGGTGCGTGAGCTGCCCGCCTTCGGCCACTACGCCGGGATCGCCCTGGCGGTCGGAGCGGCCGCCGCGTTCCTGCTCGCCGCCCGGCTCAAGCGGAGCACGTTCGGACCGGAGCTGGAGGAGATCGCGGGCCTGCTCCAGGACCGGGAGGCCACCCTGCACGGCATCCGGGAGGGCGTGGTCGGCCTCGACCCGCGAGGCCGGATCACCGTGGTCAACGACGAGGCGCGGCGGCTGCTCGGGCTCACGGGGGATGTCGAGGGACGCCCCCTTCATCTGGGCCGAGCAGGCGATCCCGGTACCGATGGCGGACACCCCGAACGACAGTGAAGGCGACGGTCGGAACAGCCCCGGTGCGGGTGCGGGTACTGCCGTCGGCGTCGCCGGCCGGGGTGTCCGCAGTCGGTCCAAGTGTGCTATCTGACGCTCCGTGACATCGCGCGCCACGCGGGCATCGCAAGTCCATGGAGGAGACGTGTCGCACTTACCGGCACCTGATGCCGGGCAGCATCACAAAGGCGGCCCGCATTCCGGACGCAGGGCTGTGGGAAGCGGCTTGATTCGGCCATGTCGGACAGCAGGTTTCTTCGTCCGTCGGTGGTACACATGCGCGCCACTTCGACCAGCCTGAATGGTGGGTGGAAGTACGGAGTCCGAGCCGCACTGGGCACGTGACCACGAATGTGCGATCGTCCCGTTGAACCGGCTTCCACCCCGGGGGCAGACGACGATGTGGAGCCGGCCCGCTCACGCAGGCACCGGGCTCAGCACCGCAGAGTGCCGCACTTCGCCGCGTCCCGGGCCGACAATGAGGTCGGACCGGGACGTCGGGCTCAGGCGAGGTCGAACCGGTCGAGATTCATCACCTTGTTCCACGCTGCCACGAAGTCATGTACGAACTTCTCTCCCCCATCCTGGGACGCGTAGACCTCCGAGACGGCTCGGAGCTGGGAGTTCGCACCGAAGATCAGGTCGACGGCGGTGGCGGTCCACTTGACCTCGCCGGTGGCGCGATCCCGGCCTTCGAACACGGTCCCGTCCGTAGCCGACGCCTTCCACTCCGTGCCCATGTCGAGCAGGTTGACGAAGAAGTCGTTGGTCAGGTTTCCAGGCCGGTGGGTCAAGACACCATGGGGGGATCCCTTGAAGCCGGTGTTCAGGGCCCGCATGCCGCCGATCAACACCGTCATCTCGGGAGCGGTCAGCGTCAGCAGGTTGGCGCGGTCCAGCATGAGCGTCTCCGGAGACAGCTTCTCGCCCGCCGGAAGGTAGTTGCGGAAGGCATCCGCTTTGGGCTCCAGCACGGCGAACGACGTCGTGTCGGTCTGCTCCTGCGAGGCATCCGTACGCCCCGGTGCGAACGGAACCGTCACGTCGTACCCGGCATTCCTCGCGGCCTGCTCGACGGCCGCGCACCCGCCGAGGACGATCAGGTCGGCGAGGGAGACCCGCGTTCCGCCGGTCTGGGAGAGGTTGAAGTCCTGCTGGATCCGCTCGAGCGTGCGCAGTACCTCGGTCACCTCGGGGAGGTCGTTGAGCTCCCAGTCCTTCTGCGGCGCGAGCCGGATTCGTGCTCCGTTCGCCCCGCCGCGCTTGTCGGTGCCGCGGAAGCTCGCCGCCGACGCCCAGGCGGTGGTGACCAGCTGGGCGACGGAAAGACCCGAGGCGAGGATCCTGCTCTTGAGGGCAGCGATGTCCTCGTCCCCGACCAGTTCGTGATCGACGTCGGGAACGGGGTCCTGCCACAGCTGCGGCTCGGGAATCCAGGGGCCGAGGTAACGCGAGAGGGGTCCCATGTCGCGGTGCAGCAGTTTGTACCACGCCTTGGCGAACGCCACCGCGAGTTCGTCCGGGTTCTCGTGAAACCTCTTCGTGATCGGGCCGTAGACCGGGTCCACCTTCAGCGCGAGGTCCGTCGTCAGCATCATGGGGGCGTGGCGCTTCGACGGATCATGGGCGTCGCGTACGGTGTTCCTGGCCGCGGGGTCCGAGGGAGTCCACTGGTGGGCGCCGGCGGGGCTGCTCGTCAGCTCCCACTCGTACCCGTAGAGATTGTCCAGGTATCCGTTGTCCCACCGGGTCGGCTCGGTGGTCCATGCGCCCTCCAGACCGCTGGTGAGCGTGTGGGGGCCCGTGCCGCTGTCGTATGTGTTCCGCCAGCCGAGGCCCTGCTGCTCGATGGGGGCGGCCTCGGGTTCCGGGCCGATATAAGTGGCTTCGACCGCGCCATGACACTTGCCGAAGGTGTGGCCGCCGACGATGAGCGCGACCGTCTCCTCGTCATTCATCGCCATGCGCCGGAATGTCTCCCGAACGTCCCGGGCGGCAGCCATCGGGTCCGGGTTTCCGTTGGGCCCCTCCGGATTGACGTAGATCAGTCCCATCTGCACGGCGGCGAAAGGACCGGCGAGTTCCCTGTCGCCGCTGTAGCGCTCGTCTCCGAGCCATGTGTCCTCGGGCCCCCAGAAGATCTCCTCGGGTTCCCAGATGTCCTCTCGTCCGAAACCGAACCCGAATGTCTTGAACCCCATGGATTCCATGGCACAGTTTCCGGCGAAGACCAGAAGATCGGCCCAGGAGATTTTCCGGCCGTACTTCTGTTTGACCGGCCACAGCAGACGGCGCGCCTTGTCCAGGCTCGCGTTGTCCGGCCAGCTGTTGAGGGGGGCGAAGCGCTGTGCGCCGCTGCCGCCACCGCCGCGGCCGTCCTCGATGCGGTACGTTCCCGCGGCATGCCAGCTCATCCGGATGAAGAGCGGCCCGTAGTGACCGTAGTCGGCAGGCCACCAGTCCTGGGATGTCGTCATCACCTCGAAGACGTCACGCTTCAGGGCGTCGACGTCGAGGGCCGCGAACTCTTCCGCGTAGTCGAAGTCCTCGTCCATCGGGTTGGATCGGGGCGAGTGCTGGTGGAGAACCTGAAGGTCCAGCTGATTCGGCCACCAGTCCCGGTTCGTCCTCGGCCGCTGAATCGGCGTGGGCGTCGGTGAGGGGATTGCTGGATTCTCGCTTTCGCTGCCGGACATGCCCGTCCTTCTTCCTGTCTCGGTGTTCCTTCTGTCGGCTGCCGCTCTTGACGTCGTTGGCTTTGCTGGTGTCGAGTTCGCGCACGTCGACCCACACAATCAGCGCGCCATGGCGCTCACCGGCTGGAAAATGTGCTGTACCTCGTCCGTATGGTGGCCCACCGCAGACCACACCTCTATGAAACACGCAGAGCACCCCGCATGACAGACGTGAGAGAAGGGACGGCCTTTCTGCACCCGTGCCGATTTCCGACGCAAGCCGAATCGAATACGGCGGCCCCAGACCCGCCGGAGGGGCCTGGCCGGTGGCGGCCGTAGGGGTGACACGCCCAACGGCCTGAGTGAACAGTCGTCCATCTTGATCGTCATCTGTCGGACGACGCGTTGGACGCCCGCTGGACATGAATCCGTGCGTCCTCGGGTCTCGTCCCGAGGTCGTCTCGCCGGGCAGCGCCGCCGACACGTCGCTCAACAGGTTCCTGGAGCGGACCCGCCTTCTGTCGTCGGAGTCGTGCGGGTGTGCTGGGATACGACCAGGGTGCCCGAGCAGGGATGGTCGGGGTCGGCCGGACGCAGTCGCTGTGCGAGGCCGCGTCGTTGGGCGGTGGGCAGGCGCGGATCGTAGTCGTACGCTCGCCCGCGCCCGGTCCCGGCTCCCTCGCCAGACGCGTCAGTGCGGCGTGGCCGCCACCGGCGAACATGTCGCACAGCCAGTTGGTGACCGTCCCCCGGGGGCCATGGGCCGGTCCGCGAGTGGCGACCGGTGCGCGCGGAATCATCGCAGAAATACTGGTCCAACCAGTTGACCAGAGACTTGGTCGCGTTCACCCTGATCGCCATGAATCAGGGACTCATCCGGCGCGAGGCGGTCTCCGACCAGCTCTTCGCCCTGTTGCGCGACAGGATCCTCGGTGGGGAACTGCCGGCCGGTTCCGCGCTCACCGCCGAACGGGATTTGGCAGCCGAGTTCGGGGTGAACCGGCATGCCGTCCGAGAGGCCGTCAAGCGGCTTCAGCAGGCACGGCTGGTCGAGGTCAGCCACGGCGGCCGCACGCTCGTCCTGGACTGGCGGCACACCGCCGGCCTCGACCTCGCCATGGGCATCGCGGCCGCCGACGCCGGGCCCTCGGTGGAGGACCTCGCCCGCGACGCCCTGGAGATGCGGGCGTGCATCGGCGCCGACGCGGCCCGGCTGTGTGCGATCCGGTGCTCCGAGGACACCGCCCGGCAGATCGTCGAGGCCGCGGGCCGGTACGCGCGCACCGGGCCCGATCTGACCGAGCTCGGTGATGCGGACGTCGCCTGGTGGCGGCTGATCGTGGAGGGTTCCGGGAACGTCGCCTACCTGCTGGCCTTCAACAGCCTGGTGGGCGGCACACTCCCGGTGGCCGACGTGCCGGACGACCTGCGGACCGCGGAACTCCTCGACGTCGAAGCACATCAGCGGCTGGCGGCACACATCGCGGCACGCGAGGCCGAGGCGGCGGAACGGCTGGCGCGCGAACTGCTGTCCCGCAGTGTGCCCGCGACGGCGCGGAAGGCGGTGCGCTGACATGATCCCGGCCGTGGTCTACGCGATACCGGCGTTCGTGCTGCTGGTCGTCGTCGAGGCACTGTCCTACCGCTTCCTCCCGGACGACGACGAACGCGGCTACGAGCTGCGGGACACTGTCACCAGCATGTCCATGGGCGCCGGTAGCCAGGTCGTCGCGATGCCGTGGAAGGCAGTGACGATCGTGCTGTACGCGGCTGTCTTCGCCGTCGCCCCCTGGCACCTGTCGCCGTCCTCCGCGTGGACGTGGGTGCTGCTGTTCTTCGGCGACGACCTCGCGTACTACGCGTTCCACCGCGCCCACCACCGGGTGCGGGTGCTGTGGGCGAGCCACGTGGTCCACCACTCCAGCGTCCGTTTCAACCTCTCGACCGCCCTGCGTCAGAGCTGGACGCCGATGACGGGGCTGCCCTTCTGGCTGCCGCTGGCACTGTTCGGCATTCCGCCGTGGATGATCCTGCTCCAGCAGGCCTTCAGCCTCGTCTACCAGTTCTTCCTGCACACCGAGCGGGTGGACAAGCTGTGGCGGCCGGTGGAGTGGTTCTTCAACACGCCCTCCCACCACCGCGTGCACCACGGTTCCAACAGGGTCTACCTGGACCGTAACTACGGCGGCATCCTCATCGTCTGGGACCGGCTCTTCGGTACGTTCGAGCCGGAAAGCGTGCGGGTGGTGTACGGCCTGACGAAGAACATCGACACCTACAACCCGGTGCGGGTGGCCTTCCACGAGTTCGCGGCCGCCTGGCGCGACGTCCGCGCGGCGCGGCGTTGGCGCGACCGTGTCGGGTATCTGTTCGGGCCGCCCGGCTGGGCACCCAGAGCGGACGGATGACACGCCACCGCTGATCTTCGCACCAGCGTGCTCGGGCCCGTCCCGTGGGTCGTCACCGGCGTCATGCCCGCATCAAGGCTGACTTCCCCCACCACAACACTGCGGAACCGCAGCGCGACCTCGAGTCGTCGGGGGCTCCCGCAGGTGCGACCCGCAGGTCCGTCCCAGACCGTCAAACCGGGCCCGTAGCGGAGGACGGGACCCGGATCGGCGGCCGTTGCGCGTCGGCGGGGGAGTCAGGCCGGCCTGAGCTGGGCGTTGGCGCGGTGCTGCGGGCCGCGAGGCCCGTAGTCGATGTCCGCGCCGGTGTTGCTGCTGGCCATGACCGTGGCCGGAGCGTCGTAGGGATCCATGACCGCTTCGATGAGGATCAGCGTGTCGTTGGGCGCGCTGAGGGCCTCCGCCAGGTCCGCGGGAGTCCTGACGACGAACGAGCGCGCCGTGGTGTCCGGACGGAGCACTCTCGGCAGATCCGCGTAGGCCCAGGTCGCGATGTCGTTGTACTGCTCGGTTCTGCCGAGGTAACCGCGTTCGATGGTGTATCCGCCGTTGTTGATCAGGAAGATCACCGGCTTGTGGTCGTGCCGCAGGATGGTCGACAGCTCCTGCGCGGTCAGCTGGAACGAGCCGTCGCCCAGGAAGAGCAGGTGGCGACGGTCCGGTGCTGCGGTCAGGGTGCCGAGCAGGGCCGCGACCGAGTAGCCGATCGAGCCCCAGTTGATCGATCCGACGAAGGTGCAGTCCGGTGGCAGCTGCAGGCCGAGGAGGGCGTACGACGTGCCGTTGTCGAGGAGGAGCACGTCCCCGGCCCGGAGATAGCCCTGGATCGCCTGCCAGTACGCGGCCTGGGTCAGGTTGGTGGAGCCGACTGCGTGGGTCTTCGCCGCTGTAGCCCCCCGCTGTGGTGCAGCACGGCTCGTGACGTGCGGGACGGCGTCCCGTACGCCGCGGATGACTTCCTGGAGTGTCACTGCCTGGTAGTTGTCATCGCCGATGTCCACCGAGTGGCTGCGGGCGCGGATCGTGTCGGCGGGCAGCGAAGCGGTGAAGTCGCCCGTGGTCACCTCGATCGGCCGGTAGCCGATGGAGAGCAGGCAGTCGCTGGACTCGATCGCCGCGCGCGTGTGCGGCTCGCTTGCCTGGCCGTTGTAGATGCCGACGTAGTAGGGGAACGTCTCGTCGATGACCGCTTTGGCTGTGCTGATTACTGCCACGGGGAGCTGCATCTTCTCGGCCAGCCCCATGAGGTCGGCTGCCACGCCGAACCGGTCCGCGTCCAGATCCACCAGGACCGCCGGTGACTCGGCGGCGGACAGGTGGCCCGCGATCGCGGTGATGCACGACCGCAGCCGTTCCGGGTCGCTGGGCGGTTGTGCGAGTACCAGCGGGGCCTCGGGAACCTCGATGTCGAGATAGGCGATGTCGGAGGGCAACTCCATGTACACCGGGAGCTTTTCGCGCCACGCGGTGAGGATCAGTCTGTCGATCTCGGTGACCGCGTTGTGCGGGGTCAGTCGCGCCTGCGCGGCGGTCACCTGCGCGTAGGCGCCGAGGAAGCGGTCCCATGTGCCGTCGGCCATCGTGTGGTGCATCCCCAGGCCGCGATCGATGGACTTCAGCGGTATCGACCCGCAGATACAGACCACCGGCACGTGCTCGCTGTAGGAGCCGGCGACCCCGTTGATCGCGCTCAGGGCGCCGACGGCGTTCGTCACGAGCAGTGCGCCCATGCCGTTCAGCCGGGCATAGCCGTCGGCTGCGTAGGACGCGTTCAGCTCACTGCAGTTGCCGACCCATTGCAGCGTGCCCGCGTCCTGGAGCTGCTGCAGCAGTTCGAGGTTGAAGTCACCAGGGACGCCGAAGAGGTGGCCGACGCCGGCCTCCTTCAGACGCCGGAGCAGGAAGTCGCCGATCGTCATCCATCGGCTCGGGCTGGTGGACATCGCCTGTGCCTCCGCATCGCCGGTGTCGTCTCCGCTGGGAGCGGGAGCGGCTCATTTCCATTTTGCGGTGAGAGATGGCTGGGGGCCTCTGGGGGCGTTCGCGCTTCCACTCACGGACCGTCCTCATCTTGATCTGCTTGTCGTCGGTCTCTTCGAGGGTGAGCGCCACGATCCGATGGACGTGGATGTCAGGCAGGTGGATCTGCGGGTACCGCACGCTGCCGCTGATCTTGCCCGAGTCGCGGGGTATGAGGGCGACGCCCCCGCAGCCGGCGAGACGGTCGTCGGTGCCGAAGACGTCCATGCTTCCGCCGGTGACTGCCGGGACTCTGCGCCGATGACGCCCAGACCGGCCGATCCGGCGGATGGCAGCACGCACCTGGTAGCCGGTCAAGCCAATCGACGAAGAGCGGCAAGCTCGACAGAAGCGTTTGCGGGATGTCCCCACCTGAATCCACCTCAGAAAAGCCGGCAACGGATCAGTGTGTGTCCTCGAACACCCGGCGACAGCTGACCACACATGCGAATCGTTGTAGTCTCCGAAGACCGCCCTTGACCTGCAAAAAGCAGGCAGGGAGCAGACAAACCGGGAGATTCTCCGTGCTTCGTACCATGTTCAAGTCCAAGATCCACCGCGCCACCGTCACCCAGGCCGACCTGCACTACGTGGGATCGGTGACCATCGACGCCGACCTGCTCGACGCCGCCGATCTGCTGCCCGGCGAGCTGGTGCACATCGTCGACATCACCAACGGTGCCCGGCTGGAGACCTACGTCATCGAGGGTGAGCGCGGGTCCGGGGTGATCGGGATCAACGGGGCGGCCGCCCATCTCGTGCACCCCGGAGACCTGGTGATCATCATCAGCTACGCCCAGGTCACCGACGCCGAGGCACGGGCGCTGAAGCCCCGCGTCGTGCATGTCGACGCCGGCAACCGGATCGTCTCCCTCGGTGCCGACCCGTCCGAGCCGGTGCCCGGCTCGGACCAGCAGCGCAGCCCGCAGGCCGTCCGGGCCTGACCGAGGCGCTCCGGGCGGGTGGTGGCTCGGCCTGTCGGGTGAGTGGCCGCGCGGGGGTCGGGTAGGCGGGGGAGTAGTCCAGAGGCGACGTTCAGCGACTGCCCGGAGGACGCCATGACGAACCCGCACCTCGACCCGCTCCCCCAGGGGCCGACGCCGGGTCCGGGTCCCACCACACCGGACCCCTACCCGAGCCCCGTCCCCCCGCCCGAGCCGGGCCCCCAGCCGACCCCACCCCCGCCGGGTCCCGACCCGACCCCACCCCCGGCACCTCCGGCCCCCGGCCCACCGGAGCCGTCACCGTCCCCGATCCCACCGGGGCCGGAACCCGTACCCAACCCCGAGCCAGGCCCACCCCTCACCTGACGACGCCGGGCACACATCCTCCCCGAAGGGGCGCGGGGACCTGTCGTTATGCGGCTCCGCCGCGTGGGCGCGACCAGCCACGACGCACCCGGACACGTCGGCCGCGCGTCCCCCCGCCCCCTGGGCGGACACCTCAGGCAGACACCTCCGACCGGTCCCCACCCCACAGCGTGTGGAACGACCCCTCCCGGTCCACCCTCCGGTACGTGTGCGCCCCGAAGAAGTCCCGCTGCCCCTGCGTCAAGGCCGCCGGCAGCCGCCGCGCCCGCAGCGCGTCGTAGTACGCCAGCGCCGCCGCGAAGCCCGGCGTCGGCACGCCCTGCCGCGTCGCTGCGATCAGCACCTCACGCCAGTCGTCCTGCGCCTCGGCGATCTCGCGCGCGAAGGTCTCGTCGGACAGCAGGCTCGGCAGATCGGCGCGGGCGTCGTACGCGGCGCGGATCCGGTCCAGGAAGGCGGCGCGGATGATGCAGCCGCCCCGCCAGATCGAGGACACCGCACCCAGGTCGATGTCCCAGCCGTACTCCTCGCTGCCCGCGGCGATCTCGTGGAAGCCCTGCGTGTACGACACGATCTTGGACGCGTACAGCGCCTGCTCCACCCGGTCCGCGAAGGCGGCCGCCTCGTCCTTGCTCAGCGCTGCCGCCCGTGGGCCCGCCAGCCCCTGCGAGGCCTCGCGGAGCTTCGCGTGACCGGACAGCGAGCGCGCGAAGACGGCCTCGGCGATACCGGACACCGGAACGCCCAGGTCCAGCGCGATCTGGACGGTCCAGCGGCCGGTGCCCTTCTGCTCGGCCTGGTCGACCACCACGTCCACGAACGGCTTGCCCGTCGCCGCGTCCACGTGCGACAGCACCTCCGCCGTGATCTCGATCAGGTACGAGTCGAGACGGCCGGTGTTCCACGTACGGAAGATCTCCGCGATCTCGGCGGGGGAGTACCCGGCGACGTCGCGCAGGAGCTGGTACGCCTCGCCGATCAGCTGCATGTCGGCGTACTCGATGCCGTTGTGGACCATCTTCACGAAGTGCCCGGCGCCGTCGGGGCCGCAGTGCGTCACGCAGGGCGCGCCGTCCTTCGCCTTCGCGGAGATCTTCTCCAGCATCGGGCCCAGCGACGCGTAGGACTCCACCGAACCGCCCGGCATGATGCTCGGCCCGTGCAGCGCGCCCTCCTCGCCGCCGGAGATGCCCGTGCCGACGAAGTGGATGCCGCGTTCGCGCAGCTCCCGCTCCCGGCGCCGGGTGTCCGCGAAGTGCGCGTTGCCGCCGTCGATGATCATGTCACCGGGCTCCAGGAGCGGTGCGAACTCCTGGATCACCGCGTCCGTCGGCTCGCCCGCCTTCACCATGATCACCAGGCGGCGCGGGCGCTCCAGCGCCGCCACGAACTCCTCGGCGGTCTCGGCCCCGACGAAGTCGCCCTCGTGCCCGAACTCCTCCACCAGCGCCTTCATCCGCGACGCCGTACGGTTGTGCACGGCGACCGTGTAGCCGTTGCGGGCGAAGTTACGGGCGAGGTTGCGGCCCATGACCGCGAGGCCCGTGACACCGATCTGCGCTGAAGTGCTCATACCGCCTGCTCCCTAGCTGCCTCGTGACTACGGCTCCGTCAGTACGGGTCCTCGCCCATCCTGACGTGCCGCCACGGCGAGCGCACATCCGACCCGCCATGCCTTTGTACGCACGCACGCCGCCCTCGGCCTCAGTCTCCGGCGATCCGGGCCAAGCGGGGGCCGTTCCCGGCCACTTGGGCGGTGCGGGAGGCCGGTTTTCCGTCTTGTCATGGCCTGTTCGCGGCGCTTACTTTTGCCCCCTCCTGACGCATGCCGAGGGGAATTCGGACATGGCCGTACGCGGCCGGCATCGCCGGTACCAGCCGAACAGGATCAACCGCGCCTCACTCACGGTCACGGCGGGCGGGGCCGGCCTCGCGATCCCGCTGGTCGCCGCCGGCACGGCCGACGCGGCCGACGCCTCCACCTGGAACAAGGTCGCCGCCTGCGAGTCCAGCGGAAACTGGAGCATCAACACGGGCAACGGCTACTACGGCGGGCTGCAGTTCACCCAGTCCACCTGGGAGGCGTACGGCGGCACCCGGTACGCCCCGCGCGCCGACCTCGCGACCAGGGACCAGCAGATCGCCGTCGCCGAGAAGGTCCTCGACGGGCAGGGGCCCGGCGCCTGGCCGGTCTGCTCGGTGCGGGCCGGGCTGACCCGCGGGGGCGCGGACGCCGGCGTGCACACCGACAGCGCGACCGTGCGCCCGGCGCAGCGCGCCGCACTGGAGGACGTGCAGGCGCACACCACCCCGCAGTCCCGCGCGGGCCGGGCCGAGATGTACACGGTGGTGCACGGCGACACCCTCTCGGGCATCGCCGACGAGCACCACGTCCGCGGCGGCTGGCGCGGGCTGTACGCCCGCAACCGCACGACGATCGGCGCCGATCCCGACCTGATCCTGCCGGGCCAGCGGCTCAGCCTGCGCGGTACGGCCGCCCCCGGCACCAAGTCCCCGGAGAAGAAGCACCCTTCGGAGCACAGGACCGCACCGCACCGGACCAAGAGCACCGGCCGTACGCTCGTCCCCCCGGTCGACGCGCCCATCGGCACCGGCTACCGCGTGGCCGGCTCGCACTGGTCGAAGGGCTACCACACCGGAGTCGACTTCCTCGTGCCGACCGGCACCTCCGTGAAGGCCGCGGAGGCCGGGCAGGTGGTGGCCGCGGGGTGGGGCGGCGCCTACGGCTACCAGGTGGTGATCCGGCACGCCGACGGCCGCTACACCCAGTACGGCCACCTGTCGGCCATCTCGGTGCGGATCGGGCAGAACGTCGGCACGGGCCAGCGCATCGGCCGTTCCGGAGCCACCGGGAACGTCACCGGCCCGCACCTGCACTTCGAGGTGCGGACCGGACCAGGCTTCGGTACGGACATCGACCCGCTCGCCTATCTGCGGGCGGGCGGCGTCAGGATCTGAGGCACGTACCGTGCGCGTCCAGGACCGGCAGCGGTGCCCCGACGCACGCGGACAGCGCGAGGTACGACGCGGGGAGCGAGCGCAGGTCCGGCGGTCCGCCGCGGTCGGCGCTCTCCCCGCAGCCGCCCGGAACCAGGCCGCCGCCCGGGCCCGGAACCAGGCCGCCGCCCGGTCCCTGCACGAGCACCTCCCGCAGCAGCGGCGCGTCGGACGTGCCGTCGGCCCCGGGAAGCCCGCCCCGCTCCGGCGCGGCCTGTGCCGCCGCCCCTCGCTGCTGGGGCATGCCCGGGAACGTTTCCGCGGCGGAGACCGGTTCCGGGCCGGCGTCCGGCAGGGCGGGCGGCTCGGCGCGCTCGATCCGCTCGGTCGTCAGCATGACCAGACCGCCCGCCGCGACCACCCCGCAGCTCACGGCGAGCGCGGCGCCCGCGCCGCCGTAGCGGAACGTCTCGCCGAACATCAGGATGCCGACGGCGGCCGCCAGCACCGGATTGACCACGGTGAGCGTGGCCAGCGGCGCGGCGAGGCCGGCGCCCCGGTAGGAGGCCTGGGACAGCAGGACACCGGCGACGGCGAACAGGGCGATCACCGCGAGGGCCGGCAGGTCCTCCAGGTCGATGCCGTGCGTCCAGTCGACGGCGACGGTCTTGGTGAACACCGACGACATGCCGAACGCTATGCCGGAGGCGGTGGCGAGCAGCACGCTGCGCACCGCCGGGTGCCGGTGCGCGGCCCGGCCCGCGCACATCAGCGCCACGACCGCGCCGCCGGTGACCAGCGCCACCGCCACGCGCTGGGCCGCGTCCAGGGAGTGGCTGTCGGAGGAGCCGACCAGGGCCAGCAGCCCGGCGAGGCCCACGGTGGCCATGACCGCGCCGCGCCAGGCGGTCGTGCCGGCCCCGCGGCCGACGCACAGCGCCGCCATGGGCAGGGCGAAGACGATGGTCAGCGCGCCGAGCGGCTGCACGAGACTGAGCGGGCCGTAGGCCAGCGCCACCACGTGCAGCACGCCGCCGAGCCCGTTCAGCGCCATGGCCCCCCACCAGCCGGGCCGCCGCAGCGGCAGGTACGCGGTGCCGGGGGAGGCGAGCGCCACCTGCTCCTGCACGATCGCGCCGGCCGCGTAGGCGAGGGCGGACACGAACGACAGCAGCACGGACAAGGCGAGGGCGCTCATCGGCGTCTCCTGTGCGGGCGGCGGGGGCCCTGAGCCCGGCGCGACGTACGGTCGGCTTCCATGGCCAACACTCTGCCCGGTCGCACTCTTCCCGTCGTCGTACCTGAGCACGCAATGCCTCCTACTGCCGATGGAGTACACCCGTCGCGCGATCATCCTCGCGATGGGTGACGCGAGGCGGACACCCCGTGTCGGGCCCGGGGAACGCACCTGGTAGCAGTACTCGTTGTGGACCTCGACCCCGCTCTCGCCGCCCTCCGCCCGCTCGGCGGCTTCTTCGTCCTGCGTACGGTGCCCGGCCCGGCCGGAGCCGCCGCCGGACCGGATCCCGGCCAGCTGCCGACCCTCGCCGAGACCTACGGACGGGCGACGCCGGACGCGTTGGCGGTGCGGGTGGCCGTGGTCGCGGACCGGCTCGGCACCCGCGAGCCACGCGTGGCCGCCTCCATCGCCCAGCAGGGCCTGGCCGCCCGGCTGTGGTCGGCGGCCCTCGGCTGCGCCGCCCTGTACGGCCGGTTGCCCGACCTCGCCCCGCGCCTGCTGCGCTGGGACCCGCTCGCCTCCGCCCCCGACGACCTGTACCTGACCGAGCTGCGCCCGCGGCCCGGCGACGCCGCCGGCCTGGCCGCCGCCGTGCTGCACGGACACCTGGAACCCCTGACGGAGGCCCTGGGCGCCGGGTACGGCAGCGCGCCCGGACTGCTGTGGGGCAACGCGGGCTCCGCGCTCGCTGGGGCGGCCCGGCAACTGGACCGCTGGGCCCGCGCCCACGACCGTACCGACGTGGCCGGACGAGTCCGCGCCCTGACCGACGAACTCTTCGCCCACCCTCTCCTGCGCACCACCGGCGCCCGTACCGGCACCGCCTTCCGCCGCCGCAGCTGCTGCCTGTACTACCGGGTGCCCGGCGGCGGTGTCTGCGGCGACTGCTGCTTCATCCGGCCGCCGCGCTCTTCCCCAGGGGCCGCTTCTGGGTGACCATGAAAGGAACCTGCCGCTGGTACAAGGGGGTTGTCAGGTGCGTGTGGGACTGCTGACCCGGGAGTACCCCCCGGACGTGTACGGCGGCGCCGGTGTCCATGTGGAGTTCCTGGCCCGGGAGTTGGCCTCCCTGGTGGAGCTGGAGGTGCACTGCTGGGGCGAGGGCCGCGGCGTGGGCGTCGTACGCCACCGCCCCTGGTCCGCGCTCGACGGCTCCAACGACGCGCTGCGCACCTTCTCCGTGGACCTGTCCATCGCCGCCGCCCTCGAAGGCCGCGAACTCGTCCACTCCCACACCTGGTACGCGAACCTCGCCGGCCACTTCGCCAAGCTCCTGTACGGCGTCCCGCACGTGCTCACCGCCCACTCGCTGGAGCCGCTGCGGCCCTGGAAGGCCGAGCAACTGGCAGGCGGATACGCGCTGTCGAGCTGGGCCGAACGCACCGCCGTCGAGGCCGCCGACGCGGTGATCGCCGTGTCCGGCGCCATGCGCGAGGACATCCTGGCGTGCTACCCGGCGCTCGACCCGGCCCGCGTCCACGTCGTGCACAACGGCATCGACACCCACCTCTACCGGCCCGACCGCGGCACCGACGCCCTCACCCGGCACGGCATCGACCCCGCCCGCCCGTACGTCCTGTTCGTCGGCCGGATCACCCGCCAGAAGGGCGTGCCCCATCTGCTGCGCGCGGCACGGGACATCGACCCGGGCGTCCAGGTCGTGCTGTGCGCGGGCGCCCCCGACACCCCCGAGATCGACCGGGAGTTCCGCGAGCTGTTCGAGGAGCTGAGCCGCATGCGCGCGGGCGTGTTCTGGATCCCGCAGATGCTGCCGCGCCCCGAGGTGGTCCAACTCCTCACCCGCGCGGCCGTGTTCGTCTGCCCGTCGGTGTACGAGCCCCTCGGCATCGTCAACCTGGAGGCGATGGCCTGCGGCACCCCGGTCGTGGCCTCCCGGGTCGGGGGGATCCCGGAGGTCGTGGACGACGGCCGTACCGGTGTGCTGGTCGATGTGGACGAGGAGTTCGAGTCGCGTCTCGCGGCTGCCCTGGAGGCCGTCCTCGGCGACCCGGAGGCGGCCCGGCGGATGGGCGAGGCCGGACGGGAGCGCGCGGCGCTGGAGTTCGGCTGGGACGCGGTGGCCCGGCGCACGGCCGCGCTGTACGAGGAGATCCTCAAGCAGGCTTAGTCCCGTCCGCTCGGGGCAGCCATGGTTCAACCAGGGTGAGGGGAGCGGCCATGCGTCGTGGAGGGCCTTCCGTACTCGGGATCGTACTGGCGGGCGGCGAGGGAAAGCGGCTGATGCCGCTGACCGCCGACCGCGCCAAACCAGCCGTCACCTTCGGCGGCACCTACCGCCTCGTCGACTTCGTCCTGTCCAACCTCGTCAACGCCGACGTGCTGCGCATCTGCGTGCTGACCCAGTACAAGTCGCACTCGCTGGACCGGCACATCACGACCACCTGGCGGATGTCCAGCCTGCTCGGCAACTACGTCACACCGGTCCCGGCCCAGCAGCGGCTCGGCCCGCGCTGGTACCTGGGCAGCGCCGACGCGATCCTGCAGTCGCTGAACCTGATCCACGACGAACAGCCCGAGTTCGTGGCCGTGTTCGGCGCCGACCACGTCTACCGCATGGATCCGCGGCAGATGCTCGCACAGCACATCGACGGCGGGGCCGGCGTGACGGTGGCCGGCATCCGGGTGCCGCGCGTGGAGTCCTCGTCCTTCGGGGTGATCACGCCGGGTTCGGACGGCCGTACGGTGCGGCGCTTCCTGGAGAAGCCCGCCGATCCGCCGGGCCTGGCCGACGACCCGGAGACCGTCTTCGCCTCGATGGGCAACTACATCTTCACCACCAAAGCCCTGATCGAGGCGCTGCACCGGGACGCCGAGGACGAACAGTCGGTGCACGACATGGGCGGCTCGATCCTGCCCCAGCTCACTGTGCGCGGCGAGGCCCAGCTGTACGACTTCGGCGAGAACCACGTGCCCGGCGAGACCACCCGTGACCAGGGCTACTGGCGGGACGTGGGCACGCTGGACGCCTACTACGAGGCGCACATGGACCTCATCGCCGAGCGGCCCGCGTTCAACCTCTACAACCGCCAGTGGCCCATCTACACCCACTCGGGCCAGCTCTCCCCGGCCCGCTTCAACGCGGGCGGCATCGCGAGCGAGTCCATCGTCAGCGCGGGCTGTCTGATCCGCGGTCAGGTGACCAGGTCGGTCCTCTCCCCGGGCGTACGGGTCGACCCGGGGGCGGTGGTCCAGGGCTCGGTGCTGCACGACAACGTGCGCATTGGCCGGGGCGCGGTGGTGCGCGGCGCCGTCCTCGACAAGAACGTCGAGGTCCCGCCCGGCGCGACCATCGGCGTCAACCCGGAACGGGACGCCGAGCTGTACACCGTGTCCAAGGGCGGGGTGATCGCCCTGGGGAAGGGACAGCGGGTGCCCTAGGGACAGGGTCCGCGGCATGCGATGCGCCATATGCGGGTCCGGCCGGCTGAGACCGGTCGGTGAGCTCATCTCGGGGGAGAGGTCGTTCCAGCGGCTGCGGCTGAGGTTTTGCCGGCCGGGATTCCTCAAGTCCCGGCCGGTGTTCGTGGCCTCCCTCGGGCGCGCCTGCCGCGACTGCGGAGCCCTGTTCCCCGTTCTCACGGAGTACGACCGGCGGGAACTGGATGCCGCGGCCGACGACCTGATCGAGGTCGAGGACGTCGTCCCGGAACCACACCCCTGGGACCCGCCCCGCAGTGCGGGTCAGGGCCGGACGCATGTCCGATGCCGCCGCACGCGTGTTCCGGTCCGCGATCCGCCCCGATCCGCCCGCCGTTCCCGCTCTGCCGGCCGACGAGGAGAGTGCCGTGGACCCGGCGGCCGTCGCCGGAGCCGGCACCGGCACGGTCATGGGCTGTCCGCAGGCGACCTGCGTCCCGGAGCCCGGCCGGACGCTGATGGAGCGGGCCGTGCAGCGGGCACGCGCGTGAGGCGTGCGCACTTGTTCGGCTCACCAGCGACAGAAGCCGTGCGGACACGCACCGCTGCGACGCCGCGCCCGCAGCCACGAGGGATTCCCGCAGGCACTCTGACGAACCGTCATCATCCCGCCGATGCCGGGTGCGACGCGTTTGATCCGATAGCCGTACCTTGCCCGGATCTGAGTCGTTCGACCTTCAGGATTCAGACATCGATGTCGAACCTGCGGAGGTCATGCGACATGAGAGGGACACGGCGCACGCGGCTGTGCCTGGCCGGGGTGATGGCAGCGTCCGCGCTGATCGCCACCCCCGCCGCACGGGCTGCCGAGCGGACCGACGGCCACCTCACCGATCTGGTCAACCCGTTCATCGGGAGCCAGGACGAGGGCAACACCTTCCCCGGCGCGGCCGTGCCCTTCGGCATGGTGCAGTTCTCTCCGGACACCGGGCACAACACCGGCTACGACTACACGCAGAACCGCATCCGCGGCTTCTCCCTGGTCCATCTCTCGGGCGTCGGCTGCCGCATCGGCGGCGACCTGCCCGTGCTGCCCACCACCGGCGAGGTCACGCAGACGGACTACACCCGGTACGCGGCCGGCTTCTCGCACCGGGACGAGACGGCGAGCCCCGGCTACTACCGGGTCGGTCTCTCCTCGGGCATCCGTGCCGAGCTGACCGCGACCGAGCGCACCGGCGTGCAGCGCTACACCTTCCCGGCCACCGACAAGGCCAACGTCCTGCTGAACGCGGCCCAGTCGCTGCACAAGGGGGTCTCCAGCTCCGTCGAGATCCTCGACGACCACACGGTGCGCACCGAGATCACCGGGCACGGCTTCTGCCGGGACACCGGCCCCTACACGGTCCACACGATCACCCGCTTCAGCCGGCCCTTCACCGCGTACGGCACCTGGGACGGCGGGACGCTCACCCCGGGCTCGCGCCGCGGCCCCGGCGGCGCCTATGTCCGCTTCGACACCACCAAGGACCGTACGGTCGTCGCCACCACGGCCCTGTCGTACGTCGACGCGCGCGGCGCCGCCGGCAATCTGGCCGCCGAGGGCGGCCGGTCCTTCGACACGGTGCGCGAGCGGGCCCGCGAGGACTGGGAGAGGCGGCTCGCCGCCGTCCGCGTCCAGGGCGGCACGCGTACGCTGCGCCGGACCTTCTACTCCTCGCTGTACCGGTCCTTCCTCGCGCCGAACGTCGGCAGCGACGCCGACGGCCGCTACTTCGGCTGGGACCGCCGTGTCCACCGGGCCCAGGGCTTCACGTACTACCAGAACTGGTCGCTGTGGGACACCTACCGCACCCAGGCCCAGCTCCTCGCGCTCCTCGCGCCGCGCGAGGCACGGGACATGGCCCGCTCGGTCCTCGCGATCGACGAGGACGGCGGCTGGCTGCCCAAGTGGGGCTACGGCCCGGTCGAGACGAACGTCATGAGCGGTGACCCCGTCACCCCGTTCCTCACCACGGCCTACCAGACGGGGCTGCTCAAGGGCTTCGAGGAGCGGGTCTACCGCGCGCTCAAGAGGAACGCCGACGGCGTTCCCCCGGCCGCGTACCCGGGCATCGGCCGGGAGGCCAACACCGAGTACCTCGCGCACGGCTTCGCCCCGTTCGACCAGGACCGGCCGTACGCCAAGATGGGCGACTCCGACTACCACCACGGCGCCTCCGTCACGCTGGAGTACGCGCTCGCCGACGCCATGCTGGCCCAGATGGCGCGCGGCCTCGGCCACGAGGCCGACGCCGCCCGCTTCGCGGCACGGGCGCAGAACTACCGGAACATCTTCGACCCCTCGACCGGCTTCTTCCGTGCCCGCGACGCCTCCGGGGCCTTCACCGGCTCGGCCGACCCGGCGCGCGGCACCGGCTTCCACGAGGGCACCGCCTGGCAGTACCAGTGGCTCGTGCCACAGGACGTGCCCGGCATGGTGCGGCTCATCGGCGGCGAGCACGCGGCCAACGACCGGCTGGACTCCTTCTTCGCCTACGACCGGCTGCTCGCCGACCCGGCGCAGACGGCCCGCGAGGTGTGGGTGCACGGCGACGCGTACGCGTACTACAACGCCGACAAGTACAACCCGATGAACGAGCCCGACCTCATCGCCCCCTACACCTATCTGGCCACCGGTCAGCCGTGGAAGACCACCGACGTGGTGCACGCCGCCCTGACCCTCTTCACCGACGGGCCCACCGGCATCACCGGCAACGACGACCTGGGCACGATGTCCGCCTGGAACGTGCTGTCGTCCATCGGCCTGTTCCCGATCCAGCCCGGCTACGGCACCTGGGGCCTGTCCACGCCGGTCTTCGACCGCGTCGACCTGACTCTGGACCGCCGCTACTGGCCGAGCGGCCGGCTGACCGTCGCCGCGCCGGGCACCTCCGCCACCGACCGCTACATCCAGACCGTCCGCACCGACGGAGCACCGCACGGGCAGACGTATCTGACGACGGGTGCGCTGCGCTCCCTGCGCTCGCTCGCGTTCACGGTCGGCCCGCGCCCGTCTGAGTGGGGTACGTCACCCGGGGCGGCGCAACCCGTGCTGAGGTGACCTCACGTTCCACCTGCGTCCCGCCTCTTTCGGACGAGGCGGGACTTAATCTGCTGTTAACTGAGCGTAGCCTGATCGTACTTGACCGTAATCGGGTGGCAGAGATTGACTGCGAGCGACTGCAGATCCGCCCGTCGTCGACGCGTGAGGCAATCCCTTGACTTCCGACCTGCTCGCCCCCCTGGACCTGGCGTTCTGGAACATCGAGTCCGACCGGCATCCGATGCACCTCGGCGCGCTCGGCGTCTTCGGCGCGCACTCGCCCACCGCCGGTGCCCACGCCGCCGACCTGCTCGCCGCCCGGGCCGCCGCCGTGCCCGGGCTTCGCCTGCGCATCCGCGACGTGTGGCAGCCGCTCGCCTTCGGCAGCGCCACCCGGGAGCCCGACCCGGACTTCGACCCGCTGAACCACGTACGGCTGCACGCCCCGACCCTCGACTTCCACGGCGTCGCCGGCCGGCTCATGGAGCGCCCGCTCGAGCGGGGCCGGCCGCCGTGGGAGGCGCATGTGCTGCCCGGCGAGGACGGGATGTCCTTCGCCGTGCTGTTCAAGTTCCACCACGCCCTCGCCGACGGGCTGCGCGCGCTGAAGCTCGCCGCCGGCGTCCTCGACCCGGTGGACCTGCCCGAGCGGGCGCCGCGCGCCATCGAGCCGCAGCGCGGGCTGCTGCCCGACGTGCGCAGGCTGCCGGGGCTCGTCCCCGGGCTGGTCAAAGGTGCGCTGTCCGACGTGGGCCGGGCCCTGGACATCGGGGCCTCCCTCGCCCGGTCCACCCTCGGCATGCGGCCCACCTCCGCGCTCACCTCCGCCCCGAGCGGCACCCGCCGCACCGCCGGCGTGGTCTTCGACATCGACGACGTGCACCGGGTGCGCAAGACCGCCGGCGGCACCGTCAACGACGTGCTGATCGCCGTCGTCGCCGGGGCGCTGCGCCGCTGGCTGGAGGAACGCGGCGAGTGCACGAAGGACGTGGCGCCCCGTGCCCTCATCCCCGTCTCGCGGCGCCGTCCGCGCACCGCGCACCCACAGGGCAACCGGCTCTCCGGCTATCTGATACGGCTCCCGGTGGGCGAGCCGGATCCGCTCGGCCGGCTCGGTACCGTGCGCACCGCGATGCTCCGCAACAAGGACGCGGGGCCGAACCGTGGCGCGGGTGCCGTGGCGCTGCTCGCCGATCACGTCCCGGCCCTCGGCCACCGGCTCGGCGGGCCGCTCGTCGGGCAGGCGGCCCGGCTGTGGTTCGACATCCTCGTCACCAGCGTGCCGCTGCCGGGGCTGGGACTGCGGCTGGGCGGGCACGAGCTGAGCGAGGTGTATCCGCTGGCACCGCTCGCCCCGGGGCAGTCGCTGGCGGTGGCCATCTCCACGTATCGCGGCCGTGTGCACTACGGCCTGGTCGCCGATGCGCAGGCAGTGCCGGACCTGGACCGGTTCGCTCACGCGGTGTCGACCGAGGTGTCGACGTTGCTGGCGGCCTGCGAGGCCTGACCCGGCCTCGCAGGCCGGGACGGGGTTCCCACCCGCACCGCCGAGCGGCTTTCACCACCGGGTGCGGGTGGCTCCCGGTGGTGCGCTCTCGTGGTGGGTGGCTGTGGCTGGTCGGGGGCGGGGGTGGTCTGGCTTCGGTCGGGGTGGGGTTCGCGCGCGTACTGCCGTGTGGTTTTCGTCGCCGGGTGCGGGTGGCCCCGGCGGTGCGCCTGCGCCGCCGCCGGCGGCGGCTGTGGCTGGTCGGGGGCGGGGAGGGCGCTCGGCGGGGGCCGCCCCCAAGGCGACCGGATCTCCGGCTGGTGCGGCACTGCAGCCGCGGGGGCCCGGTCCGCTCGGGCGATGGGGAAACGGGCGCGGGAGTGGGTGGTTTCGCTGCTGGTCCTGGTGGGTTTGGCGGTGGGCCGGTGCGCTCCGTAAAATTCCCCGTTCGAAAGCGGGCGCGAGTCGGAGCGCTGCGCGGGTGATCAGGGAAGCGGCAGCGCGATGACGGTGACAGAGGACGGCTCCATGGCCTCCATGGCCACGGAGGAAGTGGTCTACGGCCCCGGTATCGACCCGGAGCGGCTGGCCGTCTGCCTCAGCGTGCTCGAGGAGCTCGACACCATCGAGGTCGACCACCCGGACGCGATCAAGGTCCGCCGGGCCACCTCGCACATCTACCGCACGGTCAAGCAGCGCCGCCGCCAGGAGCGCCGGGCCGCCAAGACCGCGCACGACCGCGCCGTCACCGAGGCCACCGCCACCGGCTCCGCCGAGCGCATCGACGACGAGACCGAGGGCATCCTGCCCTCCTCCAAGGTCGACGCCGGCACGATCGCGGGCATACTCCAGCGCCCCCGCTCCTGCTACACCTGCAAGACCCGCTACGTCGAGGTCGACTACTTCTACCACCAGCTCTGCCCGGACTGCGCCCGCACGAACCGCGCCAAGCGCGACGCCCGCGCCGACCTCACCGACAAGCGCGCCCTGCTCACCGGCGGCCGCGCCAAGATCGGCATGTACATCGCGCTGCGCCTGCTGCGTGACGGCGCGCACACGACCATCACCACGCGCTTTCCCAAGGACGCCATCCGCCGGTTCAAGGCGATGGAGGACTCGGCGGACTGGATCCACCGTCTGGAGGTCGTCGGAATCGACCTGCGCGACCCGGCCCAGGCCGTGGCCCTCGCCGAGCAGGTCGCCGAGGCGGGCCCGCTCGACATCCTGATCAACAACGCGACCCAGACCGTACGCCGCCTGCCCTCCGCGTACGCGGCCCTGGTCGAGGGTGAGACCGCCCCGCTGCCCGCCGGTGAACTCCCCGCCCACCACGTCATCGGCGCCTTCAACTCCGGCGCCGTCGACGGCATCGCCGCCCTGCCCGTCGGCACCAGCGGCCTGGACGCCCAGAAGGTCGCCGACCTCGCCCTGGTCGCGGGCAACGCCAGCGTCGCCCGGCACCTCGACGGCACCGCCATCGACGCCGGCGGCCTCGTTCCCGACGTCGTCGACACCAACACCTGGGTGCAGACCATCGACCAGATCTCGCCGGTCGAGCTGCTCGAGACCCAGCTGTGCAACTACACGTCGCCGTTCATCCTGATCAGCGCCCTGCGCCCGGCCATGGCCGACGCCGCGAAGAAGGCGGGCAGCGGGCGTGCGTACATCGTCAACGTCTCGGCGATGGAAGGCGTCTTCAGCCGCGGCTACAAGGGCGCCGGGCACCCGAACACCAACGCCGCGAAGGCGGCCATGAACATGGTCACGCGGACCAGCGCGGCGGAGATGTTCGAGACCGACGGCATCCTCATGACCTCCGTCGACACCGGCTGGATCACCGACGAGCGCCCGCACTACGACAAGCTGCGCCTCGCCGAGGCCGGCTTCCACGCCCCCCTCGACCTGGTCGACGGCGCCGCCCGCGTCTACGACCCGATCGTGCGCGGCGAGGCGGGCGAGGACCTGCACGGCGTCTTCCTGAAGGACTACGCGCCGGGCAAGTGGTGACCGTGCGCAGGTGACGCCCTTCCCCGCGCCCCGGGCGTCAGTCCACCGCGCCGAGCCGGGAATGGCGGGCCGCCACCAGCTCCAGCACCGTGCGCCAGTCCTCCAGGACGCCCGCGTCGAACCCCGCCGTACGGCTCTCCTCGTCGGCCTGGCGCAGCCGCAGCACATCGTCGTCGGCCGGGCCCGCCTCCCCGCGCACCAGACGGAACACCCGCTCCCCGAGCAGGGAGCGCACCGCCTCGGCCGCGCCGAGCGCTCGGCCCCTCTCGTCACCCGGGCACAGCACCGGCCCGATGCCGTGCACCAGCCCCGCCACCTGGAGCTCCTTGTCGGCGGGGCGGCTGCGGCGCAGCAGCGCGGCGGTTCGCAGCGCGTGCTGGTGCCGGCCGGCGTACAGCAGATCCATCAGCTCCTCGACGCTGCGCAGCTCCATGCGTCAGTCCTTCCGCGAGACAGCCGTTGCAGCTCATCAGCAGATCATGGCGAGCTTGCGCCCCGGCCAACGGCACCTGAACTGAGCCGCATGTAGTCCGAGTGGGTGACCCGCTCGACGGCCGGGTGATGCGCCGCAAGGTAAATGGCCGCATATTAGGAGGTATTGGGGGGCGAAACGACTTCTGATAGTTACACCTTGTTTGCACTCCCGATCGAGCGCGAGCCCGCTCATTTGGGTAATCTGGAGGGGACGGGCAGCAGCACCGGGTCCCACCCAGACCCATACGTCCGTACCGGCGCCACCGCGTCCGAACTGGCCTTCCAACCAGACCCGAGCGGGCGCCGAGTGCCGGAGCGCAGGCTGTCCGGCAGGCCCCCCGAGGGTGACCGACACATAAGGAGCGCGCGGTGACACCGGAGAAGACGAATCGCGATCAGCGCCCCAAGGAACGCACGGAACGCGTGGGCCGGCGCCCTGGGGAGCTCGGCAGCCTCGATGTGTGGGCCCGGTCCGCCCCGATCCGCCTGGCGGGTTACGAGGACGACCTCGCCGAACCCCACATCCTGCCCAGCGTGGACTGACCCCCGGGCCGGACCCCTGGCGATCGCCGGCCGCATGGGCGTGACCTGACAGACTCACGCCCATGTTGATCAGAGCAGCCCTGGCCGAGGACTGGCCGCGGATCTGGCCTTTCTGGCACCGGATCGTCGCCGCCGCCGAAACCTACGCCTGGGACCCCGAGACCTCCGAGAACGACGCCCGCGCACTCTGGATGAACCCCGCCAAGCGCGTCTACGTCGCCGAGGACGCGACCGGAGCGGTGGTCGGCTCGGCCTATCTCACCCCGAACTACGGCGGCCCCGCCGCCCGCGTCGCCAACGCCGGTTTCATGGTGGACCCGGACCGCGCCGGCGAGGGCATCGGCCGGGCCCTCGCCGAACACGTCCTCGCCCAGGCCAGGGCCCACGGCTACCGCGCGATGGTCTTCAACGCCGTGGTCGAGACCAACCCCGCCGTCGCCCTGTGGACCTCCCTGGGTTTCACCGTCCTCGGCACGGTCCCGGAGGCCTTCGACCATCCCCGGCACGGCAGGGTGGGCCTGCACATCATGTACCGGTCGCTCGAGTAGGCCGCCAACAGGCGCGGGCCTCCTGACCCGTACGGCCGGGGCTCAGGAGCCGGCCACCGGCGCCGTCCGCCGCCACGGGCGCAGCGTCTCCAGCTCCTCCGCCAGCTCCAGCAGCACGGCCTCCGAACCCGGCCGGCCCACGAGCTGTACGGCGCAGGGGGCGCCCGAGGGAAGGGTGCCGAACGGGACCGACATCGCGGGCCAGCCGGTCAGGTTCCAGGGCGGGGTGAACGGGGAGTACGCGGTGTTGGCCAGGACGTTGCGCAGCCAGCCGCGTTCGTGCCACGGACCGGCCTCGGGGGAGCGCCGGGCCAGGGCCGCGGTGAGCAGGACGTCGTACTCGGTGAAGAAGGGGGTCAGCCGGGCGCGCAGGCGCTCACGGCTGTCCCCGGTGCGCACCGAGCGGACGAACCGACGCCCCAGCGCCGCGTGCACCCGGGTCCGCCGGGCCAGCAGGGCCCGGTCCAGGCCCTCGGCGTCGACCGCGGTCCCGGCCGTCCAGTGCCGCAGCGCGGTCACGCCCAGCGAGAGGGGATACGGCGGCTCGGCCCGCCGCACCCGGTGCCCGGCCCGCGTGAGCTCCCCGGCCGCCTCCCGGACCGCGGTCGTATACGGTCGGCTCACGCTCACCCCGGCGAGCGGACTGCGCACGGCCGCGGCGATCCGCCGGCGCGGGGGCTCCGCCGCACCCGGGACCTCCGCGCCCGCGAGCACGCCCAGCATCAGCCGCAGGTCCTCGACCGTCGTGGCCAGCGGGCCGTTCTCCGCCATGCCGAACCAGTCGCCGTTGCCGATCCCCGCCGGCACCACGCCGTGCCCCGGCTTCAGCGTGACCAGGCCGCAGTTCGCCGCCGGGATGCGCAGTGACCCCATCCCGTCGTTGCCGAGCGCGATCGGTACCAGGCCCGCGGCCACCGCGGCCGCGCTGCCGCCGGAGGAGCCGCCCGCCGTCCGGGAGACGTCCCAGGGATTGCGGGCGGTGCCGAACACGCCCTCCGTGGTGCCGAACACACACAGCTCCGGCACGTTCGTCAGACCCACGACCACCGCGCCGGCCGCACGCAGCCGGGCCACCGTGACGTGATCCTCGGCGGCCGGGGTGTCGGGGGTGGCGGCGGAGCCGTCGCGGTGGGACTCGCCGCGCACCGCGAGATTGTCCTTCACGGCCACCGGCACGCCCGCGAGCGGCAGTTCGGCCAGATTGGCGCGGGAGGCCACCTCGTCTGCCTCGGCGAGCGCCGCCTCGGCCCGCACCTTCCGGAACGCCCCGATCCGGCCGTCGAGCCGCTCGATCCGCGCGAGATGCTCGGCCGCCACCTCCCGGGGTGTCACCCGCTTCTCGCGTACGGCAGCGGCTATCTCGGCGGCACTCCGCCCGGCCCAGTCACCCACGGGCACTCCTCGCTCGGTCTCGCTCGGTCGTCGGCTACTCGCTGGTACGAATCACGGCGCAGGGAGAACTGTGCCTGGTCGGGCGGGGTACGTCGAGAGCCAGGGCGACGCAACGTGTTCGTCATCCGATCAATCCTTCAAGTCCCGTACCCTGCAGCGCCGTTGACAGGCTTGTCGGAGCCACACAATTATCAAGACGTCCGATGAATCGGAGTTTATGGGAGCCGCTCATGAGCACGCCCGGGGCCACGGCAGGCGCCCGGCTGCGGGAGACGGGGGAGTGGCTCAAGGTCAACGGGGAGGCGGTGTACGACACCACGTACTGGTCCCGGATGGGCCAGCTCGGGGAGGATCCGCGCTTCACGGTCCGCCCGGACGAGGCTTTCAACGTCCATTCACCGGCCCGCCCGGGCGCGAGGCTGATCGTCGGGGCGCCGGTGCCGGTGCGGGCGGGGGACAAGGTGACCATGCTCGGCCACGACCGGCCCCTGACCTGGACCATGACGAACGGTTCGCTGGTCATCGACGTACCGGAGGCCGCGCGGATCGCGGGCCGGTACGTGTGGGTGTTCAAGGTGGACTGGCGGGCTTGAGCGGTCGGGCCTCGGCGCAGGCACGGAGGTCGGGCGGGAGCAGGCCGAGGATCCGGTCCCGCTCGGCCTCGCTCGGGCCGACCTCCCGGGCAAGGCGGAAGAGGCCGAGGTGGGCCTCGGCGGTCTCGCGGAGACCGAGCAGCGCCCCGGCGGCCTCGACCCGGTCGGGGACGGGGGCGGAGGTGTCGGCGAGCACCGTCTTCAGTGCTTCCTCGGCCAGGTTGCGCACCGGGCGGTACGCCGCGAGTCCTCGTGCCGCCCGGACCCGGTGCCGGGCCGCTGCGGAATCGGATTCCAGGATCCTGCGATAGGCGGCCACCGCCTCGTTGCCCACGTCCAGTCCGTCCCAGGCGGAGGCGGCGGCGAGGTGAGCCTCGGGGTCCGTGGTGTGCGAGCCGGAGAGGTCGCGCAGGACGTTCCGTCCCTCCTCGCCGAGGTCTTCGGTGAGCAGGGCGGCGGCCCCGGCCCTGACCGCCGGCGGCACGTCCGGGTCGGTGGCCAGGGCGCGGGTGAGGGGGATGCGGTTGTGGGCGCCGCTGGTGGGGAGGAACGCGCAGAGGGCTACGCGGAGTTCGGGCGGTTCGGTGGGGTCGCTCGCGAGGGAGTGCCTCATGGCCGGCTGCGCCCAGCCGACCCCCTCCGCGGCCGCGATCCGGTCCGGCAAGGGCGCTTCGGGATCCTTCGCCCAGGCCAGCAGCAGACCCTCCGTCCGGCGCTTCCCAGGTTCGTCCCGCAGCAGCAGGCCGAGCGGCCTCAGCAGTGTCAGGGCCTCGGTCCGACGCTGCTGGACCAGGTCCATCCACCGGTCGACGGCCTCGCGGGGGTCCACACCGGCGATCGCGGCGATGCGGAGGTGAGTGCGGTCGGTGCCCCGCCCGAGAAGCACGTACTCGGCACAGCCGCCGGACAGACCGGACACGTACGATCCCGTCGCGGCCAGCTGCATGCTCAGCCGGTGCAGCCGGCCGTCGCGCATCCCCGCGACCAGCGCCATCCACCGGTCGTAGGGAATCCACTCGAAGGCCCGGCTCAAGGCCCTCACCCGGATCGCCTCGTCGATCCCGGGATCCTCCACCATGCGCATGAGCGCGAGGCGGACGCACGGTGCCATGGCCGCGCGGTACTGCCACCGTTCCTCTTCGATGTCCAGCAGAGCGTCCGGGGGCGTCGTGGTGCCGGCGAACATGGCCCGCATCCGTTCGTGCACCGGTGACTCGGGCACCAGCGCGTCAGCGAGATCCAGCAGCTGCCACAGCCGTTCGTCCTTGATTCCGGGCTCGTCCAGCAGACGGTGCAACGTATCCGAGGCCGCGCGCTGGTCCACCGCGGCCAGTCTCTCGAGTGACTGGATGCGGTGCCGCACACCGGCGAGCGGGTCCTCCGCGATCCGGCGCAGCAGACCGGACGCGGTTTCGCGGTGTTCGGCGCCCAGGATCCCCGTCGCGGCGCGGAGGCGCACGGCTGCGGGCAGTGTTCCGTCGGATGCCATGCTGACGACGCTCTCCGCCCAGGCCGCGGTGTCGTCGTCGGCGGGGAACTCCACGAGGGCCAGGCGCTCGGACATCCCCACGTCGGGATCGGAGGCCAGGTGGCGCAGTTCGTCACGTGTCCGCTCGCTCGCGCCCATGCCGATCAGCCGGGAGGCGTACCCCAGGCGCTCGGTCAGGGTGGCGTCCGGGTCGCGCATCGCCGTCAGCAGAAGTTCCCGGGCCCTGGCCGGGTGCCCCAACTCCCTCAGGAAGTGCGCCAGTTCGTTGAGCTGCGAGCCCTGCCGCCGCGTCTGCGGGAACTCGTCCACGCAGGCTTGCGCAGTGGTGAGCCGGCCGGCTCGGACGAGGGCGCGGACGGCTGCCCAGCGGGTCGAGGCGGACAGCCTCTCGTCGCGGGCCGTCCGCTCGAGAAGCTGAGCGTCGGTCGTGGCACCAATGGCGTTGCGGATCACGTCGTCGGAAGCGGTCCGGTCGCGCAGGATCTCGGCCGCCAGCGTCCGCGTGACCTGCAGCCGCAACGGTCGGCGCAGCCGCATGGCGGCTTGCAGACGCAGGTGGGCCGGAGCGGAGGTGTCCCGGCAGAGGCTCTCCAGCACCTCGGGCCGCTCCTGCGACAGCAGCGTGCCGACCAGGTACACGGCCTCGTACGCAGGCAGCCGGGCCAGCCGGGGATTCGCCGCCAGGGCCTCGGCCAGAGCGGTCCGCGTGTCGGAGTCGGTGACGTTCACCAGGTGGTACAGCTGGTCGTCGGTGTCGATGTCCAGCAAACCCGTGGACGTGCGCAGCAGACGTGCGACCAGATGCGTGCCCCCGGCGCGGTCCAGTCCCCACAGCGCCGTGGCAGCCAGCAGGCGGCGGTCCGGCAGCCGGCCGGGATCCCGGGCCATGGCCACCAGACGCTCACACGCCCCGGCGGGATCCCCCGCCTCGGCCAACAGCTCCGCGATGTCGATCCGCAGCGACAGCGGCAGGTCCTCGTCGTCGGCGAGTTCCGCGGCGAGGGCGGCCGCGTCCGCGCACGCACGCCGTACGTAGCGTTCCAGCGCGACCAGACGCGGCCCGTTCGGCACGGTGCCGTCACGCACGAGGGCGGCCAGGTCCTCTTCGTGCAGCACGGTGCACAGCCGCTCCAGCACGGTGTTCACCGTGACCGAGTCGCCCACCCGGACGCCCCGGTCGTACAGCTTGATCACCGCCCGGGTGAACCAGGCCGCCAGCCGCCGGTCCACGGTCGCCTCGTCGCAGAGGATGGTCGCGCACAGCAGCAGGTCCCGCCAGCCGCCCGTGCGTACGGCGGTGCGCAGGAACTCGTCCAGCGGGTGGGCCTGCTGCCAGGCCGCCGCGATGAAGAGGATCAGCTTGGGCTGTTCGGCGGCGATCGCGTCCCGCAGGATGCGCAGCGCCTCCGGGGCCCGGGGGCTCAGCCGCTCGGCGATGGCGCACCCCGCCAGGTACTCCTGGACAGTGTGGTGCAGGAAGTAGAACCCGCCGCTGCGCCGGGTGATCAGACCGGTGAGGGTCAGGGCGCGCTCGACCACGTCCGCGGGCGCAGCCGCCTCCGGGGCCCGCACGGCGAGGAGTTCGAGAACCTGGTCCAGCAGCGGACGGGTGTCCCCGGCCTGCCGGCGGTCCGCCACCGGCCCGAGGACGTCATGCACATGGGCCAGCAGCTCGGGGGTGACACCGAGCACCGCCGCGCCGCCGTCGGCGAGGCGCCGGCCGCCCTTGTCGCGCAGCAGCCGGACGAACCGGGCGTAGAGGTCGGCGTGATGCCGGGGCAGGCCACCCGTCGCCGCGATCACGCAGATCATGGTGAGGTACAGCGGGTTGCGGGCCATGTCCCCGAGCCACCCGTGGCGCAGCTCGTCGGTCAGGGACGCGACCCGGCGCGCCGCGTCCGGCACCTCGAGCTCGGTGAACCAGGCCAGCGCGACCTTGGCGATCTCCTCCTCCCCGAACTGCTCCAGCGTGTACTGCCGCAGCTCGCCCAGCTGGTACATCTCCGCCGCCACCAGCGACCGGCCGGCCACCGCGAACCGCAGGTCCGGATCGTCCGTGAGCCCCTTGAGGCGCCGGACGACCTTGCGCCGGGCCTCCGGGTCCAGGACCTCGTCCAGACCGTCGACGCACACCAGCCAGGGCACGCCCGGCAGGGGAGCGGCCGCGAAGAACTCCGCGCCGAACGAGCGGCGCAGACCGGTGAGATCGCGCCGTACCGTCTCCGCCAGGGCCTCCGGCAGCGGGCGGTCGACCAGCTGGTCGGCGGCGATGCGCACGGGGACGTACGACGGCGCGTCCGCCGGGTGCTCCAGCCACGCCGTCGCCGCCGTGAACGTCAGGCGCCGCAGCAGGCTGGACTTGCCGGACCCGGCCTCACCGGTGAAGAGCACATGCCGGGCGCCGTCGAGAACGCCCTCGGCGGGCCGCTTCTCGTCGGATGCCCGCCGGTCGGGCGTCTCGCGCCGCGCCGACGCCTCCTGCCGCACGTACACGGTGGACAGCGGAATGTCCTTGGTGTCGGCGACCAGCATCGCGTAGGGATGCTCGTCCGCCCCGATCCGTGCCGCCCGCAGATACTCCCGCAGCCGGGGGCCGGGGTGGCGGAAGCCGCCGGCGCGCAGCTGAGCGTCGTCCAGCGCGGACAGCCAGGCGATGGGGGCCCCGGGAACGGCACAGCGCGCCAGCACCTCCTCGATCGGCACCATGTGGGCGCTGCCCGCCAGGTCGGAGCGCGCCAGCATGCCGCAGACCGCGCCGGTCCGCTCGTTCACCACCGGGCTGCCGCTGTAGCCCTCGCCGACCGGTGTGCCGTAACCGCGCGGCATGGCCAGCGGGTCGTGGAGGGTGAGGCGGGAAGGGCCCAGGTACTGCAGGGACGCCCACTGGCCCGGCTGGTAGTGGCCCTTGGGATGACCGTAGACGGACAGGCTGTCGCCGGCCCGCAGATGCGGTGAGGTCGCCACGGGGTGGGCCGCGGTCCCGCAGCGCAGGAAGGCGACGTCCAGCCCGTTCGGCGAACGGTGGATGTCCTCCTCGGCGACCGTGAGCGCGAGGTCGGCCTGGCTCGCGACGATCCGGCCCCGCACCGCGCCCGCCGCCCCGGCCACCACATGCGCGCACGTCACCACCACGCCGGGAGCGATGACGAATCCGGTCCCGCCCCTGTCCTGACCGGGCAGGTCCAGCGCGACGGTCGACGCCTCCAGCAGCTCCCTCCACCCGTCCACCGCTACGCTCCCGGCGCCTCCGCAGCGGTCCACTCCAGAGTGACCTTCCAGGTGGATCTGGTGGACGCCTTGCCCACGACGGCGAGGAACTGCCCGGTGTCGAAGGAGATGTCACAGCCGAACTCGACCGTCGCCCTGGACGCCCCGGTCTGCTGCAGGCGTGTGCCCATCGCGCGGGCGAGCGCCGTCAGGCCGTCGAGCACGGGTTCCAGGCGCGGCCGGCCCCAGCCGATCTCCTGCTCCTCACCCAGTGCCGGACCTGCGGGCCGGCCACCCGGACCGACGGACAGCAGCACCTTCTGGCCGTCGATCTCCACCGGTACGACCGTCTCGCCGCCCGCGTCCCGTTCTTCGTCCAAGCCCGCGCCCCTTCCCCGTCACAACGTCAGCCGGACGGCCCATCGTAGTGGCGGGCCGATGGCTCAAGGGGCGTGTTCCGTCGGCACGTTGGCCGGTAGGGGTCCTGTGCTGCCGCGCCCCGTCAGTCGTGGCACGGGGACTCCCACCGAGCGGGCGGGGTTGCCGTCCAGCAGGGGCAGCAGTTCGCGTGCCGCGGTGCGGCCGAACTCCGCGCTGTCCCGGGAGAGGGCGGACAGCCGGGGGGTGACCATGCGGCACAGGGCCGAGTCCTCCCAGGAGACCAGCGACACGTCCTGCGGGACACGGAAGCCCAGTTCGGCGGCGGCGGCCAGGCCGGCCACGGCCATCACGTCGTTGTCGTAGATGAGCGCCGTCGGGACGGGCGGGTCGCCGAGGACGCGGCGGGTGACGGCGGCGCCCTGCGCGTCGGAGTAGTCGGTGGTGACCGAGCGGACCTCGGTGAGCCCGCGCCGCTCCGCCTCCGCGCGCAGCGTGGCGATACGGCGCTGGGTGTGGGCCAGGCCGGGCAGTCCGGCGATGTGCACGATCCGGCGATGGCCGAGCGCGGTCAACTCGTCCACCACGGAGGCCATCGCCCCGGCGTCGTCCGCCCAGACGGTGGACAGGCCGGGGTGCCGTACGTCGGGTGCGCCGCCGATCACCACGGCGGGCAGCCCGAGTTCGTCCAGCAGGCCGGGGCGCGGGTCGTCGGCGCGCGGGTCGGCCACCAGGACGCCGTCCACCCGGTGCTCCGCCCACCAGCGCCGGTACACCGCGCACTCCTCGCTCACGTCCTGCGCGACCTGGAAGAGCAGGCCCAAGTGCCGCTCGGCCAGCACCTCCTGGATGCCGGAGACGAGCTGGAGGAAGAAGGAGTCGACGCCCAGGGTGTGCGCGGGACGGGCGAGGACGAAGCCGACCGTGGCCGCGCCCTCGCCGGACAGCGCGCGGGCGGCCGTGCTGGGACGCCAGCCGAGCTGCTCGGCGACCCGGCGGACCCGCGCCCGGGTGGCCTCGGAGACACCTGGGCGGTCGTTGAGCGCGAAGGAGACGGCGCTCTCGGAGACCCCGGCCCGCCGGGCGATGTCCTTCATCGTGGGCCGGCGTGCGGGTGACCGTTTGGTCGGCACGTTTCCCCCTTCCTGACAGGGCTCGCTAATGCGCTTGAGTGTCAAGACCCTAAAGCGCATTAGTAAATGACGGCAAGCTCTCGCCCGGACCGCTCTGACCTGCACTAATGAAACTGCGGATGTCTTTAGTCCGGTGAATGCATTGACTTTCCTCGAACGGCGCGGGCAAGGTCTCTCGCGCCACCCCACAGCCCCACACCGCAAGGGAGCCGTGTCACCGTGCCCATGTCCCGCAGAGCCCTCGCCGCCGCTGCCGCCGCCCTCGTCCTGCCGCTGAGCGCCTGCGGCTCGGGCGGCGACGGCGGCGGCTCGACCGACGCCTCCGGCACGATCCAGGGCGACATCACCTTCCAGACCTGGAATCTGCGCGCGAACTTCCAGTCGTACTTCGACGGCCTCATAGCCGACTTCGAGAAGAAGTACCCCGGTACGCATGTGAAGTGGATCGACCAGCCCGCCGAGGGCTATCCCGACAAGCTCAGCGCGGACGCCGGCGGTGGCACCCTGCCCGACGTCGTCAACGTCTCCCCGGACCTGGTCGCCCCGCTCGCCAAGGCGGGCCTCGCGCTCGACCTGGACAAGGCGGCCGGCACGTACAGGTCCGAGTACCTCGAGGGGGCCTGGGCCGGCCACCAGGTGCCGGGCATGAGCGGCACGTACGCCTTCCCCTGGTACCTGAACACCGGGCCGCTCTTCTACAACAAGGCCCTGTTCAGAGAGGCCGGAATCGACCCCGACCAACCGCCGAAGACGTACGACGAACTCTTCGCTGACGCCCTGCGGATGGCGAAGAAGAGCGGCGGCAAGGTCGCCACCCTCGCCAACGTGCCCACCATCGAGGACTTCGGCCGCTACGGCGTCACCCTGATGAACCGGCAGGGCACCGCCTTCGCCTTCAACGACGCCAAGGGAGTCGAACTCCTCACCAGGTACAAGGAGCTGTACGACGCCAAGGCCCTCGACCCGCAGGCGCTGACCGCCACTCCGGAGTCCTCCGGCAAGAAGTTCCTCACCGGCGCCGTCGCCATGAACCCCGGCAGCGCCCTCGACCTCGACAACTTCAAGAAGAACGCGCCGAGCCTCTACAGGAACATCGGCATCACCGACCAGATCACCAGCACCGGGCACGTCAACATGTACGTGATGGGCGTCATGGTCAACTCCCGCACCAGGCACACCCCGGCCGCCGTCGCCTTCGCCCACTTCGTCACCGACGCACAGAACCAGATGTCCTTCGCCAAGAAGGTCGCGATCTTCCCGAGCACCGCGGGCTCCCTGAACGACCCGTACTTCACCAAGGAGGACGGCACCGACGAGACCCGGGTGCGCATCGCCGCCGCCAAGTCCCTGAAGAGCGCCGTCAATTACACGCCCGTACTGTTCAGCGACCAGATGAAGACCGCGCTGCGCAACGAGGTGGCCAAGGCGCTCCAGGGCGAGGAGAGCCCCAAGCAGGCTCTTGACAACGCTGTCAACGCCGCCAACCGGCTGCTCCAGCAGGGCTGACGGCCATGGCGACGCCGGTCCGTGTCAGGCGCCAACTACCCGTCAGCCCGTGGCTGTTCGCCGCACCCGGGCTGCTCGTCACCGGCGCCTTCGTGCTCTACCCGTTCGTCTCCACCCTGGTGAACTCCTTCACCGACCGCCGCACCCTGCTGCCGGGCCACTTCGTCGGCCTCGCCAACTTCCGCGAGCTGCTCCACGACGACATGTTCTGGACCGGCCTGCGCAACAGCACCCTGTACGTCCTCGGGGTCGTACCCGCCCTGGTCGTCCTGCCCCTGCTGCTCGCGCTGCTGGTGCAGAAGAACATCCCCGGCATCACCTTCTTCCGCTCCGCCTTCTACACCCCGGTCGTCGCCTCGATCGTGGTGGTCGGGCTGATCTGGGTGTGGCTGCTGGACGAACGCGGCCTGGTCAACTCCCTGCTGGAGGCGGCCGGGATCGGCCGCGTCGGCTTCCTCAGCGACCAGTGGCTGCTCCTGCTGAGCGCGATGGCCGTCACGGTGTGGAAAGGCCTCGGCTACTACATGATCATCTATCTGGCGGCGCTGGCGAACGTACCGCGCGAACTGCACGAGGCCGCCGCCGTGGACGGCGCGGGTCCGGTGCGGCGCTTCCTCTCGGTCACCGTGCCCGCCGTCCGCTCCACCATGGTCCTGGTCGCCGCGCTCTCCTCGGTCGCCGCCTTCAAGGTGTTCTCCGAGGTGTATCTGATGGCCGGCCCGAGCGGCGGCCCGGCAGGCGAGGACACCACCCTCGTCATGCTCGTCCAGCGCACCGGCACCGGCCTGACCGGCCGGGTCGGCTACGCCTCCGCCCTGTCGGTCGTCGTGTTCGCCGTCACCGTCGCGCTCATGCTGCTGGTGCTGCGCGCCGACCGCCGGGAGGAGTCATGACCGTCCTGGAGAAGGTACGGCCCGAGCAGCCGGTCACCGTGCGCAAGGAGCCGCGCGTCACCGACGAACACGGCCGCCGTATCCGCGTCGGCGAGCTGGTCTGGCGCTACCTGCTGCTCCTCGCCGTCCTCGCGCTGACCGTCGGCCCGTTCCTGTGGCAGCTGTCCACCTCCCTGAAGGGCCCCACCGAGGACATCTACAGCTCACCGCCGTCGTTCCTGCCCGACCGTCCCACCCTGCACAACTACACGCGGGTCGCCGACACCATCCCCGTCTGGGACTACGCCCTGAACTCCCTGAAGGTCGCCACCGCCAACGTCGTCACCAACTGCGCCGGCTCGGCGCTCGCCGGATACGCCCTGGCCCGCCTGCGCTTTCGCGGCCGGAAGGTGACCACGCTGGTGTTCGTGCTGGCGATGCTCGTGCCCGTGGAGGGCATCGTCATCGCCCAGTTCACCACCATGCGCGAACTCGGCCTGAACAACACGCTCATCGGGGTCGTGCTGCCCGGCGCGATCGGCGCGATGAACGTGCTGCTGATGCGCAACGCCTTCCGCAACCTGCCGTACGAGATCGAGGAGGCGGCCTACGTCGACGGCGCCACCGTCTGGCAGCGGTTCCTGCGCGTCGCCCTGCCGTCGGTGAAGGGGACGGTCGCCGTCGTCGCGATCTTCGCCTTCATGGGCGCCTGGGACGACTTCCTGTGGCCCCTGATCGTGCTCAGCGATCCGTCCAAGTTCACCCTCACCATCGGCCTGAACTATCTGCACGGCACCTTCGCCGACGACGAACGCCTCGTCGCCGCCGGCACCGTGATCGCCGTGGCCCCGCTCATCGCGCTCTTCGCCTGCCTGCAGCGGTACTTCTTCCGCGGGGTCGGCGAGGGCGCCGTCAAGGGCTGAACACCCGTATGCCACAAGGACACTCCATGCCCCCTGCCGTGCGCTTCGGCGTCAACTACACACCGAGTGAAGGGTGGTTCCATCACTGGCTCGACTTCGACCTCGATTCCGTGCGCGCGGACCTCGACGCGATCGCCGGGCTCGGCCTCGACCACATCCGGGTCTTCCCGCTGTGGCCCTACTTCCAGCCCAACCGGACCCTGATCCGCCCGCGCGCCGTCGAGCAACTCGTGGCCCTCGCCGACGCCGCCGCCGAACGCGGCCTGGACGTCAACGTCGACGGCCTGCAGGGGCACCTGAGCAGCTTCGACTTCCTGCCCGCGTGGACGCGCACCTGGCACCGGCGCAACCTCTTCACCGACCCCGACGTGGTCGAGGGCCAGGCCGTCTACCTGCGCACCCTCGCCGCCGCACTCGCCGACCGGCCGAACTTCCTCGGCATGACCGTCGGCAACGAGGTCAACCAGTTCGCCGCCGGGCCCCACCCCGACCCCGACCGCATCACGGCCGACGAGGCCGAACTGTGGCTCGTACGGATGTTGGCCGCCTGCGCCGACGGCGCCCCCGGCCGGCTCCACCTGCACGCCTCCTACGACGCCGCCTGGTACCAGGACGACCAGCCCTTCACCCCCGGCCACTCCGCCCGGCTCGGCGACCTCACCGCCGTGCACTCCTGGGTGTTCAACGGCACCGCCCAGCGCCACGGCCGTACCTCCGTACCGGCCGAGCACCACGCCGCCTACCTGGTCGAGCTGAGCAAGGCCTGGGCCGAGGAGCCGCACCGGCCGGTATGGCTGCAGGAGGTCGGGGCACCCGCGCCGCTCGTGCCCGCCGAGCACGCCGTCGGCTTCGCCGAGGCGACCGTCGCCCATGCCCTGGACTGCCCCGACCTGTGGGGCATCACCTGGTGGTGCTCCTACGACGTCTCGCGCGACCTGGCCGACTTCCCCGAACTCGAGTACGGGCTCGGCCTGTTCACCAACGAGCGCAAGCCGAAGGACATCGCCCGGGTGCTGGCCGCGGCCGCCCGCTCACCGCACGCGGAGGCCGTCCCGCGCACCACGGCCCTCGTCGTACCCGGCCATCCGGGCCGCCGCTCCCGCTGCGCCCCCGGCGGAGCCGTCTTCGACGCCTTCTTCCGGCTCGTCGCCGACGGCGCCCGCCCCACCACCGTCCTCGAGACCCACGCGGACGACAAGGACCACCTCGCCGCGCGCGGCATCACCGAGGTCGTCACTCCGGATCAGGTACTCCCCACCCCACACGGAGGCACCCGCTCGTGAAACCCAGCAGACGCACCGTCCTGATCGCCGGCGCCGCCGCCGGCCTGTTGCCGCCGCCCGCCTTCGCGGCCGCCCGCCCCAGAGCCGGGGCGACCCCGCCGTACGCCTCCTACTGGTATCCGGACTCGCTCCCCTCCGGCAGCCCCGGCCCCGGCATCACCTGGCGCAGTCTGAAGAGCTGGCGCGCGGCCGACGACCCCGACCTCGCCTTCAATGCCGCGTCGGTGCCGCTCGCCGCCCGCTTCACCCCGACCCCGGCGAACACCACGGCACGCTCCGGCCAGGCCCGCGTCCAGGCCCTCGTCTCCTTCGGACCGACGTCCGGCAATCCCTCCCAGGGCTCGGCCACCGCCGACTACTACGCCCTCACCCACTGGGCCTACCTGGACGAGCTGGTCTTCTGGGGCGGCTCGGCCGGCGAGGGCCTGATCCTCGCGCCGAACGCACCGATCGTGGACGCGGCCCACCGGCACGGCGTCCCGGTGCTCGGCAACATCTTCCTGCCCCCGGTGGCGTACGGCGGCCGGCTCCAGTGGACCCGGGACCTCGTGCAGAAGGACGCCACCGGGCACTACCCGCTCGCCGCCCAACTCGTCGCGGTCGCGTCGGCCTACGGCTTCGACGGCTGGTTCGTGAACGCCGAGACCGGCGGCGGGAACACCGCGCTGGGCCAGGCCATGCTCGGGTTCGTCAAGGAGCTGGAGGCGCTCGGGGCGGCGCGCGGACAGCGGGTGACCTGGTACGACGCGATGACCGTGAACGGCACGGTCAGCTGGCAGGGCGCGCTCGACAGCCAGAACCAGGCCTTCTTCCAGGCCGCCGACGACATGTTCGTGGACTTCCGGTGGAGCGCGGCCACGCTCGCCTCCTCGGGGACGAAGGCGGAACAACTGGGTCGCAGCCGCTACGCGTTGTGGGCCGGTGTCGACGTCGAGTCGAACGGGTCCGGTACGTCGGTGGACTGGGACGCGATCGTGCCGTCCGGCAGGCCGCACATCACCTCGATCGGCTTCTACCGGCCCGAGTGGACCCGCAATCACCTGCCCGCCGACCAGCGCGCTCCGGAGGACTTCCACGCCGCGGACGACCGGTTCTGGACCGGGCGGTCGCTGGATCCGTCCCGGCCGGACGCGAGCGATCCGTGGCGCGCGCCGGCCGTGTCCGTCGCGGACCGGTCCACGGTGACCTCGCTGCCGTTCGCGACCGTGTTCAACGCCGGGCACGGGCTGCGCTGGTACGAGGACGGCGCCGTAGCCTCGGACGCCGCCTGGAACCACCTCGGGCTTCAGGACCGGCTGCCGGCGCGGCGGTGGGTGGTGCGTACGGCGGGAGAGCGGCCGGCGGTGTCCTTCGACTTCGCCGATGCCTGGCGGGGCGGCAGCAGCGTGCTGGTGGACGGTGAACTCGGTCAACCGGTCGTGCTGGACTTGTACGCGACCCGGCTGCCGGTCGGTGTGAACACGACTGTCGAACTCACCTCCCGGACCGATGCGGGCGCTGTGAACCTCGAACTGGCGGTGGCGACGGCCGAGCCGAGTGGGGCCGGGGCGATTCCGCCGTACACCTATCTGGCTGTGAACCCGGTCAACAGCGGCCTGCGCGTGAAGTCGGTCAACGGCTGGCAGACCGTGACACTTCCGCTCACCGGACTGACCGGCACCGGCACCGTGCACGCCCTCGGTGTCCGGATCACCGCCACCGAGGGCCCGGTGCGCTGGCGGCTCGGCGGCCTCGCCGTCCGGGACTCCGCCACCGCCCCCGAGGCCCCCACGGGCGCCCGCGTCACCGCCGCGACCGGCGGTGACCTCCGCCTCGCCTGGAACGCCGCCCCCGGCACCGTACGCCACTACGAACTGCACCGGCTCCTGCCCGACGGCACCCGCCGCTTCCTCGGCGGCACCTGCCAGCGTGCCTTCTTCCTCACCGGACTGCAGCCCGAGCAAGGGGAGACCGCCGCACGATTCGAACTGCGCGCCGTGGGGGAGCTCTACACCACCTCGGCCCCCGTCACCGTCACCCACCCCTGGTAACGACCGCCATCACCCGGAACCCGCAGGGAGCACCCCGCATGCATGACGACCGCACTCTGGTGGAAGCCCGCCTCAGGCGCGTCCTCGACGAACGCATCCGCCCCGCCGTGTACCCCGAGTCCGTGCCGCTGCAGGTCGCGGTGTGGCACGCGCCCGGCGAGCCCGTGCCGGTCGAGGAGGGACTCGCCGCCGAGCCGGAGCCCGTCGAGGCCGGTGCCCGGTGGGGTGCTCCGTGGGGCACCAGCTGGTTCCGGGTGACCGGGACCGTGCCCGAGGCGTGGGCCGGGAGGACCGTCGAGGCCCTGCTCGACCTGGGCTTCGACGAGAACATGCCCGGCTTCCAGTGCGAGGGCCTGGTCTACCGGCCCGACGGCACCCCGGTGAAGGGCCTCAACCCCCGCAACCAGTGGGTGCGCATCGGTGCCCCCGTGGCGGGCGGCGAGGAGGTGGTCCTGCACATCGAGGCCGCCTCCAACCCCGTCATCCTCGACTACCACCCGTTCCGGCCCACGCGGCTCGGCGACAAGGAGACCGCCGGACACGAGCCGCAGTACACCCTCGCCCGCATGGACCTCGCCGTCTTCGACGAGCCGGTGTGGCAGCTGGTCATGGACCTGGAGGTGCTCGGCGAGCTGATGGCCGAGCTGCCCGTGGACTCCGCGCGCCGGCACGACATCCTGCGCGCCGTCGAGCGGGCCCTGGACGCCGTCGACCTCCAGGACGTGAACGGCACGGCCGGCCGGGCCCGGGAGCAGCTCACCGGAGTGCTCTCGGCCCCCGCCGTACCGTCCGCGCACCGGATCAGCGCCGTCGGGCACGCGCACATCGACTCGGCCTGGCTGTGGCCGCTGCGCGAGACGGTCCGCAAGGTGGCCCGTACGACCTCCAACATGACCGCGCTGATCGAGGACGAGCCGGAGTTCGTCTTCGCCATGTCCCAGGCGCAGCAGTGGGCCTGGGTGAAGGAGCACCGGCCCGAGGTGTGGGCGCGGGTGAAGAAGGCCGTGGCGGAGGGGCGGTTCGTGCCGGCCGGGGGGATGTGGGTGGAGTCGGACACCAACATGCCCGGCTCGGAGGCGATGGCCCGGCAGTTCGTGCACGGCAAGCGGTTCTTCCTCGACGAGTTCGGCATCGAGAACGAGGAGGCCTGGCTGCCCGACACCTTCGGCTTCGCCGCCGGACTCCCGCAGATCATCAGGGCCGCCGGTGCCAAATGGCTGCTGACCCAGAAGATCTCCTGGTCCCAGACCAACACGTTCCCGCACCACACCTTCCAGTGGGAGGGCATCGACGGCACCCGGATCTTCACCCACTTCCCGCCCGTCGACACCTACAACTGCTCCATGAAGGGCAGCGAACTCGCCCACGCGGCGAGCAACTTCAAGGACAAGGGGCGCGCCCGCCACTCCCTCGCGCCCACCGGCTGGGGCGACGGGGGCGGCGGCACGACGCGCGAGATGGTCGCCAAGGCGGCACGGCTGCGCGACCTCGAGGGCTCGGCCACCGTCGTCTGGGAGACACCCCGCGCCTTCTTCGAGAAGGCCGAGGCCGAATACCCCGAACCGCCCGTCTGGGTCGGCGAGCTGTACCTGGAACTGCACCGAGCCACCCTCACCAGCCAGGCGAAGACCAAGCAGGGCAACCGGCGCAGCGAACACCTGCTGCGGGAGGCCGAGCTGTGGGCGGCCACCGCGGCCGTGCGCACCGGATTCCCCTACCCCCACGAGGAGTTGGACCGGATCTGGAAGACGGTCCTGCTGCACCAGTTCCACGACATCCTGCCCGGCTCGTCCATCGCCTGGGTGCACCGGGAGGCCCGGGCGACGTACGAGAGGATCGCCGCCGAACTGAACGACATCATCACCGCGGCACAGCGCGCCCTGGCGGGGGAGGGGTCCCGTCACCTGGTCTTCAACCCGGCACCGCACAGCCGTCACGGCGTTCCCGCCGCAGGCGCCGGGGCGCCGCGCCTGCCGCAGGGAACGGAGGTGTCGCCCCGCGCCGCGGGCGGATACGTCCTGGGCAACGGCCTGCTCCGCATCGAGATCGACGCCCACGGCCTCGTCGTCTCCGCGTACGACCTCGACGCCGGCCGCGAGACCATCGCCCCCGGCGGGGCCGCCAACCTGCTCCAACTCCACCCGGACTTCCCGAACATGTGGGACGCCTGGGACGTCGACTCCTTCTACCGCAACACCGTCACCGACCTCACGGACGCCGAGTCGGTCGAGCTCGGCGAGGACGGCGCGTCGGTGCGGATCGTACGGAGCTTCGGCGCCTCCCGGGTCACCCAGGTGCTGACGCTGCCGCCGGGCGAGCGGAGACTGGCCATCGACACCGAGGTCGACTGGCACGAGACGGAGAAGTTCCTCAAGCTGGCCTTCCCGCTCGACCTGCACGCGGAACGGTACGCGTCCGAGACCCAGTTCGGGCACGCCTACCGCCCCACGCACACCAACACCTCCTGGGAGGCCGCCAAGTTCGAGGCGTGCAACCACCGCTTCGTCCACCTGGAGGAGCCGGGCTGGGGCGTGGCGGTGGTCAACGACTCGACGTACGGCCACGACGTGACCCGCACGGTACGCACCGACGGCGACCGCGGTACGACGACCACGCTGCGCGTCTCGCTGCTGCGTGCCCCGCGCTTCCCCGACCCCGAGACCGACCAGGGCGTCCACCGCTTCCGTCACGCCCTGGTCCCGGGCGCCTCGATCGCCGACGCGGTCCGCGAGGGCTGGCGGATCAACCTGCCGGAACGGCACCTGACCGGCGCCCACGAGGTCGCGCCGCTGGTCACGGTCGACAACGACGCCGTCGTGATCAGCGCCGTCAAACTCGCCGACGACGGCAGCGGCGACGTGGTGGTCCGTTTCCACGAGGCTCACGGCGGCCGGGCCAGGGCCACGCTCACGGCCGGTTTCGAGGTCACGGACGTCACGGTGACGGACCTGCTGGAACGGCCCCTGACCGACGCGGTCGGCCCGGATCGCGACGGCGAGCGGCTCACGGTACGGCTGCGGCCGTTCCAGCTGATGACGTTGCGGCTGCGGCGGCGCTGACCCGGGGCGGGTGCCGCCCGCGTCAGTCCCCCGGGGGTGACGCGGGCGCCGCCGGATCGCCGCCGGACGGGTGCTCGTAGCGCAGCGGCGGTCTCGGTGACAGCCCCTGCCGCCACAGCCTGCCGAGCGCCTCGTTCGCCCGCTGCTCCTGCTCCCGGTCGGCGGGAAGCGGCAGGTGCAGCGCGCCGAGCAGGTCGAAGCGGTGCAGGTCGAAGGCCGCCTCGACGTACTGGCCGTAGCCGACGGCCGCGTGGACGGCGGCGAGGTAGGCGAGCCGGGAGACGACCACGAGGAGCACGGCGAGCAGCAGCCACCAGCCGGACCGCCACAGCAGCCAGACCGTCGGCGGCACGCACAGCGCGGCGGTGACGCTCAGCCGTGCCGCCGCGTCCATCGCGTCCCGCTGCTCGCTGACCGTCGTGGCGATCCGGCCGCTCAACAGCGGCTCCAGACGGGTCCAGAACACCGGCGCGTCCAGGCCGTACAGCCGCCCCGCCCTGGACTCGGCGGCGGTGAGCGCGTTGCCGAGAGCGGTGGGCCGGAAGAGGTGCTGGTCCTCGACCGGGTAGCGCAGCCGTTGCAGATGGCCCTGCGCGAAGCGTCGTTCGACGGCTTCGGGGTCACGGACCTCCTCGCGCGTCAGGGCAGCGACGGTGGGCCCGCAGCGGCGTCTCTGCCGTGCCCTGCACCAGCGGGCCGGCCGTTCCAGGTACCGCGGCCAGTACCCCTCCAGCCAGCGGACCACGGGCAGTTGCAGCGGCATGGTGATCACGCCGACCGCGGTGACCAGCAGGAGCAGCAGCAGGCTCGGGCCGACGCCCAGTCCGGCGGCGGTGCGCCAGGCACGCCCGAACCGCACCGGGCCGGGCGCACCCGCCCACACCAGCACGAGCAGATACGTACCGGCGAGGGTGGTGGGCAGTGTCGAGACCAGGAAGAACCTGCCGCTGAACGACGGTCCGGCCGGTCGGGCGAGCACGGACAGGTTCACCGGCCGCGCTCCTTCCCCGCCGTCCGGCCCCGGCGCCCCGGACGGCGGTGGGACGGCCGCATCACTCCTCCTCGGCCATGGGGCCGTGCCCGTGCGGGCACTCCGGCGGCCGGCCGTCGCCGAACAGCAGGATCTCCGAGGCCGTGCACTGCGCGTCCGTGCAGACGTAGTACTGGGCGCGGGCCCGGGTGGGCAGGCCCGGCATGGGCTGGGCCCCGGGCACGCTCCTCGTGTGGCCCGCGCCGGGCGCGTCCGGCTGCAGCGCGTCCCGGCGGACGACGCCGAGGGTGTCCTCGCCCGCGGTGAGGACCACCGCCGCCAGGTCGCGCTGCTGGAGGAAGAGGTCGGTGAGCCGGGTCCTGAGGGCCGTACGGGAGGGCGGGTCGGCCGGGTCGACGGCGAGTGTCGTGACCGCCGGTCCGTCCGCCGGGCCGGCCTGTTGATCCATCAAGTCGCCGTACTGGAGGCGCAGTTCGTCTATGGTGCGCATGCTCTTCTCTGTCGCTTCGTGACGGTGGGGTCAGGGTCCGATGTGCAGATGGGCGGCCCACAGGTCCGGGCGGCCGGGCTCGCGGCGGCGGGCCTTGCGCACGGCCGCGTCGAGTGCCGCGGCGGGATCGTGGCCGGGTGCGGCGCGCAGGCCCTTGTAGAAGTCCTCGGTGATCTGCGCGGCCTCGCCGTCGCGGACGCGCCACAGGGTGCCGACCGCGTCGCGGTAGCCCGCCAGGTGCAGCGCGCCGGCGAGATGCAGGGACTCGTCGGCGAGCTGGGCGGTGCCCCTGGCGGTCTCGCAGCCGGACAGGTACACCAGATCCGCCGAGGGCAGGGACAGCCGGTCGACCGCCGACGGTGTGAGCAGTTCCTCGCCGAGCACCAGGGCACCGGCGGTGCCGTGCCCGGCGTAGTGGAGCCAGGGGTGCTCGGGCAGCGCCTGTGCCACCGTGGCCAGGGTCGCCTCCTCCGGCGCCAGATACCGTCCGGCGCCGACGGTGTCACGCACGTCCAGGGCCTCGCCGACGGCCCAGCGCAGCCGGCCCGGGGAGCCGGCCGCGCCCGGGGCCGCGATCGCCAGCACGCTGGGCCGGCCCGAGGGGGCGGACCGCAGCCGGGCGTGGCGCAGGGCCCGCAGCGTCGGCGTGTACGACGAGACCACGCGGTCGAGCACGTTGTCCCCGGGGACCTGCTGCGGGGCGCCCGGCGTACCGCTGAGGCGGCCCGCGGCGTGCAGGGGCAGGAACACGGCCGGCCCGGACGGCACCCACCACACCCGGCGCCGGCCGGCCGGTGAGCCGGGCGGACCGGCGACATCGAGCGCGCGAAGGACGGGGCTCGCGACCGCGTCCCACAGCTCGCCCAGCACCCCCCGGACCTCCCCGGCGCCGGCGGCCGTGCCGGCTCCGGCCTGTTCCAGGCGGGCGATCCACTCCCGCGCCAGGGAGGGGGTGACGCCGGGCAGTGCCAGGGATTCCACCCCGTCGGCGGTGACCACGAGGGCATGGGAGCGCACGGCATGCACGGTCACGTGGATCAGCGGGCCGCGCTCGGCGAGGGCGCGGATCGCCACCGGGTCGAGCGGCTCCAGGAAGTCCGCGAAGCCGGGCAGGTCCCTGATGCGGCGGACCTCGCTCTCCCAGCGGTCGGTCGCTCGGTGCCGTAGGGTCACGCCCTCCATGCCGGCGGACGCCGAGATCTCCTGGGCGGCCGCAAGCGCGTCCGTGGCCGACTCGAACCGGGCCGCGGCCTCGGGGTGTGCGCGACGCAGCGTGCCGAGTTCGGTCATGGAGCTGAGCGCGCCGGCGGACAGCAGGCCGCGGGCCGCCTCCAGGACCGCCACCGCCCGCTCGGCGGGCTCGTCGGCCAGCAGCGCGGCGGCGCACGCCACATCCCCCAGCCCGTCGACGTACCGGGCCAGCAGCTCCTCCCGTTCGGCGCGCGGGAAACGCGGCGAGGCCAGTGTCCCGGCGGCCCGGACGGCGGCGGCCAGCAGCGGTGCGACGGACGGCACGTCGTCCAGCCGTACGGCCGACTCGGCCATGAAACGGGTGACGGGCAGCAGGTCGGCGGGCGAGGCGGCCGGGTCGGCGCAGGCCCGCTCGCAGAACGCCAGCGCCCTGGACCAGGCGTCGGTGTACGAAATGCCGCGTTCCCGCTCCGCGACCGCTCGCTGAGCCTCCTGCCGGGCCACGGTGAGCCGCATGCGGACGACCTGGTGCCCCCGGAGATGCCGCCGTGCGAGTGCCTTGTCCCGCCCCTGCCGCGGGCCCTGGGCGCCGTCCGGCGGTGAGGTGACGTCCTGGCGTCCGTCGTCCCCCCGGCCGAACACGGAGTCGTCCAGCAGCCGGTCCGGGGAGCCCTCCGTCAGCACATCGGCCACCAGCCCCACGGCGGTACCGATCTCACCGCTCTCCATGGCGTCGGCCTGCCGGACGGCGAGCGCGGCCGCCGCACGGCTTCCGTCGGCCATGTCCCGGTTCTTCGGCACCGCGGCGGCGAACTCGTCCGCCGCCCGGCGCAGTTGCGCGGCCGCCCTGCGCAGCGCCTTCGGTCTGTTGTCATAGGTGGCCTGGACCCATTGCGCGGTGAACTGCTGGTGGGCCTGGTGGAGCCGGGCGGCGGCCAGCCGCCGCCGGTTGATCACGTCGAAGACGTCGCCGGAGCCGGTGAGGGCACCGGGATCCGGCTCCTGCTGCCGGGTCAGCGCTTCCTGCCGGGACGTGTGGTCACCGCCGGTGAGTTCGGAGCGGGTCAGCAGAACCGCTCGCAGGTCGTTGTGCGCGGAGACGCGGACCAGCTCCCGCTCCGCCGCCTCCTCGGGGGTGTCGTCGGCGACCGGCAGGCCGAGCTTCCCGGTGACCCGGAGGAACTGGTCCGCGGCCGCGTTCAGGCCGGGCAGGTTGCCGCGTGCCGCCGCCCGCTGGAACTCGGCCCAGCCGAGCGTGCAGGCCGCCCTCGCCGCGACGACCGACCCCGCCGGCGCCACCCGGTCCGCGGCACCGGTCGCGTGGATCAGCTCCAGGAGCAACTCCTGATCGGTGGTCCAGAGGAAGAGCATCTTGAGGTACTCGCTCAGTTCCAGCCAGCGGGTGGCCTCCTCGTGCGGAGAACCGCCGACCCGCTCCGCGGCGAGCCGCCCGTACCGCAGCAGCTCCGTCCGCAGGGCCTGGTCGTGCGGATCGCCGCACAGGAGCAGGAAGAGCGCCGACGTCTGGAACGTCAGGGTGTCGCCCACGCGCGGGTTGTCGTCCGCCAGCAGGGCGAGCACCTCGCGGCCCAGCTCCACGGCCTCCCGGCACGCGTCGGGCGGCAGCAGGACCTCGGGGCGGGTCATGTCGGCGTCGATCAGCAAGGAGCTGAGGGCCGAGACCCGATACGCGTGCAGGGCGGCGAGGGACCTCGCCCGTTGCGGGTGGTGCCGGTGAGCCGCCTCGACGGCCTGCCGTGCGAAGCGCTCCGCCTCCTCGGTGTACAGCGCGCCCTGGGCCAGGGCGACCAGAGTACTGGTGTTGGCGGCGAGTCCGAGGGCGTACGGGCGCAGCCAGTGCCGTGCCGGAAGGGTCGCGACGGCCTGCCGCGCGGCCCCGTGCGCCTCGGCCGTCGTCTCGTCGCGCAGGGAGAGGTCACGGCCGCGTACGTAGGCCGAGATCGCCTCGGCCTCCTCGGGCGTCGCCGCCCAGCCGAGTCCGCCGGCGATGAACTCCTGCGCCGCGGCCAGCGCGCGTTCCCGGTCGTTCGCGGCTCCCGTGAGCCCGGCCAGCTCCTCCGGGGTGAACTGCTCGCGCCGGGCCGACCGCAGCGGCTCGGGGAGCAGTGCGGGATCGGCTTGGTGGACGACGGCCAACCACTGGGCGGCGACGCCGAGTTCCGTCCGGTCTCCTGTCTCGGCGCCAAGCACCCAGGCGAGCATCCCCAGTTGATGCACCATCAGGATGTTGCCCCAACGCCCGCTGTCGCACTCGGCCCTCAGTGCCGTGCGCGCGGCCTCCGTACGCCCATGCCGCAGCACCTCGGAGCGCTGCTCGGCGCTCTCCGCGCGGGCGAAGAGCAGCAGGCGGTCGAGCAAGTCCCGCTCGGGCGGTGAGAGTTCCGGCCAGGCGGGCTCGCCGGCGGGCAGCTCGCACGGCCCTTCCCGTAAGGATGTTCCAGTCACGCGTACATGATGTGACATGGGCCGGGGGCGGACGGCCGTATCGACGGACAAGACGTGGAGCCAGGTTCTGGTCTGATGCCCGGTTCCGCGCGCCGCCGCCGGGCCACGGTCCGACCCGCTCCCCGGCCCCACTCGACGCCGCCGTTGCCTACTCGCCGGCCTGCCCGCCCCCGCTCTGCCCCCCGAGCTGTGCCCGCAGCCACTCCTCGACCTCGCCGACATGGGCCGCGGCAGCGGCTCTCGCTGCCTCCGGGTCGCGGGCGGTGAGGGCGCGGTGGATGGCGGCGTGTTCGCGGCGGGTGCGGGCGAAGGCGCCCTCCTCCTGATAGCCGCGCCAGACGCGGGCGCGGAAGGTGCGGGAGGACAGGCCCTCCAGGATGGCGGCCATGGTCTCGTTGCCGGCGGCCGCGGCGATCTCGCGGTGGAAGGCGAGGTCGTGGGCGAGGATCTCCTCGGGGTCGTCGGTGGCGTTCATCGCCGCCACGTGCTTGCCCACGGCGGCCAGTTGGTCCTCGGTGATGCGTGCGGCGGCCAGCGCGGTCGCCGTCGACTCAAGGATCCGGCGGACCTCGAGGAGTTCCACCAGGCGCGGGCCCCGGGACAGGTCCGCGACCACCCCGAAGGTCTCCAGCAGGTCACCGGCCTCCAGCGCGGTGACGTAGATCCCGGAGCCGTGCCGGGCCTCCAGGACGCCCATCACGGTCAGGGCGCGGATCGCCTCCCGCATGGAGCTGCGGGAGATGCCCAGCCGGGCCGCCAGATCCCGTTCGGTGGGCAGCCGCTCGCCGGGCTCCAGCCGGCCCCCGGCGATCATCGCCTTGATCTCCTCGATGGCGCGCTGCGTCACCGTGCCCTTCTGCGGCACTTCTTCCTCGTCCACGCCGCTCCTCCTTCCCCCCGCTGCGCCGCAGTCTAACCAGCCAAGTGGTCCGACCACTACGCCCGGAATCCTCGAATTTTCCGTGCACGAGGGTGTTGATCCGGCTCATTGGTCTGATAAGTATGCGGCGTCTGCTCGAACACCCTCGACGAGGAGCCGCGAGATGCCCGCCAGCACTGTCAGGAAGCGCAGCAGGTCCCGGATCATCGGCGCGGTGGCTCTGGCCGCCGGTGCCTCGCTCATGCTCGCCGCCTGCGGCAGCACCAAGGACACCGCGAGCGCGGGCGGCGGCGGCACCGGCAAGGTCGGCGTGATCCTGCCGCTGCTGACCTCGCCGTTCTGGCAGTCGTACAACGACTACGTGCCCAAGATGGCCAGGTCCGAGGGCGTCGAGGTGCTGAAGACGGTCAACTCCAACAGCGACCCCTCCCAGCAGATCACCGACATCGACAACGAACTCAACCAGGGAGTCAAGGGGTTGGTGGTCGCGCCGCTGGACAGCGCCGCCATCCAGGCCGGACTCGACCAGGCCGAACGCAAGGGCGTGCCCGTGGTCGCCGTGGACGTCGCGCCCGACAAGGGCAAGGTCGCCATGGTGGTGCGCGCCGACAACGTGGCCTACGGCGAGAAGGCCTGCGACTACCTCGGACAGCACGTCAGCAGCGGCAAGGTCGTACAGGTCATGGGCGACCTCGCCTCGGTCAACGGCCGCGACCGCTCCGAGGCCTTCCGGTCCTGCGTGAAGAAGAAGTACCCGAAGCTCAAGGTGCTGGAGATCCCCGCCAAGTGGGAGTCCGACACCGCCGCCGCCAAGCTGGACACGCTGCTGGGCGCCAACCCGGACATCAAGGGCATCTACCTGCAGGCGGGCGGTGTGTACCTCGCGCCGACCCTGCAGACCCTGAAGTCCAAGGGCATGCTGAAACCGGCCGGGCAGCAGGGCCACATCGCGATCGTCTCCAACGACGGCATCCCGCAGGAGTTCGACGCCATCCGCAAGGGCCAGATCGACGCCACGGTCTCCCAGCCCGCCGACGCCTACGCCAGGTACGGCCTGTACTACATCAAGGCGGCGATGGCGGGGAAGACGTTCAAGCCCGGGCCCACCGACCACGGCTCCGTGATCGTCGAACTGCCCGGCGGGATCCTGGAGGACCAGCTGCCCGCACCGCTGGTCACCAAGGCCGACGTCGACGACCCCAAGCTGTGGGGCAACACGGTCAAATGAGTACACCGCTCGTGGAAGCCGAGGGCATCGTCAAACGGTACGGCCCCACCGTCGCCCTCGCCGAGGGCCGGCTCACCGTCCTGCCCGGCGAGTCCCACGCCCTGGTCGGCCGCAACGGCGCCGGCAAGTCGACCCTGGTGAACGTCCTCACCGGCCTCCAGGCCCCGGACGCGGGGACCGTCCGCTTCGACGGCGAGCCCGCGCCCCCGCTCGCCGACCGGGACGCCTGGCGCCGCAGGGTCGCCTGCGTCTACCAGAAGCCCACGGTCGTCCCGGAGCTGACGGTCGCCGAGAACCTGTTCCTCAACCGGCAGCCGACCGGCCGCGGCATCATCAGCTGGCGCCGGCTGCGCAGGGAGGCCACCGCACTCCTCGACACCTGGGACGTGCGCGTCGACCCCGAGGCGCGCACCGCCGACCTCCGGGTCGAGGACCGCCAAATGGTGGAGATCGCACGGGCGTTGAGCTTCGGCGCCCGGTTCATCGTGCTGGACGAACCCACCGCCCAGCTCGACAACCGGGAGATCGAGCGGCTGTTCACCCGTATGCGCTCCCTGCAGGACTCCGGCGTCACCTTCCTGTTCATCTCGCACCACCTCCAGGAGGTGTACGAGGTCTGCCAGACGGTCACCGTGCTGCGCGACGCCCGCTGGATCACCACCGCCCCCGTCGCCGACCTGCCGAAGGCGGCGCTGGTGGAGGCCATGGCCGGGGAGTCCGTCGCCGAGCAGGCCGGACATGGCGGGGGAGCCGGCACCGGCGCCCCCGTCCTGCTGGAAGCACATGGGCTCACCTCACCGGCGTACGAGGACATCGATCTCACCGTCCGCCGCGGCGAGGTCGTCGGGCTCGCCGGCTCCAGCGGCAGCGGCAAGACCGAGCTCGCCGAGTCCTTCGCCGGGCTGCACACCCCGACCGGCGGCTCCGCTCGACTGGGTGACAGGAAGCTGCCGTTCGGGGACGTCCGGGCCGCCCTGCGGGCCGGGGTCGGCTGTGTGCCGCGCGACCGGCACGAACAGGGACTGGTGCCCGGCATGAGCATCGGCGACAACGCCACGCTGAGCGTGCTGGACCGGCTGGGCCGGGCCGGATTCGTCGCCACCGACGCACGGCGCCGCTTCGCCGCCGAGCTGATCGACCGCCTCGACATCCACGCCGAGGGCCCCGACCAGCCCGTGTCCGACCTGTCCGGCGGCAACGCCCAGAAGGTCGTCATGGCCCGCGCCCTCGCCTCCGACCCGCGCCTGCTGGTCCTGATCAACCCCACCGCCGGCGTCGACGTGAAGTCCAAGGAGTCGCTGCTCGCGCGCATGGACAGCGCACGCGAGGACGGCACCGCGGTCCTCGTCGTCTCCGACGAACTCGACGACCTGCGCCGCTGCGACCGCGTCCTCGTCCTCTTCCACGGCCGTGTCGTCGCCGAGCACCCGGCCGGCTGGCGCGACCACGAGCTGATCGCCTCCATCGAAGGAGTTGACCATGGCTGACACCCGGGCCGCCCCGCCGCTCGCACCCCCGAAGACCCCGGACGCCAGGTCGGCCCGGACCGTCCTGCTCCGCCGGGCCCGCGAACTCGCCCTGGTACCCGCGCTGTTGCTGCTCATGGTGCTCGGCACGGTGGTGAACGACGCGTTCCTGACCGAGCGGAACCTGATCTCGATCCTCGGTGCCTCCGCCGCGCTGGCGATGGTCGTGCTCGCCGAGTCGCTCGTGCTGATCACCGGCAAGTTCGACCTGTCCCTGGAGTCGGTGGTCGGCATCGCCCCCGCCGTCGGCGCCCTGCTGGTGCTGCCCGCGAGCCAGTCCGGCTGGGGCACCGGATTCCCGGCCGGGCTCGCCCTGCTCGCGATCCCGGTGGCCGGCGCGGTCATCGGCGCCTTCAACGGCGTCCTCGTGGTCAAGTTCCGGCTCAACGCGTTCATCGTGACGCTCGCGATGCTCATCGTGCTGCGCGGCCTGCTGGTCGGGGCCACCAAGGGCAAGACCCTGTTCAGCATGCCCGACAGCTTCTACTCCCTGGCCACCACCACCTTCCTCAACGTGCCGCTGTCGGTGTGGCTCGCCGCCGTCGCCTTCGCCGTCGCCGGGTTCGTGCTGAAGTACCACCGCGCCGGCCGCGCCCTGTACGCGATCGGCGGCAACGCGGACGCCGCCCGCGCGGCCGGTGTGCGCGTCGACCGGGTGATGCTCGGCGTGTACGTCGTCGCGGGCGTGCTCGCCTCGCTCGGCGGGCTGCTGCAGACCGGGTACGTCGGCGCGATCAGCGCCAACCAGGGCCAGAACATGATCTTCACCGTGTTCGCGGCCGCGGTGATCGGCGGCATCAGCCTGGACGGCGGCAAGGGCACCATGTTCGGCGCGCTGACCGGCGTCCTCCTCCTCGGCGTCGTACAGAACCTGCTCACCCTCGCCCAGGTGCCGTCGTTCTGGATCCAGGCCATCTACGGCGGGATCATCCTCGTCGCCCTCGTGATCGCGCGCGTGACGACGGGCCGCGCCCAGGACTGACCAGCCGCCAAGTGCCGGACGAACGAAAGGACTTCAGTGTCCCAGGCCCCCGCCCGCGTCACCGCGGTCGACACCCACGACATCCGTTTCCCCACCTCGCGCGAGCTGGACGGCTCCGACGCGATGAACCCGGACCCCGACTACTCGGCGGCCTACGTCGTGCTGCGCACCGACGCCGCCGACGGGCACGAGGGACACGGGTTCGTCTTCACCATCGGGCGGGGCAACGACGTCCAGGTCGCCGCGATCGACGCGCTGCGGGACCATGTGCTCGGCCGTGACGTGGCCGAGCTGTGCGCCGACCCCGGCTCGCTCTTCCGCGACCTGATCGGCGACAGCCAGCTGCGCTGGCTCGGCCCCGAGAAGGGCGTGATGCACATGGCGGTCGGCGCCGTCGTCAACGCCGTCTGGGACCTCGCAGCCCGCCGCGCCGGCAAGCCGCTGTGGCAGCTGCTCGCCGACGCCGAACCCGAGTGGCTGGCCGGGCAGATCGACTTCCGCTACATCGCGGACGCGCTCACCCCCGCCGAGGCCCTCGACCTGCTCGGGCGGGGCAGGGAGGGGGCCGGGGAGCGCCGGGCACGGCTGCTGGAGCGCGGCTACCCCGCCTACACCACCTCCCCGGGCTGGCTCGGCTACGACGACGACAAGCTCGGCCGGCTCGCCGCGCAGGCCGTCGCCGACGGCTTCACACAGATCAAGCTCAAGGTCGGCGCCGACCTCGACGACGACATCCGGCGCTGCCGGGTCGCCCGCGCGGTCGTCGGACCGGACATCCGGCTCGCCGTCGACGCCAACCAGCGCTGGAACGTGGACGAGGCGATCCGCTGGACCAAGGCGCTCGCCGAGTTCGCGCCCTACTGGATCGAGGAGCCCACCAGCCCCGACGACGTCCTCGGCCACGCCGCGATCCGCCGCGCCGTGGCCCCGGTGAAGGTCGCCACCGGCGAGCACGTGCACAACCGGATCATGTTCAAGCAGCTCCTCCAGGCGGGCGCCCTCGACATCGTCCAGATCGACGCCGCCCGCGTGGCCGGCGTCAACGAGAACCTCGCCATCCTGCTGCTCGCCGCCAAGTTCGGGGTGCCCGTCTGCCCGCACGCGGGCGGGGTCGGCCTGTGCGAACTCGTCCAGCACCTGTCGATGTTCGACTACCTGGCCGTCTCGGGCACCACCGAGGACCGGGTCATCGAGTACGTCGACCACCTCCACGAGCACTTCGTCACCCCGGTCGTCATCCGCGACGGCCACTACACCACCCCCACCGCGCCCGGCTTCTCCGCGGCCCTGCGCCCGGAGTCCGTCGCGCGGTACACCTTCCCCGGCGGCACCTACTGGGCCGCCGGCCCCGACAACCGGAAGGGAGAGGCCGCATGAGCGACTTCGAGGGCCTGAGGGCCCTGGTCACCGGCGGCGCGTCCGGCATAGGCCGGGCCACCGCCGACCTCCTCGCCGCCCGCGGCGCCCGGGTCGCCGTCCTCGACCGGGACCCGGCCGACGTCGGCAAGCCGCTCCTCGCCCACCGCGCCGACGTCACCGACGACACCTCGGTCCGCGCCGCTGTCGAGCGGGCCGCCGAGGACCTCGGCGGCCTGGACGTGCTGGTCAACAACGCCGGGATCGGCGCCCAGGGCACGGTCGAGGACAACGACGACGCCGAGTGGCAACGCGTCTTCGACGTCAACGTCCTCGGCATGGTCCGCACCGCCCGCGCCGCCCTCCCGCATCTGCGCCGCTCCGACCACGCCGCGATCGTCAACACCTGCTCCATCGCCGCCACCGCCGGACTGCCCCAGCGCGCCCTGTACAGCGCCACCAAGGGCGCCGTGTACTCCCTGACCCTCGCCATGGCCGCCGACCATGTCCGCGAGGGCATCCGCGTCAACTGCGTCAACCCCGGTACGGCGGACACCCCGTGGATCGGCCGGCTGCTGGACGCGGCCCCGGACCCGGCCGCCGAACGCGCCGCCCTGGAGGCCCGCCAGCCCACCGGCCGGCTGGTCTCCGCCGCCGAAGTGGCGGGTGCCATCGCCTACTTGGCCAGTCCGCTGTCCGGCGCCACCACCGGCACCGCCCTCGCCGTCGACGGCGGCATGCAGGGCCTCAGGCTGCGCCCGGTGGGCCGGTGACGAGGCTCGGCCGCAGCGGGGTCGAGGTCACCCCGCTCGGCTTCGGCGCCGCGACGCTCGGCAACCTCTACCGCCCGGTGGACGACGAGCAGGCCCGGGAGGCCGTACGGGCCGCCTGGCAGCGCGGCATCCGGTACTTCGACACCGCGCCGCACTACGGCCTCGGCCTCTCCGAACGCCGGCTCGGCGCGGCCCTCAGAGAGTACGGCCGCGCCGACTACACCGTCTCCACCAAGGTCGGCCGCCGCCTCGAACCCGCCGACGGCACGGGCGACGACCTGGCGCACGGTTTCGCCGTACCCGCCGCCCACCGCCGGGTGTGGGACTTCAGCGCCGACGGCGTCCGCCGCACCCTGGAGGCGAGCCTGGAGCGCCTCGGCCTCGACCGCGTCGACATCGTCTATCTGCACGACCCCGACGACCACGCCGAACAGGCCTTCCGCGAGGGCTACCCGGCCCTGGAGAAGCTGCGTGCCGAGGGCGTCGTCGGCGCGATCGGCGCGGGCATGAACCAGACCGGCATGCTCACCCGTTTCGTCCGCGACACCGACGTGGACGTGGTCCTGTGCGCGGGCCGCTACACCCTGCTCGACCAGAGCGCCGGCGCCGAGCTGCTGCCCGCGGCCGCCGAGCACGGCGTGTCGGTCGTCCTCGGCGGCGTCTTCAACTCGGGCCTGCTGGCGGACCCGACGCCCGAGTCGACGTACGACTACGGGCGTGTGGCACCGGAGTTGCTGGACCGGGTGCTGCGCATGAAGGCCGTCGCCGAGCGGCACGGCACCACTCTGCGCGCCGCCGCGCTGGCCTTCGCCTCCGCCCACCCGGCGGTCGCCAGTGTCCTGCCCGGGCCCCGCTCCGCCGCCGAAGTCCACGACTGCGCCGACCAGTTCGCGTCCGCCGTCCCGCCGGAGTTCTGGCGGGAGCTGCGGGAGTCCGGCCTGCTGCCCCGGAAGGAGGGCCCGTCATGAGAGTCGCCCTGCACACCAAGGTCCGCTCGGACCGGATCGCCGCGTACGAGGCGGCCCACCGCGAGGTCCCCAAAGAGCTCACCGACGCCATCCGTGCCGCCGGTGCCACGTCCTGGACCATCTGGCGGTGGGGCGCTGACCTGTTCCATCTGCTGGAGTGCGCGGACTACGCCCGCCTGCTCGCCGAACTGGAACGCCTGCCGGTCAACGTGGCCTGGCAGGCCCGGATGGCCGAGCTGCTCGACGTCGTGCACGACTACTCCCAAGGCGGTGCGGACGCCGGGCTGCCCGTCGTCTGGGAGCTGCCATGAGAGCCGTCGACGCGCACCACCACGTCTGGGACCTGTCCGTCCGCGACCAGGACTGGATCAAGGGGCTCGAACTGCAGCCCCTGCGCCGCAACTTCCACCTCGCCGACCTGGAGCCGGAGGCCCGCGCGGTGGGAGTGGACCGCACGGTCCTCGTCCAGACGGTCACCGTCCCGGAGGAGACCCCGGAGTTCCTGGCGCTGGCGGCCGAGCACGACCTGATCGCGGGCGTCGTGGGCTGGACCGACCTCACCCGCCCCGACATCGCCGACGAACTGTCCCGGCTGCGTGAACTCCCCGGCGGGGCCTTCCTGAAAGGCATCCGGCACCAGGTCCAGGGCGAGCCGGACCCCCAGTGGCTGCTGCGGCCCGAGGTCCGGCGCGGGCTGGCGGCCGTCGCCCGCGCAGGTCTGGTCTACGACCTGGTCGTCCTGCCCCATCAGCTCCCGGCCTGCGCCGAAGCCGCGGCCCGGCTGCCCCAACTCACCTTCGTCCTAGACCACTTGGGGAAGCCGCCGATCGCCTCGGGCGACCGCGAACCCTGGGCGTCCGCCCTGCGCGCGCTCGCCGCCCTCCCCAACACCGTCGCCAAACTCTCCGGCCTGGTCACCGAGGCCGACCCCGCCTCCTGGACGACGGCCGACCTGCGCCCGTACACGGACACGGCCCTGGAGGCCTTCGGCCCCGACCGGCTGATGTTCGGCTCCGACTGGCCGGTGTGCACGACGGCGGCCACCTACACGGAAGTGCACACCGCCATGAGCGAGTTGACCGCGGACCTCGGCGATGCGGAACGTCGTGCCCTCTTCGAGGGCACCGCCACAGCCGTCTACGGCCTGTGAGCCACGGCGTGGGCGACGGGCCCCTCGGCAACGTGTACCTCACAATGACCGCCATGACTGATCATCAGCAGCGCACGCCCGCCGCTCCCTTGCTCCGCACACCCGAGGACGGCGAACTCATCGACGTCGCCGGCGTCGCGCACTTCTTCCGGCTCACCGGCGAGCACACCGGCGGGCGCTTCGCCTTCGAGGAGTTCAGCCTCGCCCCGGGCACCATCGGGGCCAGGCCGCATGTGCACGACGGACACGACGAGTACTTCTACGTTCTCGAGGGGGAGCTGACGCTCCACACCGGCGACGGCGAGGTGACGGCCGGCCCCGGACACCTGCTCGCCGCCACCCGTGGCACCCCGCACGGTTTCCGCAACGGCGGCCAGGTCCCCGCACGCGCTCTGTGTCTCTACACCCCGGCCGGTTACGAGAACTACTTCCGCGATGTCCACGCGGCCGTGAGCGCCGGGGCCGAGGCGACCGACGAGCTGCTGGCCGAGTTCCGCAGCCGCTATCGGACCCGGTCGCACCCGGTTCCCCGGACAGGTGACGGGACCCGCAGGCCGGCTCTGTAGACCGATCCCGTAGGTCGAAGCCGCGTGTCGGAGGGCCCGGCCGCTCACGACCGCCCGGCCACCGCCGCCAGCCGCGTCGGTGGCATGTACTCCCGGACGTACGTCCGCTCCCAGCACGCCCCGCTGTCCCGCAGCTCCCGCCAGGTGGTGTAGCGGTACCGGAACAGGCGGGCGCGGACATACCGGGGCGGGGTGTCCGGCGGGAAGGGGGAGCGGCGCAGTAGACGCAGGGTGTCGCGGTCGTTCTCCAGCAGCCGTTCCACCAGACCGCCGAACCAGTCACTGGCGTAGGCGGGGGACAGCGCCGCGAACCACATCAGCCAGTCCAGGCGCAGATGGTAGGGGGCGAACTGGCGCGGCCAGTGCCGGGTGTCGCCGGGCTTGCCGCGGAACTCGTACTCCCGCCAGTCCGAGTCCTCGCGCGGTACGTCGTCCAGCGTGCCCTCCACCACCACCTCGTAGCGGACCCGGCTGACGCTGCCGAACGCGCCGTAGGTGTTCACCAGGTGCAGCGGGTCGAAGGAGCGGTTCATGACCTGGCGGCGGGAGATCATGTTGACCACCGGGCGGTAGCTGAGGAAGAGCAGCAGCGCGCCGACCGCGAGCACCAGAACCTCGTACCACAGCGGCGCGGCCGGCACGGACGGCGCCGACCCGGGGAGCCGCAGCGCGGACACGGCCAGCACGATGGCGATCCAGTTCAGCCAGGAGAAGTTGCCGGACAGCACCAGCCACAGCTGGGTGACGATCATCAGCGCGGCGGCGGCCGAGGCGATCGGCTGCGGAGCGAACAGCAGCACCGGCACGACCAGTTGGGTCACGTGGTTCGCGGCCACCTCCACCCGGTGCAGCGGCTTCGGCAGATGGTGGAAGAACCAGCTCAGCGGGCCCGGCATGGGCTGTGTCTCGTGGTGGTAGTCGAGGCAGGTCAGCTTCCGCCAGCACGCGTCGCCCCGCATCTTGATCAGCCCGGCGCCGAACTCCACCCGGAACAGGATCCAGCGCAGCAGGAACAGCACGACGACCGGCGGCGCCACCTCGTCGTTGCCGAGGAACGCGGCCAGGAATCCGGTCTCCAGCAGCAGCGACTCCCAGCCGAACGCGTACCACGTCTGGCCCACGTTCACGATCGACAGATACAGCGCCCACGGCACCAGCCAGAGCAGGATCCCGGCCCACAGCGGCAGCAGGGAGTCCGCGCCGGCCAGCAGCGCCGCCGACACCGCGCAGCCGGCCCAGGCACAGCCGGCGAAGAAGCGGTCGGAGTAGTGCAGATGGAACAGGCTCGGCGCCCGTTTGAAGGGGATCCGTGCCACGAAGCGGGGGATCGGCAGCATGCCGTGCTCGCCCAGCAGCGCCCGGAACTGCAGCGCCGCGGTCAGGAACGCCACCAGGTACAGGGCGGCCAGGGCCCGCTGGAAGACCAGCCGGGTCAGCCAGTAGTCGGCAGCGGTGAACCAGTTCACGGCTGTGCGCGCCCTTCGTCGCGGCTGAACCGCCGTGTCGTCTTCATCATGACCTGCCCCCGAGTTGCCAGCCAAACGGGCCCGATGCAAACAATGGGGAGAAATCACCCACAGTGATGCGGAGTGTACGGTGCGGATACCCGCCGGTTCCATCGCCATCGCCTGCGCCCTCTCGGTGGCGCTCCTCGTCGCCGGCTGCGCCCGCCCCGGCGTCAAGGAGGCCCGGATCGTCGAGGACGTCTATCTCCTGCCCGCCGGGGCCCAAGGACCCGACCCCTTCACCGGGTCCACGGTCACCGCGCGGGCGACATCCGGTGCGGGGAGGGCCGATCCCGCCGCCACCGGACCGCCCGGCGCCGGGTCCTCCCCGCCGGCACTGCCCGCCGGGCTGGTCGTCGTGCCCCTGCCCGCCATCCGCGTCCTGTCCGGCGAGACCCCCGGCCTCTACAGCGGCACCGCCCGCGTCGCCGGCTGCGACGTCGAACGGCAGATCCGGTATCTGACGGCGGACCGGGCCAAGGCCGACGCCTTCGCCCGCTCGGCCGGTGTCCCCGCGAGAGGCCTTCGCGGCTATCTGCGCGGCCTGACCCCCGTCGTGCTGCGCGCCGACACCCGGGTCACCGACCACGGCTACCGCGACGGAGACGGCGTCGGATACCAGGCCGTCCTGCAGGCCGGCACCGCGGTCCTCGTCGACAACCGTGGGGTGCCCCGCCTGCGCTGCGCCTGCGGCAACCCGCTCGGGGCACCCGCACCGGCCGACGGCGCCGGCTTCGGGGCCCGCGGCAGCGCCTGGTCCGGCTACCGTCCGGGCCAGGTGATCGCGGTGAAACCGGCACCCCGGGCGGTCACCAGCATCACGATCGTCAACGCCGGGACACGCACCTGGATCGAACGCCGCATCGGTCACGACGTACGCGATGACCAGGTCGTACCCCCGCCCGCATGGGCCACCGCCGCGCCCGGGCGCGACCCCGGCCCGGCGGACACCGTCTCCCCGGGCACCACACCGCCGTACCCCACCCCGCCCGGTCCGCGGCAGAGCCGGCCGGGAATCCCCGTGGGCAACACCGGCGGCCCGTCCACGGCCGCCGCCCCGACGGCACCGGGCATGCCCGCCGGGCGGAGCACCCAGGCCCCCGGTACGGCCGGCCCGTTGACCCCACCGTCCCGCGATCTCGTCCCGCAAGCCCCAGGCAGCCCGGACCCGCCGTACGCGATCGGCCCGCCGGACGGGATCGGCCCGCCGGGCATGCCCGACGCCTCCGGCCCGCCCGGCCTCGGCGGACAGATCCCGGACGACGCACCGGACGCTCGCGCCGGCGCCGTCCCCGACACCACCGACCGCGATGCCACCGCGGACCTCCCCGGCGGCTGAGCCCCTCCGGCACCGGCCGCGCACGCCCGGAAGCCGCCCGGAGGAACAGGTCGAAGAATCGGATGAATCCTGGCAAGGTGGGCCCATGGCAGTTCGGGGAGCGAGTGCCGTGTCACTCCCGGAGGACTGGCCCGCCCACCCGGATCCGATTCTGGCGCTCAACCGCATGGGCAGCTTCGACTGGGACCTGGACACGGGTCTGTTCCACATGGACGCCCAGGCCCACGAGGTGTTCGACCTGCTGCCAGGGGAGTACGACGGACACCCCGAGTCCCTGTCCGTCCGGGTGCCGCAGCCCGAGGTGGCCCGGATGGACGCCATGGTGGCCCAGGCCATCAAGGACGGCAGCGAGAACTACGGAGGCTACTTCCGCATCCGCTGCCGTGACGGCAGCCTCCGCTGGACCCACACCCAGGGTTACATCCGCCGGGACGACACAGGCCGCCCGCGCCGGGTCGTCGGCATCGTCCGCGACGCCACCGAGGAACTCGCCGAGAGCGAGGTGCGCAGCCTGCGGGCCGCCCAGGACGAGGCGTTCCGCCAGCAGACCAACGTCGTCCAGGCCGTCTCCGCCGCCCTCGCCCACGCCCGCAGCGTCCAGGACGTCATCGACGCCCTCAAGGACACCAGCGGCATCCGCCATCTCGGCGCGGCCAGCCTGGTGATGGGGCTGGTGGAGGCCGGCCGCATCCGGCTGGTCGCGGAGGGACCGGTCGAAGCCTCGGTCCCCGGCACCCAGATCACCCGGATCGACGAGCCCTACCCGATCAGCGAGGTCGTCCGCACGCTCCGCCCGCGGTTCATCGAGTCACCGGAGGAGTTCGCCGCGGGCTACCCGATCCTCTGGCCGCACCTCACCGACCTGCACATCACCTCGGCCGCCTACCTCCCCCTGATCGCCCAGGCCCGCCCGATCGGCGGAATGGGCCTGCTCTACAGCGACCGGCACGGCTTCTCCACCGAGGAGCGCGCCGTCCTCGTCGCGCTCGGCAGCACCGTCGCGCAGAGCCTGCAGCGGGCCGTGCTCTACGAGCAGGACGAGGACCTCGCCCGGGGCCTGCAGCAGGCCATGCTGCCCCGCACCATCCCCAGCGTCCGCGGCGCCGACGTGGCCGTCCGCTACCGCGCCGGCACCGCCGCGGGCGTCCTCGGCCGCGACATCGGCGGCGACTGGTACGACCTGATCCCGCTGCCCGGCGGCCGGGTCGGCGCGGTCATCGGCGATGTCCAGGGCCACGACACCCACGCTGCGGCCGTCATGGGCCAGCTGCGGATCGTGCTGCGCGCCTATGCCGCCGAGGGACACACCCCGGCCGCCGTGATGGCCCGCGCCTCCGTCTTCCTGCACGAACTCGACACCGACCGCTTCGCCACCTGCCTGTACGCCGAGGCCGACCTGTCCACCGGAGTCGTGCAGGCGGTCCGCGCCGGGCACATCGACCCGCTGATCCGGCACGGCGACGGCAGGTGCTGCCGGGTGCCGGTCGAGGGCGGGCTGCCGCTCGGGCTGTCCGCCGAGTTCGGCCGGCTGGAGTACCCCGTCTCCACCCTCGAACTCGACCCCGGCCAGATCCTGCTGCTGTGCACCGACGGGCTCGTGGAACAGCCCGGCGCCGACCTCGACGACGGCATGCGCCGCCTCTCGGCGCTCGTCGCGGACGGCCCCGACGACGTGCGCGCGCTCGCCGACCGGCTGATCCAGATGGCCGAGGACCGGGGCGGCGACGACGACGTGGCGCTGCTCCTGCTGCGCCGGCGCGCCCCGGAGGCCCCGCCCGCGGGCGGCCGGCTCCAGCAGCACGTGGCACCCGGCGACGCGGACGCGCTCACCCAGGCCCGGCACCTGATCCGCGCCGCGGTCCGCTCCTGGGGCTACCGCGACCGCGCCGACGAGATCGAGCTGGTCGCCGACGAACTGATCACGAACGCGCTGATGCACACCGAGGGCTCCGCGATCGTGACCCTGCGGGCCCTCGACGGCGGCCACCGCAGACTGCGCATCGAGGTCGAGGACTCCTCCAGCGCCCTGCCGCGCCGCCGCGAGGCGGGGGAGGACGGCGTCTCCGGCCGGGGTCTGCTGCTCGTGGACATGCTGGCCGACGAGTGGGGCGTGGAGGCGCGCGGCAGCGGCAAAGCGGTGTGGTGCGAGTTCCGCCGGAGCACCTGAGCCGGCTCGGCGTGGGAGTTGTCAGTACCGGATGGCACTCTGGATTCATGCCGGAACTGCCTGAGGTAGAAGCGCTGAAGGACTTCCTCACCGAGCACCTGGTCGGCCGCCGGGTGGTGCGGGTGCTGCCGGTCGCCATCAGCGTCCTGAAGACGTACGACCCTCCCGTCACCGCCTTCGAGGGCGGCGAGGTGACGGCCGTGCAGCGGCACGGCAAGTTCCTGGACCTGGCGGCGGACAGCGGGCTGCACCTGGTGACCCACCTGGCCCGCGCCGGCTGGCTGCAGTGGAGGGACCGGCTGCCGGACGGCCCGCCCAAGCCGGGCAAGGGCCCGCTCGCGCTGCGCGTGGCGCTGGAGACCGGCGAGGGCTTCGACCTCACCGAGGCCGGCACCCAGAAACGCCTCGCGGTGTACGTCGTCCGTGATCCGCAGCAGGTCGAGGGCATCGCCCGGCTCGGCCCCGACCCGCTCGCCGCCGACTTCGACGAGAACCGCCTCGCCGCCCTCCTCAAGGACGAGAGACGTCAGCTGAAGGGCGCCCTGCGCGACCAGTCCCTGATCGCCGGCGTCGGCAACGCCTACAGCGACGAGATCCTGCACGCCGCGAGGATGTCCCCGTTCAAGCTCGCCGCCGCCCTGACTCCGGAGGAGACCCACCGGCTCTACGCCGCGCTGCGCTCGACGCTCACCGAGGCGGTCGACCGCTCCCGTGGCGTGGCCGCCGGGCGGCTGAAGACCGAGAAGAAGACCGGCCTGCGCGTCCACGGCCGGACCGGCGAGCCCTGCCCGGTGTGCGGCGACACCATCCGTGAGGTCTCCTTCAGCGACTCCTCGCTCCAGTACTGCCCCACCTGCCAGACGGGCGGCAAGCCACTGGCGGACCGCAGGTTGTCGAGACTGCTGAAGTAGTCCGCGTGCTCACCAGCGTTTGCTCACGACGTTGTAAGCGATGCTCATGAGCACGGCCAGGACGAGGACCGGCGCCGCGCAGCGCCTTGCCGTCGAGGTGAGGGAACGCGTGGTGCTCCTCACCCCTTGCGTGTAGCGCTTGCGCCGCACGCTCAGATCGTGCCGGGCGAGCGCACCGAGGAGGAGCGCGGCCACCGAGGTGATCAGGGAGGCGATGAGCGGATGGAGCGCGTGGTGGACGTGCATGAAGTACGCGAGATCGCCGGACTTACTGGCGTCCACCGCCGCGTACACCGTCGCCACGACGGACACGCTCCACATGATCACCGAGGTGACGGCGAGGGCCAGGGCGGCTGCCGCCAGGGTGGGGGCCCACAGGGCTCTGGCCGGGCGCGGGTGCGTGGGGGTCGGTGGCGGCACCACCTCGGCCGCGACCTGGACCACGGCATCGTCGGCGACCCCCTTCAGCGAGACGGCCCCGGTCAGCCGCCCCTCGGTGGATGCGTCGACTGTGACGGCCAGGCCGTCCGCGGACTCCGAGACGCGCAGCCACCTGCCCGTGGCGTGGGCGACGCAATGGCGGGCCAGCGGGATGCCCTGCAAGGTCAGGGACTGCTGCGGCACGGCGGCGCCCCGGGGGACCCGGCCGAAGTCCAGGCGGGCCGGGGCAGGCTTGAGGCGGGCCTCGTTCAGGGCGCCGAGCGCCTCGTCCGCCACCTGCCGGGTGTCGTCGCGGACCACGGCCTCCAGAGCCCGGCGCGCTCCTTCGGCTATGGAGAGGTCCGGGCTCCGCATACGGGCGTGGACGTCCCTGACGGCGCCGAGACGTGTGAACTCGTTCCTGCTGCGGAGAGCTTCCTGTACGGGGCGCGGGATGGGGACGGGGTCGATTCTGATGCGGCGGTGGCGGCTGTGCGCCAGATGCATGCTTCCCTGCATCTCGACGGTCTTGCTCGGAGTCTGGTTGGGGTTCTGGTCCTTCACGTGGGCGTAGACGTATTTGTACAGGTCGTCGAGCGAGATCTCACCGTCCTCGTCGAGGTCGGCATCGCCGGTTCTCAGGCCCTCCACCACCGCGTGGGTGAACACGGACGGCTTTTGGGCGCTGCCCTCGACGAGTTCGGTGTCCTCGAAGGAGTACTCCATGGAGTTCGATGCCGTGATGACGGCCCTGCCCCGCCCCCCGCTCGGCTTCTCGTCCGTGAAGGCGTCGAGGACGTGCACGTCCCGGTCGGCCTTCGTGGACGCCCCACGGGAGAAGGCGCCCGCGTAGCAGCAGTCGAGGAACAGCACGGTGCAGCCCGCGAACGTGCGGGACATGCACCGGTGGACGAAATAGGCCGGGGTCGTCGTGGCGTCGAGCAGTCCGAGCCGGGTGTCGCTGGCAGCGAAGTACAGTTCGCCTGATTCGTCCTTGATCCCGTGACAGGAGAAGTGCAGTACCAGCGTGTCGTCACGGCGGCGGTCCTTGAAGAAGGCCTCGATGCGCGTCTTCATGTCCTGGGCCGAGGCGTTCCTCAGGACATCCACCTCGAAGTCGCCGATCTGCGGGTTCCGCAGGACTGCGGAGAGGGCGTCGGCATCGAGCCCGGGCGCTCTCAGCTTCTTGAGGCCCTGATCCTCGTACGCGTCGTTGGCGATGATCAGCGCGTGCCGGGACTCGCCCATGTCTAGGTCTCCGTCGCGGAGTGCTTCCGGCGGAAGATCTCCCACGCCTCGGCCATCTGCTCGTCCGTCGCCGCCGAGATCTCCACGGTGTCCCCGTCCAGCGTCAGGGTCAGCGACGGCCGTGTGTTCCCGAACCGACCCAGCCAGTCACGGAGTACGGTCGCCATGTGGTTCAGGCCGGAGCAGGACTGGCCCAGGCCCACCAGCAGGGAGCCGACCAGAGCGACGTCCGCGCATCGTGTGCCGGGTGGCGCCTCTGAGGCGGGGGCCGCACGGACATCGTCGACCACACCGGCCGCGAGCAGTTCCTGACGCAGATAGCCGGTCAGCTGCTCGACACGCTCGGCTTCCGCCCCCTCCTGGGAGAGGCAGATCAGTACTTGGTTCTCCACCGGCTCAGCCCCTTCGTTCGTGCTCTGAGGGGCGGCGCGGAGCGGACCTTCACAAACTCCACGTCATCGTCTTCAGTTTCCGCCCACGGCCGCGCGGCCGCAAACCGTGTGCGGGGCCAGCTGATTGACGCTTCAACGGGGTGTTCTCAGTCGGCCTGGAGGGTCACCAGGTGCTGCCCGTCCTCGGTGCGCACGTCGTAGCGGGCGATCTCGTCGGGGTGCATCGTGGACGCTCCGAGCGTGGTGAAGGTGCGGGTGGCGTGGCCGGGTTCCATCCAGGTACCGGCGACCTCTTCGGAGCCGTCGCGGCCCACGACGACGAGCCGGCAGGCGTGCGGGCCGGTGCCGTCCTTCACCTTCAGCCGCAGCCGGCTGCCCGCGTCCCCGTCGTCGGCGGTGACCTCCGCCCACACGCCGGTCCCCGGATCGGTCGCCGCGGTGACGTGCGAGGCCGGCTCCTCACGGCCGGCGAAGGCCACGATCCCGGGACCGGCCACGGCCAGCACCACGGAGGCGGCCAGGCCGTACAGAAAGCGCCGGCGGCGCGCCCGGTGCCGTTGCACGACCTCGCCGAGCAGCCGGTCCAGCAGCCGGGGACCGGGCTGTGCCATGGGGTGCACGATGCGCGGCGTGGCTCGGCGGTACAGCATCAACTGCCGTGTGGCGGGACCGAATTCGGTCACCTGTGCCGCGCACTGAGGGCACTCCATGAGGTGGTCCTCGAAGCGGAAGGCTTCCGCCTCGTCCAGCACGCCGAGCGCGTAAGCGCCGACGTCGCGATGCCTTTCCAGGGACCTCATGCCGAATCCTCGTGCCGATGGGTGCGGGTGGGGTTACTCCGTGCACCCATCCGTACGCAGCCGACAGCCGAATCACTCAAGCCACCGCAGAATCCCGGACCAGAGATTCGGAGCCGCGCGGCCCTCGGATTGGTCCGATTCCGGAAAACTTCGGAAAGCCCCGGAGGGGCGGTCAGAACAGATGGATCGCGAGGTGCCCGAGGGGCAGCCCGAGGCGCCAGGCCGGCGTCCACACCTTCGGCCCGTCGTCCTCGCCGGCCGGCCCGCCGCCGCCCGGCACCGCGTCCAGGTCCGGCGCGAGCAGCTCGGTCTCCTCCAGCCAGCGCCAGGCGTCCACGGCGAGGGCCAGGTCGGGCGAACGCGTGCCGGACCGGTCGGCCCCTTCGGTCAGCTCGGCCATGCGCTCGCGCACCCAGTCCCGCCACGGCTGGTCGTAGGCGGTCAGGGAGAGCCAGTTCTCCAGCTGGGAGATCACCCGGATGCCGGACAGCTCCCCGTCGGTGTCGGACAGGAAGACGGTCAGCGCCAGCGCGTCACGGCCGGCCCGGAACTCGAAGGACGTCGGCGGCATCAGATCGCCGGTGCGCAGCAGCTCGTCGGCGATGTACTCGGCATACAACCAGGCCATGGGGACGACCAGTTCACCGCCGTCGGTGCCGTCCGTGCTCTCGTGCCCTCTGTGCAGCATCCCTTCCTGCCCTTCCTCCGGTACGTGCGCGTCGCCCGGCCCCTGGGTCGGGCCGCCCGCCCGGAACGCGGATGAGGACAGCCCATTGCCCGAACGGGGGCCACAGCAAGGCGCTTTGCCGAGGTTTGACCCGGCCTCCGGTTTCAGTGCAGGTCCGCCGCATAATCCGGAAGGACCCGGCGCAGCGCGCGCAGCGCGTAATACGCGCGGGACTTCACGGTACCGGGTGGAACGCCCAGGGTCTGCGCCGCTTCCGCCACACTGGCCCCGAGGAAGTACACGAGTACAAGGACGTCACGGTGTTCCGGCGTGAGCGTCTTCACAGCCTCCCGGACATCGAGCATCGCGGCGGCCCGTTCGGCGTGATCGGCGGTCACGCGCGCGCTCTCCGGGATCTCGGCGCCGGTCTCCCGGGGCCGGGCCTGCCGGGCCCGCCGGGCGTCGATCGCGAGCCGCCGGGCGACCGTCAGCAGCCAGGGCCGTACGGAGTCGAAGTCCTCCGCGTGCAGCGCCTCGGGATGCTGCCAGGCGCGCACCAGGGTCTCCTGGACCAGGTCCTCGGCGCGCTGCCGGTCGCCGTCGCAGAGCCTGAGCAGCAGGGCGAAGAGCGGTCCGCCGTGCTCGCGCTGGAGCGCGGCCAGTTCGTGCTCGGCGGTCGTCGTCCCGTGGGCCCGTGCCGCCGCCTTGTGGATCAGTGAGGTTCCGGCCGTCATGGCCGTATGGCAGCGCAGGGTGCGGCCGGGGGACAGGGCGCGCGCACGGCTCTGCGGCGGACGGTCGATCCCGTCGGCGAACGGTCGGACCGACGGTCCGGGACGGCGCCGGACGGGCTAATGACAGCACTCGGGCCGTTTATCCGATGAGTTGGATTCATACCCATATATGCGTCAACAGCTTTGTCGGTCGTACGACATCCCTGGGGTGAGCTGATGATCGGACGCAGACAACAGGTGGCACTCGCCCTCACCGCGGTCCTCGCGGCCGCGGCCGCGTGCCAGAACCACGAGCGACAGCAGTCCCGGCACCCGGCCCCGCCCGGAGCGGCGGCCCGCCCGCAGGCCGCCGGGGCCGAGCTCGTCCCGGACCGGTACGGCCTCGCGGCCGGTCATCGGGCGGGCCGCACCTCGGCCAGCGCCGAGCGCCGGTAGGAGTAGCCGAAGTAGATCACGCAGCCGATCACGAACCACACGGCGAACCGCACCCAGGTCTGCCACATCAGGAACGTGATCAGCCAGACCGAGAAGACGACCCCCATGGCCGGTACGACCGGCATCCACGGAGTACGGAAGGTGCGCGACAGGTCCGGCTGCCGGTAGCGCAGCACGATCACCGCCGTGCACACCACCACGAACGCCAGCAGGATGCCGATGTTGGTCAGCTCGGCCGCCTCGCCGATCGGGACGAACCCGGCGATGACCGCCGAGGCCGCACCGACGATCCAGGTGACGCGGGTCGGCACGTGCCGCGTCGGGTGCGTCTTGGCGAACCACCGGGGCAGCAGCCCGTCCCGGGACATCGCGAACCACACCCGTGTGACGCCCAGCATGAACGTGAACATCACCGTGAGGATGCCGATGATCGCGCCCACCGCGATCACGTCCGCGAGCGCGTTCAGACCCACCGCCTTGAACGCGCTCGAGAAGCCGCTCTCCGGGTCGATGTGCCGGTAGTCCTGCATGCCCGTCAGCACCAGGCACGCCGCCACGTACAGCACCATCGAGATCACCAGCGAGTAGATGATCGCCTTCGGCATGTGCCGCTGGGCGTCCTTGGACTCCTCGGCGGCCGTCGACATGGCGTCGTAGCCGAACACGGCGAAGAACACGGTCGCCGCGCCGGTGAAGGCGCCGCCGATGCCGAACGGGAAGAACGGCTGGTAGTTCGCCGAGTCGATGTGGAACACGCCCACCCCGATCACCAGCAGCACCACCAGGACCTTCAGTACCACCACGAACGTCTCGAAGCGGGCCGCGCTGCGGATGCCCAGGTTCAGCAGCCAGGCGATCAGCAGGCACAGCACGACCGCGAACAGGTCCACCCGGTGCCCGTCCCCGGTGCCCGGCGCCCCCAGCATCCAGTGCGGCAGCTTCGCGCCCATCTCCTCGACCAGGAACCCGAAGTAGCCCGAGATGCCGATCGCCACCACGGCCACGATCGCGGTGTACTCCAGCAGCAGGTCCCAGCCGATGAACCAGCCCGCGAACTCGCCGAGCACCGCATAGCCGTAGGTGTACGCCGATCCCGCCTTCGGGATCAGTCCGGCGAACTCGGCGTACGACAGCGCCGCACAGGCGCTCGCCACACCGGCGACCAGGAACGACACCACCACCGCCGGCCCCGCCGTGCCGTTGGCGACCGTGCCCGCGAGCGTGAAGATACCGGCGCCGATGATGCCGCCCACCCCGATCGCGGTGAGCTGCCACAGCCCGAGCGAGCGGTCCAGCCGGGTGCCCTCGCCGACCTCGGTCTCCTCGATGCGTTCGATGGGTTTGCGGCGGAGAATCCCCTCGCCCGCGCGGAGCCTGGCCATGCGCCTCACCTCTTCGCCGACGGCAACGGCTGACGGCGGATCATGATGGCTCAGGGGTGTCGGACAGGGAAGACGCCACGCACGGCCCGGGCGGGCGTCGAGGCGCGGGCCGCGGGCCGGGCGGGGCCGGGCCGGCAGCCGCAGCCGGGCGGTGGGGCGGCGCGCAGGGCGGCGAGCCCCTGTAGCACGGCCTCGCCATCGCCGTGCCTCGGCGCACTGCCCGGCTCCCGGGTGGCCCGCCCGCCGGCCCAGCGCGCCGTGGGGCCCGGCCATGGGGCTCTGCGGCCGCCCTCACCGGAATGCCGCTGCCGGCGACCCCGCTGCTGCTGTGGGCGCTCTACGGGACGACCGTCACCGGCCAGCGTCCCGCCTTCACCAGCCGGATCGCCACCGAGCCGATGATCCGGTGACCGGCCTGTTCCGAGGCGCCCACGATCACCGCGTCCGCCTTGAGCTCGTCGGCCGCCTTCACCAGCCCGCTGTAAGGGTCGCCGCGGAAGGTGTGGAACTCCCAGCGCACCTCGAATATCCCCTTGACCCGCTCGGCCGCCTCCCGGATGTAGGTGACCAGGTCCTCGGCGATCTCGTCGGTCGTCTCCGCCACCGGCGCCCCGAGCGCCGCCCCGGCGGCCAGCACCGGCTGTACGTACACCACGGCCAGCAGTGCGTGCTGCCGCCGGGCGAGCCCGCCCGCGTACGCCGCGGCACGCAGCGAGGAGTCGGAGCCGTCCACCCCGACCAGGATGACCTTCGGCCCGTCCGTACCTCGCTCGAACTGGTTCGAGGGTGTGTGCGAGTGCTGTTCCGTCACGGTGGCGAGGCTATCGGAATCCCCTGTTCCTGCAGAGCCGTGGGGCGTCCGGCGGGTGCCGTGCGGCTGTCGGGTGGGCGGTTGTCTGGCCGGGGCGGTCGTGGGCTCGGCGGGTTGTCGGGCCGGGTGGTGGGGCCTGGCCTGGTCGGGCGGACCGTGGCGGGGGCCGGGCCGCCGTCGGCCGACGGCCCACGTCGGGGCGCCGTTCGGGCAGGCGGCGCCGGGCGGTGTGGGCTTGAGGCCAGGGGTGGCGGTCTGGTGGGGCTTGTGGCCAGGGCTGGGGCGGTCCGGTGGTGGGGCTGGTGGTTCGCCCGCTGAGGTGGCCTCGCGGGGCGCTTGTCGTTCGGGGGTTGGCGCTTGTGGCCGGTGCGATCGGTGCGGGCAGCTCCTGGGTGGCGCGCGTGCGTCGGCTCGGCGGGTGGCATGCCGGGCTGATGGCCTGGCCCCGCCCCCGTCCCGGTGGGGGCGACGCCGGTCTCGCGGGCCGCTCCGGTGCGCGGGACGTCGGTCTCCCGGGCCGTCCGGCCCCCCGCACCCGCCTCTGCGTGCGGGATGCCGGGCTCCCGGAGCGGCCCCTGCGTGCGGGACGTCGGCCGCCCGCAGTCGCGCCCCCGGCGTCCCTGCCGTCTCAGTACAGGGGACGCCGGTCTCCCGGGGGCGCCCCCGGCATCCCCTCGACGGGCGAGCCGCGCGAGCCCTTCCTACAGTCGGAACCATGACCGCCAGCGCGGAGCCCGCCGCACGGAGGGACCCCACGGCCCCGATACGCCCGCCCGCCGGCGGGCGGCTCGGCTGGGTGCCCGAGGCCTTCGCGACGCTCTTCGCCGCGCTCGGCCTGCTGTGCGCCCTGCTCGCGCTCAGCGAACCGCTGCGCGACCTGCTCCGCCCGGTCGTGCACGCCCTCGACCTGCTGCTCCTGCCCATCAGCGCCAACCTGGCCTACGCCGTCTTCCTGTTCCTGCTGGCCGGCGCCACCGCCGCCCGCAAGAAGGTCGCCTGGTGGCTGGTCGTCGTCTATCTCGGCCTGGTGGTCCTCACCGACGCGCTCGGCGTGGGCCTCGGCATGTACGCCGAGTCTCTGCCGTCCCTGGTGCTGTGCGGTCTGCTGCTGCTCCTGCTCGTCGTGGCCCGCGGGGAGTTCTACGCCGCCTCCCGCCACGGCGCGGTCTGGCGGGCGCTCGCCGTACTGCTGGGCGGTCTCGTGGTGGCGATTCTGCTGGGCTGGGGGCTCGTCATGCTGTTCCCGGGCACGCTCCCGGCGAACCAGCACCTGGCCTGGGCGGCCGACCGGGTGTGCGGCGGGCTGGTCTCCAGCCGCTCCTTCTCCGGCCACCCGCCCCGCCAGGTCACCTTCGTGCTCGGCCTGCTCGGCGCCCTGGCCCTGCTGAACGCCGCCGCCGCACTGTTCCGTTCCCAGCGCCTGGAAGCCGCCCTGCACGGCGACGAGGAGGCCCGGATCCGCGCCCTCCTGGCCGCCTACGGCGATCGGGACTCCCTCGGCTACTTCGCCACCCGCCGCGACAAGGCCGTCGTCTTCTCGCCCAGCGCCAAGGCCGCCGTCACCTACCGCGTCGAGGCCGGCGTCTGCCTGGCCAGCGGCGATCCCGTCGGCGATCCCGAGGCCTGGCCGCACGCCATCGCCGCCTGGCTGGACGTGGCCCGCCGGTACGCCTGGGCGCCCGCCGTGATGGGCGCCTCCGAGGACGGCGCCCGCGCCTACGCCCGCGCCGGCCTCGGCGCCCTCCAGCTCGGCGACGAGGCGATCGTGCAGGTGGCCTCCTTCGACCTGGACGGCCGGGACATGCGGGTGACCCGGCAGGCCGTGCACCGCGTCCGCCGTACCGGTGCCACCTGCCGCATCCGCCGGCACGCCACCCTCACCGAACGGGAGATGGAGGAGATCGTCGACAAGGCCGACGCCTGGCGCGACACCGAGACCGAGCGCGGCTTCTCCATGGCCCTGGACCGGCTCGGCGACCCCGCCGACGGAGACTGCCTGCTCGTGGAGGCCCTCGGCGAGGACGGCCGGCTGCTCGCCCTGCTCTCCTTCGTGCCCTGGGGCCGCGACGGCGTCTCCCTGGACCTGATGCGCCGTGACCGTGCCGCCCCCAACGGGGTCATGGAGTTCATGGTCGCCGAGCTGTGCGCCGCCGCCCCCAAGCTGGGCATCCGCAGGATGTCGCTGAACTTCGCCGTCTTCCGGTCGGTCTTCGAGGAGGGCGCCCGCATCGGCGCCGGGCCGGTCCTCAGGCTCTGGCGGCGCCTGCTGCTGTTCTTCTCCCGCTGGTGGCAGCTGGAGGCCCTGTACCGCTCCAACGCCAAGTACCACCCGGACTGGTACCCACGGTTCATCTGCTACGGCGACACCGCCGCCCTCGCCCGCATCGGCCTGGCCTCCGGCATCGCCGAAGGCTTCGTCTCCGTACCGTCGTTGCGCAAACTCTGGGGAAAGGGGCACCCGAAGGCCGGGCAGCCGCCCGCCACCACGGCGGGGCTGCCTCCGCTGACGGCGCTCGGCCTCGAGGGAGGGGACCAGGCCGGGACCGCCGCACCGGGCGCCGGCCTGCCCGACCAGGTCCGCGTCCGGCACCACAAGCTCGACCGGCTGCGCGCCGACGGCACCGACCCCTACCCGGTCGGCGTCCCCGCCCCCACCCACGCCCTCGCCGACGTGCCCCCCGACGAGGACGTCACCGTCGCCGGACGGCTCATGCTGGTCCGCGACTTCGGCGGCATCGTCTTCGCCGTGCTGCGCGACTGGTCCGGTGACCACCAGATCGCCCTCACCCGCGAGCGCTCGGCCGCCGCCCTCCACCGCTTCACCGCCGGCACCGACATCGGCGACCACATCACCGCCACCGGCCGCACCGGCCTCAGCGACAAGGGCGAACCCACCGTCTTCGTCACCTCCTGGCAGCTCACCGGCAAGTGCCTGCGCCCGCTGCCGGACAAACGCCGCGGCCTCACCGACCCCGAGGCGAAGGTCCGCCGCCGCTATCTCGACCTCGCGACCAGCCCCGCCGCCCGCGCCGTGATCCGGGCCCGCTCCGCCGCCGTACAGGCCCTGCGGCAGGGCCTGCTCGACCGCGGCTTCGTCGAGGTCGAGACCCCGATGCTGCAGCAGATCCACGGCGGCGCCAACGCGCGCCCCTTCACCACCCACATCAACGCCTACGACCTCGACCTGTATCTGCGCATCGCCCCCGAGCTGTACCTGAAGCGCCTGTGCGTCGGCGGCCTGGAGAAGGTCTTCGAACTGGGCCGCACCTTCCGCAACGAGGGTGTCTCCTACAAGCACAACCCCGAGTTCACCATGCTGGAGGCCTACCAGGCGTATGCCGACTACGACGTCATGCTCGACCTGACGCGCGAGCTGATCCAGGGCGCGGCGACCGCAGCCTTCGGCTCCCCGGTGGCACGCAAGGGCGGGCAGGAGCACGACATCTCCGGGAAGTGGCCGGTCAGAACGGTCTACGGCGCGATCTCCGAGGCACTGGGGGAGGAGATCGGCCCCGGTACCGAACTGCTGCGGCTGCACCGGCTGTGCGACCGGACCGGAGTGCCGTACACCGCCGACGACGGACCCGGTGACATCGTCCTGGAGATGTACGAGCGGCTCGTCGAGGAGCGCACCCAACTCCCCACCTTCTACAGGGACTTCCCGACCGACGTCTCCCCGCTGACCCGGCAGCACCGCAGCGACCCGCGGCTCGCCGAGCGCTGGGACCTCGTCGCCTTCGGCACCGAACTCGGCACCGCCTACTCCGAGTTGACCGACCCGGTCGAGCAGCGCCGGCGGCTCACCGAGCAGTCGCTGCTGGCCGCCGGCGGCGACCCGGAGGCCATGGAGCTGGACGAGGACTTCCTGCAGGCCCTCGAGTACGCGATGCCCCCGACCGGCGGCCTCGGCCTCGGCGTCGACCGGCTGGTGATGTTCCTCACCGGCATGACGATCCGGGAGACCCTGCCGTTCCCGCTGGTGCGCCGCCGCTGAGCGTCCGGTCCCCGGCGGGGGCCGGGAGGCGGTGCACCGGCCCCGGCGCTGGTCCGTCCGGGTGTATTCCCGCCGCCGCACCAGTGTCGTTGTGGTGCGCCGGAGTCCGGTGGGGCGAGTGATGAGTCATGCAGAAGGATCAGTTGCTGACACGGCGCCGGATGCTCCTGGGCGGTGCCGCCGCGCTGGGGGCGGCGGGCGCCGCCGGGGCCGTACTCGCGACTGGCGCCGAGGACGGCGCCGGGACCGCCGCCCCCGCGCCCGGACCGCAGGCCCGTCAGGTGCCCAAGTCCTCCGCCTTCCGGCTCCAGCCGCTCACCGGCTACGGACCGCCGCGTGCCGCGCCGCACCGACTGAAGGCCCGCAAGGAGCCCATCCTCCGGATCTCCGGGCGCGGCCGGAGCATGATGCTGACCTTCGACGACGGCCCCAACCCGGACTACACCCCGCACATCCTGGACACCCTCGCCAAGTACGACGTGCGGGCCATGTTCTTCGTGTGCGGCGAGTGCGTCGTCGACAACAGGGAGCTGGTGGTCCGGATGGCCGACGAAGGCCATGTCGTGGGCAACCACACCTGGACGCATCCGCTGCTGACGACCCTCGACCGCAAGCAGATCCGCTCCGAGATGAAGCGCACCAGCGACGTCATCGAGGACACCTACGGCGAGCGCCCGCAGTGGTTCCGCGCGCCCTACGGCGCCTGGAACCGGGCCGCGTTCCAGCTGGGCGCCGAGCTGGGCATGGAGCCGATGGCCTGGACGGTCGACACCACCGACTGGACGGAGCCCGGCACCGGCACCATCGTCGACCGGGTGGAGAGCGGCGCCGCCCCCGGCGTCGTGGTGCTCTCCCACGACGCCGGGGGCGACCGGTCGCAGACCGTCCGCGCGATCCGTGAATGGCTGCCCCATCTCCTCGACTCCGGATACCGGATGACCGTGCCGCCGCGCCGGCGCGTATGACGGTTTCCCGGGTCTTCGCCCGCCCGGCCGCGGTGGCTTCAGTTCACCCCGACCAGACGGGCGAAGACGACGACGTTTCCGTCGTAACCGTTCTTCCTGGAAAAACCACCGCCGCAGGTGATGACCCGCAGTTCCGGTGTTCCCTTCGAGCCGTAGACGCGGTCCCCCGGAAAACCGCTCTTGGAGAAGACCTCGACACCATAGGTCTCGAACACCGCGGTCTTTCCGTCCTTGCGCAGGACCTCGATCCGGTTTCCCTTCTTCAGGGCCCCGAGCCCGTAGAACACGGCGGGGCCCCGTTGGTTGTCGACGTGCCCGACGATGACGGCGGTCCCCTTCTCGCCGGGGGATACGGCACCGGTGAACCAGCCCGCCAGGTTGGGATCCTCCGGCGGCGGCGCGGCGACCCAGCCGGCCGCGTCCAGTCCGACGGGCATGACCGGGGCGTTCACCTGGATCGCGGGGATGCGGACCCGGTTGGCGGCCGAGAACCCGAGCGACGTCGGAACCGTGGAGAAGGTGCCCGCGCCGACGCGGCTGTCCGGGGCCGCAGCCGAGGCGGGCTGCGGCGGACCGATGTCGAACTCACCCGAACCATTCCGAATGAGCGCCAGACCGGTCAGCAGAACCAGCGCTATGACGCCCCACGGGGCGCGCCTCCTCCGCCGCTCCTCCTCTTCGGCAAGCCCGGGCAGCCCGTACGCAGACATTCGCCATCCCCTCTCGACGCGGCCTCGCCACGGTCATCGCGCATGGGAAAACGCTAAGTCCCGCGCGTGCGGCGGGCGACGGGACGACTGGCGAACGGGTGGCCCACGGGCCTTTGTGGTGCGCCATCCGAGTTGCCGTACGGAGAAAATTTCTGACGGTCCGTGACCTGCAGCAATATGCGATTATGTGCTTTTCGCGCGGCCTGTTGGCTCACCAGGACGGACCATTCTCGACATGCGGGCGTGTTCCGCACCCCCGAGGGTCTTCCCGGGAGGCGTTTTCTCGCCGATCGACCGGGGACGAGCCCCGGGCGCCTCCCGCGGAGGAACACATGCGAAACCAACGCGCCCTGGCGGCCGCGTGCGCCGCGGTCGCCGTGCTCGGGCTCGCCGCCCCCGTGTCCGTCGCGGACGGCACGGGCAACGGCGGCAACCTCAACAGGCACCCGGTCTTCAACAACCACGGAAACGTCAACCGTTCGAACGACAACAACGACAATGGGGAGCAGGGCCGCGACGCGGGCCGGGAGGAGGACTCCGGCCCGGGCGACGACAACGGGAGCGGCGGCCGGGGCGGCGACAGCAGCCGTGCCGACGACTTCAGCCGCGGCGGCGACTCCGGCCGGGAGGAAGGCTCCGGCCGGGAGGAGGGCTCCGGCCGGGAGGAGGGTTCCGGCCGGGAGGAGGGTTCCGGCCGGGAGGAGGGTTCCGGCCGGGATGACGACTCCGGTGACCGTGGCGACGGCAGCCTGAGGAACATCGTCTCCAAGCCCGGCGTGCTCCCGGCCGGCGGCCGGCTCGCCGTCAGCGTGGACGGCTGCCACGGCGGCACCATGTCCTCCCGCGCCTTCCCCACCACCGACTTCAACGACTTCCGCGACGAGACCGCCCGCGGCACCACCGAGATCGACCGCGACGCCCCGCCCGGCCGGTACGACATCACCATCCACTGCGGCGGCCGTACCCTGGTCCGCCCGGCCGCGTTCACCGTGCTCGGCGGCGTCCAGGGCGGTGTCGGCGGCAGCAGGTCCAGCGGCGCCACGCCGGCCGACGTGGCCATCGGCGCCGGACTCGTGACCCTGGCGGTCGTCGGGGGCGGCGCGTTCTGGCTGCGCCGCCGGAACGAGAAGCGGACCTGACGCCCCGGTCGCCCGCCGGACGTCAGGCACGGCAGTCGCCCCGGTCCCTCGGGGGATCCGGGGCGAAGGCCTGTCGGCGATCGTGCGGTGGGGCGCTAGCCGGTGACCCCCGGGAACATGTTCATGAACGGTTCCGCGGTCACCGCGATGCCCCGGCTGAAGGGGGCGTCGAAGTCCCAGATGAGGAACAGCATGAACGCGATGGTCGCGGAGAACAGGCCCGCCAGGACCAGCTCGCGTCTGGTCCGCCGGATCTGCAGTGCGAACACCATGCCGATGGTGATCAGCGCCCCGGTGAGCAGGCCCCACCACACCACCGCCGGCATGGTGGCCCCGGTGGAGTCGGCACGGTCGTTGCGCGCCTGGTCGGCCGCGGTCATCTGGTCCAGCAGCGGCTGGTAGGCCTGCGCCTCGAAGTCGTTCTTCGGCTGGTAGTCGGTGACGTCCTGGCGCACCTTCTGCAGCAGCTGTGCGCCGCGGTCGGTGACGCGCTCGTCGTGCGACATCGTCCGCCACTCGTGGTGCACGACATAGCTGACATAGGCGTTGACATCGCTGCGCACCTTGTCACGGACGTCCGGCGGATAGACCCGGACCCGCTCCGAGATCTCGTGCAGCGCCTGGGCCTCGGACTGCACATAGTCCTGCGCGGAGCTGTGGGCCTCCCACACGCCCGCGATGGCGAGGCCCAGGACGATGGCGTACACGACACCGATCCACATCGTCATGTACTCGATGACGTCCGGGGTCTCGCTGGGATCCTCGTCCTCGGGGGCACGTTTGTGCCGCACGACGGTGACGACCACCACCACGGCGCAGGCCGCCAGCATCGCGAGGACGAGAACAAGCCAATCCGGCAACGGATACCTCCAGAAGATGAGCGGGCCGGCGCATCAGCGCGGGCGCAGGGCCGCGACGGCGACGATCGCCGGAACGGTGATGAGCAGGACATAGATGACCGGGGTGGTGTGGCCGGGCGCGCGGTGCGCGGCGGGGTGGGGGTGGTACGCCGGATAGCTCACCGGCCTCGCCGAGGGCGGCGGGGCGGCCTTCGGCTTCGGGTCGGGGGCCGGAGTCGGTGCGGGAGAGGGAGGGGGAGGGGGTGTGGGCCGCGGCGCCGGCGGATCCGGGGCGGGCCGGGCCGGTGGCTTCGGTGTTGGCGTCGGCTTCGGCACCGGGCGCGGAGCCGGCTTCGGCTTCGGCTTCGGCGGTGCCGGCTTCGGGGGCGGTGGCGGCGGGCTGGGGGTCGGTGTGGGCGGGGGCGGGGTGGGCGTCGGGCAGGGCGGCAGCGTCGGCCAGTGGTCGCCGCCTGCGCGGGCGACCGCCACCGTGCCGCCCGTGCCCGTGGAGGCGTACGCGCAGGCGTCGGCCGAAACGCTGCCGACCGGGCAGCCCACGAGGGTCCAGGTCAGGGTCACCAGCGCCAACACCCGTGCGGCGGGCGCGCATCGGGTCACTTCGGGTCCATGCACGCGACGATCATGGGGGTGCGGAACCAGGTCGTACGCCGTAGTGCGCCCGGATTGCTCCGAAGGGAGGACATAGCGCGATCAATGGTTTGACGCGAAGAACAGCGTGATTGGTGCCCTGCCCACGCCATTGCGGGCTCCCCGCGCCGGCACGGGCGGCGGCACCGGTCACAGGGCCCGGAAAGAATTTCCCGAAGAACTTCCGCTCCCCATTGAACGCTCCGGCCCCCTCGGTGCGTACCCATGGCCGTGCGGCGGCGCGGCAGAGCGCTGCAACATCCAGGCATATATGGGGAGTTGGACATGAAGACCTCCTGGCGGACCGCCTCACTGGTGGCCACAGCCGCTGCGGTGCTGGCGCTGACGACGGCGTGCGGTCAGGACAACAGCACCACCCCGGCATCGGCGGCCCAGAACGTCGGGGCCACCGCGCCCGCGGGCAGCCCGACCACCGGTGCCGGGGTCGGCACCGGATCGGGCAACGGTTACGGCGCCGACGGCAACCAGAGCTCCAGCTCCCCGACCGCGGCCGCCCCCGCGGGCAAGCTCACCGTGGCCACCAACCCCGACCTGGGCAGCGTGCTGACCGACGGCGCCGGCCTCACCCTCTACCGGTTCGACAAGGACACCGCCAACCCGCCCAAGTCGAACTGCGCCGGCGACTGCGCCACCACCTGGCCGCCCGTGCCCGCCGGCGACGCCACGGCCGGAGCCGGCATCGACAAGGCGCTGCTCGGCGAGGTCACCCGCGCCGACGGCACCAAGCAGCTCACCATCGGCGGCTGGCCCGCCTACCGCTACGCCAAGGACGTCAACGCCGGAGACGTCAACGGCCAGGGCGTGGGCGGCAAGTGGTTCGCGCTGGCCCCGAACGGGAAGAAGGCCTCCCTGGCCGCCCTGCCCGGTCTCTCCGTCCGCAAGGACCCCAAGCTCGGCGACATCATCGTCGACAAGCACGGCATGACGGTCTACCGCTTCCTCAAGGACAAGGCCTGGCCGAAGTCCGTCTCCAACTGCACCGGAGCCTGCCTGCAGAAGTGGCCGGCCGTCGGCATCGTCAAGCCCGGGGACACCCAGGGCGTCAAGAAGAAGGGCCTGATGGGCTTCACCCGTCCCGACGGTGTGCAGCAGATGACGGTCAACTGCTGGCCGATCTACACCTTCTCCGGGGACAAGGCACCCGGAGACACCAACGGTCAGGGCGTGGGCGGCACCTGGTACGCCGTCTCGCCCGACGGCAAGCCGGTCGGCGCGCCGGGCAACTAGATCACCTCCCCAGGGTCGATCGCCCCGCCCGGCCCGGAGCGCCACCGAAGGTCCGCCCCCTCCGCACCGCACGGAGGGGGCGGACCGCTTTGTGCGCCGGAATCCGTCACACAGCGGTGCCATACGGGCACTTGCCGCAGGCAGTGGCGGGGAACGGACGGTCAATTTCCGGTTTGGGTCGCTCCTTCGCCGGGCGATCAGTAGCCTCAGCTCGAACACCGGATCGCCTGTCCCTGTCGTCCACCCTTGGAGAGATACATGGAGCGCCCCGCCTGGGCCCCACGGAGCATCGACATCACGGTGCCGAGCGTCTCGCGGATCTACGACTACTACCTGGGCGGCTCGCACAACTTCGAGGTGGACCGGGAAGCGGCCCGCAAGGCGATGGAGTTCATGCCGGGCCTGCCGAAGATCATGCAGGCCAACCGGGCGTTCATGCGGCGTGCCGTGCGGTTCGCCGCCGGGGAGGGCATCACCCAGTTCCTCGACATAGGCTCCGGCATCCCGACCTTCGGCAACGTCCACGAGGTGGCCCAGGCGGCCGTACCGGGCGCCCACGTGGTCTACGTCGACCACGACCCGGTTGCCGTCGCGCACAGCCAGGCGGTGCTGGCCGAAAACGCCACCGCGGACGTCGTCGCCGCGGACCTGCGCAAGCCCCAGGAGATCCTCTCCAGCCCCCAGGTGGAGCGGCTGATCGACCGGAACCGCCCGGTCGCCCTCCTCCTCGTTGCCATACTGCACTTCGTGGAAGACGCGGACGACCCCTACGGTGCGGTGGCCGAACTGCGCGACGCGCTCGCGCCCGGCAGCCTGCTGATCCTCACCCATGCCTCGTACGAGGGAATCCCGGTGCCTGCCGAGCGGGCCGAGGGCGCGGTGGACGTATACAAGGACATTCGCAATCCGCTCATCATGCGCTCGCGCGACGAGATCGCGCGGTTCTTCGAGGGGTACGACATGGTGGAACCGGGACTGGTGCCGATGCCGGACTGGCGGCCGGAGTCGGCGCCGGAGGACGAGGATCCGTTCGCCTTCTCCGGGTTCGCCGGCGTGGGGCGTACGGCGTGAGCGCCGAGCCGGACGGGCCGGAGGACAGACTGCGCCGGTTCACGACGATCTGGAGCCGGGCGGTCTACCCGGTGACCTCCACGTCGCTGACCCGAGCCGAGTTCGAGGAACAACTGCTTCCGCTCGCACGCCGGTTGAGCGAGCTGCTGCGGGCACACGGCTTCGACGCGGACGGTGCGAAGGGGGTCGGCGCCGCCCTGGTCGGCGCGCACTGCACCGACCCCGAGGCGCTGACCCGGACCCTGGACTGCGTGGACGCCTACCTGGTGCTGTACTGCGCCGGGGACGGCCCCCAGGACGAACCGCGCCTGCGCTGCTCGCGGTTGCAGCACGCGATGGCCGCCGGATACGCCGGGGCGCTGCGCGAACGCACCCTCGCCGAGCAGGAGTCCATCGCCCAGGCCGCGCTCAGGGCCCAGGGCGTGGTCGCCCAGGCGCTGCACGCCAGCGAGGCCCGCTTCCGCGCGGTCTTCGAGGGCGCCGCCATAGGGATCGGCATCGCCGACCTCGACGGCAACGTCCTGCAGGTCAACGAGGCGCTGCTGCGCATGTTCGGCCAGTCCGACCACGCCCTGCGCGGCCGCCGCGTCCAGGACTGGGTGCACCCCGAGGACGCGCCGCAGACCTGGAAGCTGTACGACGAGCTCGTCCGCGGCGACCGCGAGCACTACCACCTCGAAAAGGCCTTCAACCGTCCCGACGGCACGGTGCTGTGGACCAACCTGACGGTCTCCCTGCTGCGCGACGCCGACGGGGATCCGCAGTACCAGCTCGCCCTCATGGAGGACACCACCGAGCGCCGGCTGCTCAACCTCCGGCTGCGCTACGAGGCCACCCACGACGCGCTCACCGGCCTGCCCAACCGCTCGCTGTTCTTCGAGCGCCTGGAGAAGGCGCTGAACGCGGGCGAGGGCCAGCGCTTCGGCCTGTGCTACCTCGACCTGGACGGCTTCAAGACCGTCAACGACAGCCTCGGACACGCGGCCGGCGACCGGCTGCTGGTGGAGGTCGCCGACCGGCTCCAGTCCTGTGCGACCGCGCCCGGGGAGATGGTCGCCCGGCTCGGCGGCGACGAGTTCGTGGCCCTGACCACCGGTCCTGGCACCGAGCGCAAGGTCGACGAGCTCGCCGAGCGCATCATGAACGCCCTCGTCACGCCGGTCAGCATCGACGGCCGTGACCTGCTGGTGCGCGGCAGCCTGGGCATCGTCGAGGGCCCGGCGGGCGAGCGCACGGCGGCGGAGGTCCTGCGGAGCGCCGACATCACCATGTACCGGGCCAAGTCCGCGGGCGGCAACCGCTCCGAACTCGCCGACCCGGAGGCGGACGCCCGCGCGATCACCCGCCACGGCCTGACGACGGCCCTGCCCACGGCCCTGGAACGCGGTGAGTTCTTCATCGAGTACCAGCCGCTCGTCCACCTCGGTGACGGCAGCGTGCGCGGCGCCGAGGCCCTGGTGCGCTGGCTGCACCCGCAGCACGGCGTCCTCGGCCCCGACCGCTTCATCCCGCTCGCCGAGCACACCGGCCTGATCGTCCCGCTCGGCCGCTGGGTCCTGGAGGAGTCCATCCGCCAGGCCCGCGCCTGGCGAGAACGCCATGGCGAGGAGACCACCGCCGGGCCCCTGCGCATCAACGTCAACCTGTCGCCGTGCCAGCTCAGCCATCCCGGCCTGGTCCAGGACACCGTCGACATCCTGGAACGCGCGGGTGTCGCCCCGGACGCCCTGTGCCTGGAGGTCACCGAGTCCGCGCTCATCGGCGCCGACGACGACCTGCTCAAGCCCCTGCACCGGCTGGCCGAGATGGGCGTCGACATCGCCCTGGACGACTTCGGCACCGGCTACTCCAACCTCGCCAACCTGCGCCGCCTGCCGGTGCGCATCCTCAAACTGGACCGCTCCTTCACGCGGGGCATGCAGCAGTTCCCCGCCGACCCCGTCGACCTGAAGATCGTCGAAGGGATCGTCTCGCTCGCCCACAGCCTGGACCTGGCGGTCACCGTCGAGGGTGTGGAAACCGGCGCCCAGGCCGAACAGCTCCGGATGCTGGGCTGCGACACGGCCCAGGGCTGGTACTACGCCCGCCCGGGCCCACCGGACCGCCTGCACGACCTGGCCCTGGTGGACGCGACCGGCTGATACGGGGGTGGGGGGCTCAGCCCCCCACCGGGGCGCGGACTGTGGCCGTCACCGCTCGAGAAGCATCCGCTGCAGCTCCCGTGCAGCCCGCGGCGGCGCCACGTCACTCCGGTGAGCCAGTGCGATGGCGCGCTGCAACCCGGGCCGGGCCAGCGGAGTCACCCTGAGCCCCTGCCCGGACCGCGTGGCGACCATCCGCGGCACCACGGCGATCCCCAACCCCGCCCGGACGAACCCCAACACCGCATCCATCTCGCCCCCTTCGACCGCGAACTCCGGCTCGAACCCGGCGGAACGGCACGCCGCCACGGTCAGCTCCCGCAGGTCGTAGCCGTGCCGGAACATCACCAGCCGCTCGCCCTCCAGATCGGCGATGCGCACCACCCGCCCGCCCCGCCCGGGAGCCGGCGCCTCGGGTGAGGACACCACCACCAACTCCTCGCGCAGCAGCTCCACCGTGGTGAGCGCCGGAGACGGAGTCGGCAGGGGCAGGACGACCAGCGCAAGATCCAGGGCGCCGCGCGCCAGCTCCCGCACCAGGTCGTGCGAGCCGCCCTCCTCGATCAGCAGCTGGATGCCGGGATAGCGGTCGTGGAAGGCGCGCAGCACATCCGGCAGCAGGCCCGTGCACAGACTCGGGGTCGCCCCCAGCCGTACCCGGCCCCGGCGCAGCTGCACCAGCTCCTGCACCTCGTACCGGGCCGTGTCCGCGTCGGCCAGGATCCGCCGGGCCAGCGGCAGCAGCGCCTCACCGGCGTCGGTGAGCGTGATGTTGCCCCGGGCGCGCAGGAACAGATCCGCGCCCAGCTCCCGTTCCAGCGCCTTGATCTGCTGCGACAGCGACGGCTGGGCGACATGCACCAGCTCGGCGGCGCGGGTGAAGTGCCGGGTCTCGGCGACGGCGACGAAGTACTGGAGCTGCTGGAACTGCATCCTGCAAGGATAGCTCGTGCCTATGGAAACAAGCTGGTCCATGTCTTGGACTGATCGGGACCATCGGCCCTAGCGTTCTGGCCATGGCTCTGGCAACGCGGACGGACCGACGGCCGTCCATGGCGCGCACGATGTGGGACTCCACCGTCGGCAAGAAGACCGTGATGGCCGTCAGCGGCCTGATCATGCTGCTGTACCTGGTCGCGCACATGATCGGCAACCTGAAGATCTACTTCGGGGCGGGCGAGTTCAACCACTACGCCCACTGGCTGCGCACCATCGGCGAACCCTTCATGCACTACGAGTGGACGCTCTGGCTCATCCGGATCGTCCTCGTCGTCGCCGTGGTCGCCCACGCCACCTCCGCGTACCAGCTCAGCCGCCGCGACATCAGGGCGCGGCCCAGCAAGTACGTGCACAGCAGGCCCCGGGCGAGCTACGCCACCCGCACCATGCGCTGGGGCGGGATCATCCTCGGCCTGTTCATCGTCTGGCACATCCTGGACCTGACCACCGGCACCGTGCACTCCGGCGGCTTCCAGGAGGGCCACCCGTACCAGAACGTGGTCGACACCTTCTCCACCTGGTACGGCGACGTCATCTACATCGTCGCGATGCTCGCGCTCGGCCTGCACATCCGGCACGGCTTCTGGAGCGCCGCACAGACCCTCGGCGTCGGCAGCCGCGCCCGCGACCGCGCCCTGAAGACCGTCGCCAACGTCCTCGCGCTGCTGCTCACGGCGGGCTTCATCGCCGTACCCGTGGGCGTCATGACCGGAGTGGTGAGCTGACATGACCGAATACGTGAACTACGCGATGGGCGAGCCGGTCACCGACTCCACGGCCCCGTCCGGCCCGATCCACGAGCGCTGGGACAAGCGCCGCTTCGAGGCCAAGCTGGTCAACCCCGCCAACCGGCGCAAGCACACGATCATCGTCGTCGGCACCGGCCTGGCCGGCGGCTCCGCGGGCGCGACCCTGGCCGAACAGGGCTACCACGTCGTCCAGTTCTGCTACCAGGACTCCCCGCGCCGAGCCCACTCCATCGCCGCGCAAGGAGGCATCAACGCGGCGAAGAACTACCGCAACGACGGCGACTCGATCCACCGGCTGTTCTACGACACCGTCAAGGGCGGCGACTTCCGGGCCCGCGAGTCCAACGTCCACCGGCTCGCACAGATCTCCGTCGAGATCATCGACCAGTGCGTGGCCCAGGGCGTGCCCTTCGCCCGTGAGTACGGCGGCCTGCTCGACACCCGCTCCTTCGGCGGTGTCCAGGTCTCCCGCACCTTCTACGCCCGCGGCCAGACGGGCCAGCAGTTGCTGCTGGGCGCCTACCAGGCCCTGAGCAGGCAGATCGCCGCGGGCAACGTGGAGATGCACCCGCGCACCGAGATGCTGGACCTGATCGTGACCGACGGACGGGCCCGGGGCATCGTGGCCCGGGACCTGGTCACCGGGAAGATCGACACGTACTTCGCCGACGCCGTCGTACTGGCCAGCGGCGGTTACGGAAACGTCTTCTACCTGTCGACCAACGCCATGAACTCCAACGCGACCGCGATCTGGCGGGCGCACCGGCGCGGCGCCTACTTCGCCAACCCCTGCTTCACGCAGATCCACCCCACCTGCATCCCGCGCACCGGCGACCACCAGTCCAAGCTGACCCTGATGAGCGAGTCGCTGCGCAACGACGGCCGGATCTGGGTGCCCAAGGCCAAGGGCGACACCCGCCCGCCGAACCAGATCCCGGAGGACGAACGCGACTACTACCTGGAGCGCATCTACCCGTCCTTCGGCAACCTGGTCCCGCGTGACATCGCCTCCCGCGCCGCGAAGAACGTCTGCGACGAGGGCAGGGGAGTGGGGCCCGGCGGCCAGGGCGTCTACCTGGACTTCGCCGACGCGATCCGGCGGATGGGCCGGGGGGCCGTCGAGTCCAAGTACGGCAACCTCTTCGACATGTACCAGCGGATCACCGACGAGGATCCGTACGAGGTGCCGATGCGCATCTACCCGGCCGTGCACTACACGATGGGCGGCCTGTGGGTCGACTACGACCTGCAGACCACCGTCCCGGGCCTGTTCGCGATCGGCGAGGCCAACTTCTCCGACCACGGCGCCAACCGGCTCGGCGCCTCCGCGCTGATGCAGGGCCTGGCCGACGGCTACTTCGTGCTCCCGGCCACCATCAACGACTACCTGGCGCGCAACCCCCACCAGGACCCGGTCACCGCAGACCACCCGGTCGTGCGCCAGGCGCTGGCCGAGACGGAGGACCGGCTGAACCGGCTGCTCTCCGTCGACGGCGACCGCACCCCCGACTCCTTCCACCGCGAAGTCGGCGAACTGATGTGGGAGTTCTGCGGCATGGCCCGCACCGACGCGGGACTGCGCAAGGCCCTGGAGCGCATCCCGCAGATCCGCGAGGAGTTCTGGCGGCGCATCAAGGTCCCCGGCACCGGCGAGGAGTTCAACCAGTCGCTGGAGAAGGCCAACCGGATCGTCGACTACCTGGAGCTGGCCGAGCTGATGTGCCTCGACGCGCTGCACCGCGCCGAGTCCTGCGGCGGCCACTTCCGCGAGGAGTCCCAGACCCCGGACGGCGAGGCCGCCCGCCGGGACGAGGAGTTCGGCTACGCGGCGGCCTGGGAGTTCACCGGCACCGGTGCGGCACCCGTCCTGCACAAGGAAGACCTCGTCTTCGAGTACGTCCACCCCACCCAGCGGAGCTACGCATGAAGCTCACCCTGCGCGTCTGGCGCCAGAAGAACGCCGACGCTGAAGGCGCCATGTCCACATACGAGGTGGACGGCATCTCGTCCGACATGTCCTTCCTGGAGATGCTGGACGTCCTCAACGAACGGCTCATCCTGGCCGGTGAGGAGCCGGTCGCCTTCGACCACGACTGCCGCGAGGGCATCTGCGGCGCGTGCTCCCTCGTGATCAACGGCGACGCACACGGGCCGGAGCGCACCACCACCTGCCAGCTGCACATGCGGTCCTTCGAGGACGGCGACACGATCGACATCGAGCCGTGGCGGGCGGCGGCCTTCCCCGTGATCAGGGACCTGGTGGTGGACCGGTCCGCGTTCGACCGGATCATCCAGGCCGGTGGCTACGTCACCGCGCCCACCGGGTCCGCGCCGGAGGCGCATGCCACACCGGTGCCGAAGGCCGACGCCGACTTCGCGTTCGAGCACGCGGAGTGCATCGGGTGCGGGGCGTGTGTGGCCGCGTGTCCCAACGGCGCGGCGATGCTGTTCACCTCCGCCAAGGTCAACCACCTGAACGTGCTGCCTCAGGGCGCGCCCGAGCGGGAGACCCGTGTGCTGGACATGGTGGCGCAGATGGACGCGGAGGGCTTCGGCGGGTGCACGCTGACGGGGGAGTGCGCCACTGCCTGCCCGAAGGGCATCCCGCTGGTGTCGATCACGAACATGAACAAGGAGTGGCTGAGGGCCACCCGGAAGGCGGGGAAGCGGTAGCGCCTGCGCGGGAGGAACGTTCGCCGGAGTGGCGGGCGGGCGGGGTCGGGACGGTGCTCTCCCGGCCCCGTCTGGTTTTCCCCCGGCTGCTCCCTTGGTCGCTCAGCGTGCGCTGTCCGAGGGGCGGAACCGGTTCCGGTACTCGGTCGGAGTGATGTCCAGGCGGCGGCGGAAGGCTCGTATGAGGGTGTCGATGGTGTTGAAGCCGCAGAGTGCCGCCACGCGGTCAAGGGTGTCGTCCGTCGTCTCCAGGCGGTTGCGCGCCGCTTCCAGGCGGGCGGATTCGACGTAGGCGCCCGGTGTGGTGCCGAGTTCGTCGCGGAACAGCCGGTTGAGCTGTCGTTCGCCGATGCTGGCGTGGGCGGCGAGATCGGCGACGGAGAGCGATCCCGCGATGTTCCGCGTGATGTGCAGACGCAGGTCGTCCATGCGGCGGGATGCGGAGCCGGCTTCGATGGGCACGCTGAACTGACTCTGTCCGCCGGGGCGTTTGAGGTACATCACGAGCTGGCGGGCGACGCGCATCGCCGCGGGCTCGCCGAAGTCCTCGGCGACCAGGGCGAGCGACAGGTCGAGGCAGGCCGTGAGCCCCGCGCCGGTCCAGACGTTGCCCTGCCGGATGAAGATCGGGTCGGCGTCGACCTCGACGGACGGATGATCCGCGGCGAGCTGCTGGGCGGTCGACCAGTGGGTCGTGGCCCGCTTGCCGTCCAGCAGGCCGGCGGCGGCGAGGAGATGCGCACCGACGCAGACGGAGGCGACACGCCGCGACCGGCCGGCGAGTTCCTTCACCCGGACGACCACGGCCGGGTCCACCAGGGCGTGCACCTGACGCCGGTCGTCGACGTCGACGGAGCCCGGGACCACGAGGGTGTCGATGCGGCGAGTGGCCGCCTCGTCGAAGGTCACGTCGGGCAGGACCCGTACGCCGGCCGCCGTGGTGACGGGTGCCAGGGTCTCGGCCGCCAGGACGACGTGGTAGCCGGTGTCACCGTCCAGCTCGCGGCGCAGCAGGGCGAAGACCTCGGGTGGTCCGGTGACGTCGAGCAGGTCGACGCCCTCGAACAGCACGATGACGATGAATCTTCGGATCAGGCTCATTCGGTTCCCCCGTGGACGTCCGGGCAGCACGTCATTTTCTGCAAGTAGTACGACATTGCCGCCAACTGTGCCGGATCGTAGCGTCTACTCGGCCACCACAGATGGCCAGAAACTTCCGATGTGTGTTTGTGAGAAGGGATAGTTGTGCCTTCGAAGACCCTGCGCGACCTCAGCGCCCTCGACCAGACCCCGGCGTCGCTCGCCGACTCGACGCTGATCCTGATCGACATCCAGAACACGTACACCCAGGGCGTCATGGAGCTGGAGGGCTGGGAGCCGGCCCTGGACCAGGCTGCCGAGCTGCTGGAGCAGGCCCGCGCGGCGGGTGCCAAGGTCATTCACGTCCAGCACGACGGCGGGCCGGGCAGCCCGTACGACCTGGACGCCGAGGTGGGCCGGATCCACAAGAAGGTCGCGCCCCTCGCCGGTGAGCCGGTCGTCACCAAGCAGGCGCCCAACGCCTTTCACGGCACCGACCTGGGCGAGCTGGTGGACGGAGCCGGGAACACCGATGTGGTGCTGGCCGGCTTCATGACGCACATGTGCATCGCGTTCACGGCCCAGGGGGCGTTCCTGCGGGGCAACCGGCCCACGGTGGTGGCCGACGCCACCGCCACCCGTGCCCTGAGGACGGACGTGGCCGAGGTGTCCGCCGAGCAGCTCCACCACAGCGCCCTGGCGACGATCGCCGACCTGTACGGCGTGGTCGTACCGTCCGCCGCGTTCCTCGGCTGACGCCGGCCATGTAACTCCGTTGCGGAGAACGGCGCTTGCCCTCCGGCACCGATGGGGGCAAGCGCCGGACACAACGCGCGTAGATGGGGATATCGCGCGCCATTCCAGAGGGGGAAGACCGAAAGTGCCCACCCGAAGAACCGTCCTCGGCGCCGCCGCCGCTGTCGGCGCCACCGCAGCTCTCACCAACCTGACCACGGCCGGTGCCGCGCACGCCGGCACGGACGCCGACCGGAAGACCGCCGCACGTGACAACATCCGTGCCGTCGACACGGGCATGCGCGGCAACTACGACACCCTGCGCGCCAACCTGACCAAGCACCTCGGCCCCGTCATCATCGTCAACAACGACATGGTGGGCGGCACCTACCACCTTGTCGACAACGGCACCGTGCTGGAGCGGATCCGGCCCGTGGACGAGGTCTTCGAGCTGGCCAAGTCCATCGCCCACACCCCGCTGGGCATCTACTCGATCTGCGCGCCCTACCTGGACCCGAAGAACATCCCGGCGTCACAGGCGAAGTACATCGATCCGCACGACCTCGCCATGGTCGCCTCCACCGGGCCGAAGGACACCGGCTGGACCGTGCCGCTCCAGGCCTTCGCCGACACCCTCGACACCGCCCGCGCGACGCTGGAGGAAGCCGGCCTTCCCACCGACCTGCACGACTCCTGCGCGTTCATCCTCGACCACGCGCACGACTACATCGCGGACACGATCCGCACCCGCGAGTTCGACATGAAGTCCTTCGAGGACTTCTCCAACGCGGTCTACCCGAGCATCCGCACCAACATGTACTGGTCGTCCAAGGTGCAGATCCAGGGCGTCGGCAACCTTCTGACGCGCTGGCGCAAGCAGGTCGGGGACGACGCCTGGTCCGGGCTGTACGCGGTGGTGCTGTCGCTGTGGACCACCTACGAGCTGAACCAGAACAGCATCATCATCAAGAACTACATGAACCAGGACAAGGTCGGCTCGCATCTCATCGACCTGATGACGGCGCAGCCCCCCGCCGACCCCGTGGCCGTCGCCCTGGACAACCTCGCGCGCATCGTCCAGGACAACATCGCCGCCGAAATGGTCTTCGCCGCCGACCAGACCACCGCCGACGCCCTCAAGGGCAGGCAGGACCTCCTCTCCACCGAGATCCTGCGTCTCCTCGGCGGCGGCACCACCGCCTCCGGCGCCGCCGCTCTCACCAAGGGGCAGACCAACCAGCTCGTCTGCCCGTTCCACAACCGGTCGGCAGCGACCCCGGCCCTCGTCTGAGCACCCACCGGCCCGGCGCCACACACCGAAGGCTTCCCCCCCGTCACGGAGACACCGTCTGCGCCCTGGGGGAAGCCTTCGGTCATGTCCAGGGGGAACAGTGAAGAACTCATCCGTCATTCACCGCGCGAGAGGACTCCGGGCACTCTGCGGCCTGGTACTCCTCGCACTGAACCTACGAGCCGCCATCACCGGCGTCTCACCCGTCCTCGGCCGGCTCCAGCACGCCTTCCACCTCACCGGAACCCAGGTCAGCGTCCTGACCACGCTGCCCGTGCTGTGCCTCGGCGTCTTCGCCTCGCTCGCCCCGCCGACAGCCCGGCGCATCGGCGCCGAAACCACCATCACCGCGGCGCTTCTCCTGCTCACCACGGGCATCCTGCTGCGCGCCCTCCCCTCGACGGTGCTGCTGTTCACCGGCACCGTCCTGACCGGCGCCGGAATCGCCTTCGGCAACGTCCTCGTCCCCGTCGTGATCAAACGCCGCTTCGCCGGCCGGGTCGGCTCCCTGACCGGCCTCGCCATGATGCTCATGGCATCCAGCGGAGCCATGGGCGCGGGCCTCGCCGTCCCCCTGAGCCACGCCGTCGGATGGCGCATCGCGCTGGCCGCATGGTCGCTTCCGTCCCTGCTGGCCGCGCTCGTCTGGAGCCCGCTGGCGGCGCGCGGCCGGCCCGACCCCGCCCCGCGCACGGCCTCCGCCGACGACACGGGCTCACTGCTGCGCTCACCGCTCGCCTGGGCGGTCGCCGGGTTCCTCGGCCTGGTGTCCCTGATGTTCTACGCACTCACGGCGTGGCTCCCCGAGATCATGCACGCCGACGGGTTCGCCCCCGCCGAGGCCGGGCTGATGGTCTCGGTCCTGCAGATCATCGGCGTCCCGCTGGGCTTCGCAGTCCCCGTCGTCGCCGCCCGGCTGACCACACAGCGCCCGCTCGTCATCGCCGTCGCCGCGGCCAAGGCCGTCGCCCTCCTCGGCCTGCTCTTCGCGCCGCACGCCGGATGGCTGTGGATCTGTGTGCTCGGGCTCGCCACCGGCAGTGCCTTCCCGCTCGCCTTCACCCTGCTGAGCCTGCGCTCCCCCACACCGCAGATCGCGGCCCGGCTGTCCGGCATGGCCCAGACCGGCGGCTACCTCGTGGCCGCGGCGGGACCGCTGACGATCGGCCTCCTGCACGGCCGCACCGGCGGATGGACGGCGCCCCTGCTGCTCCTGCTCGCCCTTCTGCTGCCGGAGACCGTCGTCGGACTGCTGGCCGGCCGCCCCGCGCTCGTCCAGCCCACCCGCACGCCCGGCGTGAGCGACGAACTGCCCGAACTCCAAGCGGTCCCGTGACGAAGGAGGGCATGCCCCCGGACATCCCCGTCGTGGAAGGCGTACGGCCGGTCGTCCGCATCCGCACGGCCGGTCGTCCGCATCCGCACCGAGCACGGCCCAGCGGCCGCGCCCCCGGCGTTCAGCATTCCCACATCCGTTCTCCGGCCGGCGGTCACACGCCGGCCAACCGGTGTCGGAAGAACAGGAGCGACGAGCCGTACGCACCCGCTCGCCGTCGTCGCCGAACCGGCCCGTGACCAGGAGAGAGCCATGACCGGCGTTTCCACCCTCGACCGCCCCCCGCAGCCCGCGGCACCGACCCGCTACACCGTCACCCTCGCCCGTGACGAGGACGACGTGCGGGCCGCGCAGCGGCTGCGGCACGACGTCTTCGCCGGTGAGATGGGGGCCCTGCTGGCCACGCCGCAGCCCGGCCTGGACGTGGACGCCTTCGACGCCTACTGCGACCACCTGCTCGTGCGCGACACCGGCACCGGACAGGTCGTCGGCACCTACCGGCTGCTGCCGCCGGAGCGGGCCTCGGTCGCCGGCCGGCTCTACTCGGAGGGCGAGTTCGAGCTGGCCGCGCTCGACCCCATCAGGCCCGGCCTGGTCGAGGTCGGCCGCTCCTGTGTGCACCCCGACCACCGCGACGGCGCCGTCATCGGCCTGATCTGGGCCGGGATAGCCCGCTACATGGTCGACCGCGGGCACGAGTGGCTGGCGGGCTGCTGCTCGGTGCCGCTCGCCGACGGCGGCGCCCTGGCGACGGCCACCTGGGAGCGGGTGCGCGCCAAGCACCTGGCACCCGAGGAGTTCCGGGTGCGGCCGCTGCTGCCGTGGGCCCCGAACGCCGAGGCCCCGGCCGGGCACAGCGAGCTGCCCGCCCTGCTGCGCGGCTATCTGCGCCTGGGCGCCTGGGTGTGCGGCGAGCCCGCGCACGACCCGGACTTCGGGGTCGCCGACCTGTACGTGCTGCTGTCGATGCGCCGGGTCAACCCGCGCTATCTGCGGCACTTCCTCTCCCTCGTGCCGGCCTGATGAGCGTCTGGCTGCCCAGCGCGCCCTGCACCCCGGGCGCCTGTGTGGAGCAGGCCCGGGCCGCCACGGCCGTACCCCGGGCCGTGCTGCGGCTGACCGCGGTCGCGGTCCTGGTGCTGGCCGGGCTCGTGCTGTCCCCGCTCGGCGGGAGGATTCCCGCCGAGTGGGTCAGGCGGTGGTGCCGGGCGATCGTGCGGGCCGTCGGCGTCCGGGTCCGCTTCACCGGCACGGCCGCACCGGCCGGCGGGCTGCTGCTGGTCGCCAACCACGTCTCGTGGCTGGACATCCCGCTGCTGACCGCCGTACGCCCCGCCCGGATGCTCGCCAAGACCGAGATCCGGCAGTGGCCGGTCGCGGGTGCCCTGGTGGCACGCGGCGGGGCCCTGTTCATCGAGCGGGACCGGATCCGCGCCCTGCCCGGGACGGTCGCCCGGATCGCCGACGCGCTGCGCGAGGGAGCGGCCGTCGCCGCGTTCCCGGAGGGCAGCACCTGGTGCGGGCGGGCCCACGGCCGCTTTCGCCGGGCCGTCTTCCAGGCCGCGCTCGACGCCGGCGTACCCGTGCAGCCGGTCGGCCTGCGCTACCGGCAGGAGGGCGGCGGGCCGAGCACGGCGGCGGCGTTCGTCGGCGAGGACACCCTGCTCGCCTCCCTGTGGCGGGTGGCCCGCACCCGGGGCCTGGTCGCCGAGGTGGACGTCCTCCCGGTCATCCCGGCCGGCCGCCACACCACCCGCAAGTCCCTCGCCCGGGCCGCACAGCCCGGCCGCGTGGGCGAACCGGACTGGACACACGCCGCGTTGGTGCCGTAGCCGCGCAACGGCGCCCGCGAGGTGACCCGTCGGGGCTCCAGACGCGCATCAACAAGCAGGTGATCCCCTGCAAGAAGGCCGACCGCGCTCGACCGGAGCAGCTGACGGCCCGGTACGGCTCAGGGCATGACCCGCGCCAGATAGGGCGCCGTGGCGCTGCCCGCCGCCGTGGCCACCCGCTCCGGCGGACCCGAGGCCACGATCCGGCCGCCCCGGTCACCGCCGCCGGGGCCCAGGTCGATGACCCAGTCGGCGCCCGCCACCACCGTCATGTCGTGCTCGACCACCACGACCGTGTGCCCGGCGTCGACCAGCCCGTGCAGCCGGTCCATCAGCACCTCCACATCGGCCGGGTGCAGCCCGGTGGTGGGCTCGTCCAGCAGGTAGACGGTGTGGCCGCGCCGGCCGCGCTGCAACTCGCTCGCCAGCTTGATCCGCTGCGCCTCTCCGCCGGACAGCTCGGTCGCCGGCTGCCCGAGGTGCAGATAGCCCAGGCCGACGTCGAGCAGCGTGCCGAGGCTGCGGGCGGCGGCCGGGATGTCGGCGAAGAACGCCGCCGCGGCCTCCACCGTCAGATCCAGCACCTCGGCGATGTTCCGCTCCCGGTAGGTCACTTCCAGGGTCTGGGGGTTGTAGCGGGCGCCGCCGCAGTCCGGGCAGGGCGCGTAGGTGCTCGGCAGGAACAGCAGCTCGACGCTGACGAACCCCTCGCCCTGACAGGTCTCGCAGCGCCCACCGGCCACGTTGAAGGAGAAGCGGCCGACGCCGTACCCGCGCGCCCGCGCCTCCTCGGTGCCGGCGAACACCTTGCGTACGACGTCGAACAGGCCGGTGTAGGTGGCCAGGTTGGAACGCGGGGTGCGCCCGATCGGCCTCTGGTCGACCCGGACCAGCCGGTCCACGCCCGCCGACTCCTGCGTCAACTCGCCGATGAGCGTGGACTTTCCGGAGCCCGAGACCCCGGTGACGGCGGTGAACGCGCCGAGCGGGAACTCGGCCGTCACCGCGCGCAGGTTGTGCCGGGTCACCGGACCCACCTTCAACCAGCCGCGAGGGGAGCGGACTTCACGCGCCGGGCCGGGTGACTCGTCGAAGAGGAACGCGGCCGTCGCCGAGTCCTCGACCGACGCCAGCTCGGCCGGCGGCCCGCTGTACAGCACGCGTCCGCCGTGCTCGCCCGCGCCGGGGCCCACGTCCACCAGCCAGTCGGCGCCGCGCACCACCTCCAGGTGGTGCTCCACCACGAACACCGAGTTCCCGGCCGCCTTCAGCCGGTCCAGCACGGTCAGCAGGGCCTCGGTGTCCGCCGGGTGCAGTCCGGCGGACGGCTCGTCCAGGACGTACACCACCCCGAACAGCCCGGAGCGCAACTGCGTGGCGAGCCGCAGCCGTTGCAGCTCGCCCGCCGACAGGGTGGGGGTGGAGCGGTCGAGGCTGAGGTAGCCGAGGCCCAGTTCGACCACCGGCGCGATCCGGGACCTCAGGTCCCCGGTGAGGACCCGCTCGGTCTCGGTGCGGCCGGTGGGGCCGTCGAGAGCCGCGGCCAGGTCGGTCAGCGGCAGCGCCGCCAGTTCGGCGATGGTCCGGCCGCCGAAGGTCACCGCCAGCGCCTCGGGCCGTAGCCGGCTGCCCCCGCACACCGGGCAGGGCGCGCTGGTCAGGAACCGTTCCGCCTTCGCCCGCAGCGACGCGGACCTGGTGTCCGAGAAGGTCTTGAGCACATAGCGGCGGGCGCTCATGTACGTGCCCTGGTACGGCCGTTGGATGCGGTCGGCGTCGCGGACGGGGTGCACGGTGACCACCGGCTGCTCGTCCGTGAACAGGATCCACTCGCGCGCCTGCGCGGGCAGCTCGCGCCAGGGCCGGTCCACGTCGTGGCCGAGCGCGTCGAGGATGTCGCGCAGGTTCTTGCCCTGCCAGGCACCGGGCCAGGCGGCGATGGCGCCCTCCCGGATCGACAGCGAGGGATCCGGGACCAGCAACTCCTCGGTGGTGCCGTGCACCTGGCCGAGGCCGTGGCACTCCGGGCAGGCACCGGCCGCCGTGTTCGGCGAGAACGCGTCCGAATCGAGCCGCTCCGCGCCCGGCGGATACTCCCCGGCCCGGGAGAACAGCATGCGCAGCGAGTTGGAGAGATTGGTGACCGTGCCGACCGAGGAACGCGAGGTGGGGGCCGCGCGGCGCTGCTGCAGCGAGACCGCGGGCGGCAGCCCGGTGATCTCGCCGACCCGGGGCGCCCCGACCTGGTGGATCAGCCTGCGCGCATACGGCGCGACCGACTCGAAGTACCGCCGCTGGGCCTCGGCGTAGATCGTGCCGAACGCCAGGGACGACTTCCCCGAGCCGGAGACACCGGTGAACACGGCGAGCACGTCCCGGGGGATGTCCACGTCGACGCCCTTGAGGTTGTGCTCACGGGCGCCCCGGACACGGATGTAAGGGTCGTACGGCTCGTGGGGGCTGTGCATGGGGGGAGACTCTATCCGCCCCCGTGCGCTACGACTGCGGCGGGTTGTCCCGGTTCGGCCGGGTGCCGAACTCGTCCCTCAGCTTGTCCTGACCGGCGTCCACCTGCGACTGGTATGTGTTCCCGGTGCGCTGGTCGATGTAGTCGCCGCCCTTGTCGATGCCCTTGTCGGCCATACCCTCATGGCCCTTGAGCATGCCCTTGATCTTGTCCATGAAGGACATGGCAGCCCTCCTCGTCGCTTGCGGCTTGCCCTCCAAGGGTCACCGGGCCCGGCCGGGTTCGCATCTCGGGGCCCTGGGCCACTGGGGCCTCGAGCGGCCCGGCTTCAGCGGCCCGGCGTGAACAGCGCGGCGAGCCGCCGGAAGGAGTCCAGCAGGGCCGTACGGTCGTACGTGCTGGTGGTGACCAGGACCTCGTCGGCGCCCGTCTCCTTCAGCACCTTCTCCAGCTCGTGTGCGACCTGGTCCTCGGTGCCCGCGATGTGCCCGGCGAGAGCGGCCTCGTGGAAGCCGCGCTCCTTCGCGGTCATCGGGCGGGCCTCGATCTCCTCGGCCGGGGAGAGCGGCGGGAAGGTGCCGTGGGTGCGCGCGTACGCCATCGACCAGGCCTCGGGGACCAGCAGCCGCCGGGCCTCCGCCTCGGTGCGGGCGACCGCGACCGTCCCGGAGATCACGACGTACGGCTCCGACGCCCAGCGGGAGGGACGGAACAGGGAGCGGTACTGGTCGATGCCGCGCAGCATCTTCTCCCGGCCGCGCAGATCGCCGATCACCATCGGCAGTCCGGCGCGGGCCGCGATCGACGCGCCCTCGCCCATGGCCAGCACGAACGGCGGCACCCGCAGCCCTTCGGCGGGACGCGCCCGCACCCCCGTCGGCGAGCCGCCCTCGAACCAGCCCAGCAGCTCGCCGAGCTGCGCCGCGAAGTCCTCGGCGACCTCCCTGTCCCGGCCGAGGGCCTTGCGCACCCCGTCGGTGAAGCCGACGGAACGCCCGAGCCCCATGTCGATCCGGCCGGGAAACAGGGACTCCAGGACGCCGAACTGCTCGGCGACGACGAGCGGCTGGTGGTTGGGCAGCATCACCCCGCCGGTGCCGACCCGGATCGTACGCGTGGCCGAGGCGACCGCGGCGGCCAGTACGGTCGGCGCGGAACCGGCGACCCCGGGCACACCGTGGTGCTCGGACACCCAGAAGCGGTGATAGCCGAGCGTCTCCGCCTCCCGCGCCAGCGCGACGGTGTCCCGCAGCGCCGCGGCGGGCGGGTGCCCCTCGCGGGTGCGGGAACGGTCGAGGACGGAGAACCGGGTCCGGGCGGTCACTGTGCTGCTCACGCAGGGTTCAACGCCCTGGCGAGCCCGGAATTCCTGACCCGTCGGCGCCTGGCTAAGGTGGGCCCGTGACCGACAGCAACAGGCGCCCGCTCGCCGTGTTCGACCTGGACAACACCCTGGCCGACACCGCCCACCGGCAGCACTTTCTGGAGGCGCGGCCGAAGAACTGGGCCGCCTTCTTCGCCGCCGCGCCCGCGGATCCGCCCCTCGCCGAGGGCATCGCGCTCGCCGTGGACAGCGCCCGCGAGTGCGAGGTGCTGTATCTCACCGGCCGCCCCGAGCGGTGGCGGCGCGACACGCTGGACTGGCTCGCGGCCCAGGGGCTGCCCGAGGGGCGTGTGTACATGCGGAGCAACGCCGACCGCAGGCCCGCCCGGTTCACCAAGCTGGAGATCCTGCGCCGGCTCGCCCAGGACCGTGAGATCCGTGTCCTCGTGGACGACGACGAGATGGTCTGCGACGACGCCGAGCGCGCCGGGTTCACCGTCGTACGCGCCCGCTGGGCCGCGAAGTCCGCGGCGCTCGAGGAGGCTCAGGAGCGGGAGGGCCGCACCTGAGGCCGGGAGACGGTCAGTCGGCGTCCTCGATGCGGAAGCCCACCTTCAGCCCCACCTGGTAGTGCTCGATCCGTCCGTTCTCGATCTGGCCGCGGACCTCGGTGATCTCGAACCAGTCGAGGTTGCGCAGGGTCTGGTCGGCGCGGGCGATGCCGTTGCGGATGGCCTGGTCGATGCCCTCGTGCGACGTGCCGACGATCTCGGTGACCCGGTAGGTGTGATTCGTCATGAGGGTGCTCCTCTCGTGTCACGCCGTACTCCACCGTGCCCCATCCCCGCCGCGCCCGCCCCTTGACCTCCGCATTGGTCCATACCAAAATCCAGCACACCCGTACGAGTTCACCGCTCGTCCCCCACGTCGGGCCCCCACCCCTGTCCGCGTCCCCTTGCCAGACAGAACAGGACCCCTCGTGAGACGTCGTCTGCTCGCCCTCGTGTGTGTCACGGCTTCCCTGGTCAGCGCCTGCGGGATGCTCCCCGGCGGCCACGAGCGCAAGACGGTCACCGTGTGGCTGATGAAGGACAGCGCCTCCGCGGAGTTCCTCCGGCGGTTCACGGCCGACTTCGAGCGCACCCACAAGGACCTGCGCCTCGAAATCCGCATCCAGGAATGGACCGGCATCGTCGACAAGGTCCGCGCGGCGCTGAAGGACGACTCCGGCCACGGACCCGATGTCATCGAGGTCGGCAACACCCAGGTGCCGCTGTACGCCGACGGCGGCAAGCTCGCCGACCTCACGCTGGAGTCGATGCGCGACTGGGGCAAGGACCAGTGGCTGCCCGCCCTCGCCGAGCCCGGCAAGGACGCGAACGCGCAGTACGGCATCCCCTGGTACGCGGCCAACCGCGTCGTCATCTACCGCAAGGATCTCTTCCAGGCCGCCGGTATCACCCGCCCGCCGAGGACCCGCGAGGAGTGGCTCGCCGACACCGAGAGGCTCAACTCCGGCGTCGACCAGGGTATTTACCTGGCCGGACAGGACTGGTACACCCTCTCCGGCTTCGTCTGGGACGAGGGCGGCGACCTCGCCCGGCAGAAGGACTACAGGTGGGAGGGCGCCCTCGACACCCCGGCCGCGCTGCGTGGCATGGACTTCTACCGGCGGCTGCAGGCGCTGGGCCGCGGTCCGTTGGACGCCGACGAGGAACATCCGCCCCAGGCCGGGGTGTTCGCCGGCGGCAAGGTGGCGCAGATCGTCGCCGTACCGGGACTGGTCCAGTCGATCGTGCGGCAGAACCCGGACCTGAAAGGCAAGCTGGGTTTCTTCCCGGTGCCCGGGAAGACCGCCGCGCGGCCCGGCACCGTCTTCACCGGCGGCTCCGACCTCGTCGTCCCGGCCGGCACCAAGGACCAGTTCGCGGCGACCGCCGTCGTCGGGGCGCTCGTCGGAGCCAAGTGGGACACCGAACTCGCCCGCACCATGAACTACGTGCCCAACAAGACCACGCTGGCGAGCAAGGTCGAGGGGGAGGAGGGGGTCGCCGCCATGGCCGCGGGCGCGGCACACGGCCGGGCGACCCCCAGCACCCCTCAGTGGGCCGACGTCGAGGCCGACAACCCGATCAAGGAGTACATGACCCGGGTGCTGTCCGGGGCGAATCCGGCGACGGAGGCCCGCCGGGCCTCCGCGAAGATCACCGAGAAGCTCGCACCGGACGTCTGAGTCACCGCAGACGAGCATGGGCACGGCGTCGACCGCAGTCTGTGAGGAGCCCCGGTGCGCGCGGGGCCGATCGTCAGCCGGGGCGCGTGTCCGCGTCCAGGGCCATGACGCGCGGCTCGAGGTCCGCGCCGTCGGCGGTGAACCGGGACCGACGGTCCGATGAGTTGAGCAGTCAGGAGGTGGGCCGGCGTCCGCGTATGCACTATGTCGCATGCTTGCCGGGGCGACCGCTGGAATCGCCCGGATGGAGCAATGGGTACATGGATCGTCACGTTGCGCCGTCAGCCATACGAGTGTTGCATGGCAGAGGAGCGAAGCGGCGTGGGGGCCCACCCATTAAGGTCTTCGAACAAGGAGATTCATCGATGGAAATGCGCGGATCCATGCATAGCCGTCGTCAATTCCTTGGAGCCGCAGCCGCAACTGCTGTGACGGCCCAGGTCGGCATGGGGGACAGTGCGCAGGCACAGTCGGAATCGCCAGAGCATATGGCTCATCCCGGGGTCGATCCCGCGAAGCGCACGTCCTTTGGTCCGGTGAAGCAGATCCACGCCGGGGAACTCGACGTGGGGTACGTCGAAGCCGGACCGGCCCATGGGCAGGCGGTCCTGCTCATGCACGGCTGGCCCTACGACATTCACAGCTACGAGGCGGTCACGCCGTTGCTCGCAGCCAAGGGATACCGTGTGATCGTCCCCTACCTGCGCGGCCATGGCACCACGCGATTCCTGTCGAGCAAAACGCCCAGGAACGCACAACAGTCGGCGTTCGCCGTCGACATCGTCGCGCTGATGGACGCCTTGAAGATCGACAAGGCCATTCTCGCCGGGTACGACTGGGGATCGCGAACGGGCGACATCATTGCGGCCCTCTGGCCGGAGCGTTGCAAAGCGCTGGTCTCGGTGACCGGCTATCTCATTGTGAATGTCGAAGCCAACAAGATACCGACGCCGCCGAAGAGTGAATGGGCGTGGTGGTATCAGTACTACTTCTCCACCGAAAGAGGCGTACTCGGCCTCCAGGAGTACCGGCGCGATCTGGCCAAACTGGTCTGGAAGTTCAACTCTCCGACCTGGAACTTCGACGAGGCGACCTTCGATCGGACGGCGGCGGCATTCAGCAACCCCGATTACGTCAGTATCGTGATCGACAACTACCGCTGGCGCCTTGGGCTCGCGAAGGGTCAGCCGCGGTATGACGAGCTGGAAAAGCGTCTGGCCGCGGCGCCGGTCATCAAGGTGCCGACGATCACCATCGACGGAGCGCACGATCCGTTCACCCCTGCGGGGAACGGGTCCGCGTATCGCAAGAAGTTCGCAGGCACGTACGCGCACCGGACCCTGGACGTAGGGCACAACGTTCCCCAGGAGGACCCGCAGGGGTTCGCGGCGGCTGTCGTGGAGGTCGACGGGTTCTGACCGGTGCGGCGCCGCGAGGGACCTACCAGGTCTGCTCGGAAGCGCGGGCCAGCACCTCGTTGACGGACACCCGGCGGTCGCGCGTGACGACGAAGGCGACCGTGTCCGCGATGTCCTCGGGGCGCAGCATCCCCATCCCGGCCGGCTGCTGGTCCAGCGACGCTCTGATCTCGTCTCGCGAGCGCGTGACGAACTCGGTGTCCACCGTCCCGGGTTCGACCACGCTCACGCGCAGTCGCTGCCGCATGACCTCCTGGCGCAGGGCTTCGGTGAACCCGTTCACCGAGCTTGGTCATGCTGTAGACCGCCGTGCCCGGCCGTGCCACACGCCCCGCGGTGGAGCTGATGTTGACCAGGTCCGCGACCCGGCGGGGCGAGTCCTGCGCCGCGCTCGGCGCCAGCAGCGGCATCGGCGAGGCAACCGCCCTGAGCCTCGCCGCGGAGGGTGCCGCCGTCGCCCTGGTCGCCCGGCGCCGTGACCGGCTCGAGGAGCTGGCCGGGAAGATACGCACCGAGGGCGGGGCGGCCCTCGTGGTGAAGGCCGACATCACGGAGCGGGAACAGGCGACGGCCGCCGTGGAGCGTGTGGTGGTCGAACTCGGTCGCCTGGACATCCTCGTCAACAACGCGGGTGTGGGCATGCCCGGACCGGTCCTGAACGCGCCGGCTCAGGAACGGTCACCAGGGCTACGGTGTTCTGCAGACGTGCGGACATGACCGTCTCCTTGATCTGGATCGAGATGGTTCCGTCAGTCGGCCGTGGAGGCGGCCGCGAGCATGTCGAGGGAGACCTGCCACAGGCGGGCCGCGCTGTGAAGGTCCACCGCGTGGGCGGCGACTCCCCGGCGCACACCAGGCCGGTGCGGGCCGGCCTCGTTGCAGTCCTCGAAGTACCGGCCGGTCACGCCCTCGGCCAACGGAGAGGCGGCGAGCAGCACCGAGGTCGCGGCACCCTGCTCGATGTTCTTCCAGGACACGTCGGTGCTGGTGGGGTCGAACGAGGCCGGACTGTTGGAGATGTCCCCGATGTGACGGCCGAGCCGGGTGCTGGTGATGCGGCCCGGGTTGAGGGCGTTGACGGCGATGAGGTCGGTTGCCCAGCGGCGGCCCGCCTCGACCGCGAACAGGACGTTGGCGGTCTTGGACTGGCTGTAGGCAGCCCACGGGTCGTAGGGGCGCTGCTCGAAGCTGATGTCGTCGAAGATCACGCCGCCGTTGACGTGGCCGACCGAGCTGACGGCGACCACGCGTGCACCGTGGGCTGCTGTCAGGGCGCTGTGCAGGCCGGTGGCGAGGGCGAAGTGGCCGAGGTGGTTGGTGGCGAACTGCATTTCCCAGCCCTCCTTCGTCCGCTCCAGCGGCGAGGCCATCACGCCGGCGTTGAGGACCAGGATGTGCAGCGGCCCTCGCCATGCCGCCACGAAGGCGTGCACCGATTTCTGGTCGGCGAGGTCGAGCGGCGCGGCGTCGACCGTTCCCCGACCGTTTGCCGGTGCGATCTCCTCCGCGACCTGCATGCCTGCGGCCAGGTCGCGGACGCCGATGGTCACCTCGGCGCCGGCGGCGGCCAGGACTCGGGCGGTTTCCTGTCCGATGCCGGAAGCGCCCCCGGTGACGATGGCGCGCCGGCCGCTGAGGTCGATGCCTGCCAGTACCTCGGCAGCGGTGGTCTGCGACCCGAACGGGGTCGTGAGGAGGTTGTCGGTCATGGGTTCTCCAGGAAGGCGACGGGGTCGGGAGGCGAGGGCGCGTCCGATGGCGCACAGCCGGGGGGCGTCGTACCCTCGTATCCGGAACTGGTTCCGGTTACCCCTCCGAGGCTAAGCGGAACCGGTTCCGGTTTCAAGTGCGACGAGGAAGGGAGTCCGGTGACCGGCATCGAGGGGGGCTCGGCGCGGCACAGCAGGCCGCTGCGCGCCGACGCGCAACGCAATGAGGACCGACTGCTGGAGGCGGCAGCGGCCGCGTTCGCCCGTGAGGGAGCCGGTGCGTCGGTCAAGGACATCGCCCGTGCGGCAGGTGTCGGCGTCGGCACCCTCTACCGCCGGTTCCCCTCCAAGGAACTGCTGATCGAGGCGATCTACCGGCAAGAGGTGCAGCGACTGTGCGAGGCGGCACAGCACCTCACCGCCACACAGCCACCGGTGGACGCGCTGCGGACCTGGATGGAGCGCTTCATCGACTTCATGGCCGCCAAGCAGGGCATGGCCGACGCGCTGGCCGTGGTCCTTACCGACGAGAGCGAGAAGGTACACACCCGGTCGCTGCTCGCCGACGCCATCGCCCACCTGCTCGGCGCCGCGGAGGGCCAGTCGGTGGCACGGCCAGGGATCGAGGCGCAGGACGTGCTGATGGCCCTCGGCGGAATCAGCCTCATGGCCGCCAGCGAAGAACGACGCGACCTGGCCACCAGACTCATCGACCTGCTCCTGTACGGCGTCGTCACGAGCTGACGCGATCCGCACGACTGCCGCCCCTCGACTCCCTCGACGCCGCGATGGCCGACGCCGGGCGGACCAGTGGTCAGTCGGTGCGGGCGCGTCCCTGAACGCGGGAAACGACCTGGGCAGCCTCCTCGGTGGCGTCGAGGCCGGGTGGTCCGACGAGTCCACTCACCGCAGCCACCGAGCAGGAGCTGCGGCAGGCCGTACCGACACGGCTCGCCGCGGCCTTGGGTGGTACCGGTGCCTTGCCGGTATCGGTCGGCGAAGGGCGACTGTGCGTCTCCTCCGACGGCGGGATCCCGCTGCGGCGGGCCGACGCCGGTCGGTGCGCTGGGCACCCGCATCGGGAGGAATGCGTCCGCCGCCCGCCTCAGGAGGCCCTCCGCACCGGCAAGGCGCAGGGCACTGTGTCCCCGGTATGGCCATGACCTCGCCATGCCGGTCTTTCCCCTCGACCCGGTCGGAGGCCACAACGCGACAGCGCAGCCGACGATGGTCACCGCCGTTGTCGTCGAGGGCCCGGGCCCGTCGCTCGACGCCGGACCGGAGCGGGCTGGACGGCCCGCCGCCCCAGGCCCTGCGCGGCGGGCTGGACGCCGAGGCGACCGCGCACCGGGTACTCGATGCCGCGTCCGCGGTGGACCACCACGAGATGTGGCGGTGCTGATCCTCCGACGCGACGAAGAGCGAAGTCGCGCACCCCCTCGGCCAGTCGTTAGCCTGAATTCATACTCCGGCACTGATGACGTCCCCATCGATGTGTGGGGCGGGCCCGCCGGGCCGCGCGCGTCGGCGAGCGACCGTCCTATGGGGACGCCGGCCTCAGACCTCCATATTCCGCCGCCCCGGGGTCGGTCCGACCGTCGCAGGTTCCGATCAAGATCGCACTCCCGCATGGAGCGTGTCCGCGCACTCACCCCGGGCAGAGCCGACTCGGCTTTCGCACAGAGGGAGATCGTCATGACCGACAGCCACGCGCGGACCCCGGCCATCCCCGGCGTCCTCGTCGATCCACTGCGTAACCGTGGCGTGGCCTTCACACCTGAGGAACGGGAAGCCCTCGGCCTCACGGGGCGCCTGCCCTCCGCGGTGCTCACGCTCGACCGGCAGGCTCAGCGTGCCTACCAGCAGATGCAGGCTCAGAGCAGCGACCTCGCCAAGAACGTGTACCTGGAACAGCTGCACGACCGCAACGAAACCCTGTACTTCAAGGTACTCACCGAGCACCTCGCCGAACTGCTGCCGATCGTCTACGACCCCACCGTGGGCGAAGCGATCGAGAAGTACTCCCACGAGTACCGACGCCCGCGCGGCATCTTCCTGTCCGTCGACCGGCCCGACGACATGGAGAAGGCCTTCGCCACGCTTCAACTCGGGCCCGAGGACGTCGACCTGATCGTGTGCACCGACGCGGAGGAGATCCTGGGCATCGGGGACTGGGGTGTGAACGGGATCCAGATATCGGTCGGGAAGCTCGCGGTCTACACCGCGGCCGCGGGCATCGACCCGCGCCGTGTCGTTCCGGTGTCGCTGGACGTGGGCACGGACCGCACATCGCTGCGGGAGGACCCGCTGTACCTGGGCAACCGGCATCCCCGTGTCCGTGGCGCCGACTACGACGCGTTCATCGAGAAGTACCTGGAGACGGCGTCGTCCGCGTTCCCCGACGCGCTTTTGCACTTCGAGGACTTCGGTCCCAGCAACGCACGGCGGATCCTGGAGCAGTACGGCGGCCGCTACCGGATCTTCAACGACGACATGCAGGGCACCGGAGCCATCACACTGGCCGCGGCCCTGTCCGCCGTCAAGGTCAGCGGTGTGCGGATGCGTGACCAGAAACTGGTCGTCTTCGGCGCCGGGACCGCCGGCGTGGGCATCGCCGACCAACTGCGCGACACGATGATCCGCGACGGCGCGGACGCGGAGCGCGCCGCCGCACAGGTGTGGCTCGTCGACAAACAGGGACTGCTCACCCGGGACATGACCGACCTGCGCGACTTCCAGCAGACCTACGCGCGTGATCCTGCCGAGGTCGCGGAGTGGGAGCGGCGCGATGGTCAGGTCTCACTGCTGGAAACGGTGCGCAGGGTCGAGCCGACCATCCTGCTGGGCACCTCCACCGCGCACGGCGCGTTCACGCGTGAGGTCGTCGAGGCCATGTCCGAAGGCACCGAGCGGCCGATCATCTTCCCGATCTCCAACCCCACCTCCCGGATCGAGGCCATGCCCGCCGACGTCATCGCCTGGTCCAGGGGGAAGGCGCTCGTCGCGACCGGCATCCCCGTCGAGCCCGTCGAATACGACGGCGTGACCTACCAGATCGGGCAGGCCAACAACGCGCTGCTGTACCCGGGCCTGGGCCTGGGCACGATCGTCTCCGGTGCGTCCCAGGTGACCGCGGGCATGCTGCTCGCGGCCGCGCAGGCCGTCGCCGACCAGGTCGACCCATCGGGGCCGGGCGCCTCCCTGCTACCGCCCGTGGACGACCTGCGGGAGTCGTCCGCGATCACCGCGACCGCGGTGGTCGAGGCGGCGCTCGACGACGGCGTGGCCAGCTCCAAGCCGGTCGACATCGAAGAGGCTGTCCGCCAGGCCATGTGGCAGCCGGTCTACACCGACGGAGCAGCGGCATGAACAGGCGACACTCCGCCGCCGACCGCGCCGGGTCGGCCGGGCGGGACGAAGGACCGAAGATCCTCGACATCCCCATCGGCCTGCACGCGACCGGCACCCGGCGGGAGACCGACTCCATGGGAGCCATCGATGTCCCCGCGGACCGCTACTGGGGCGCCCAGACACAACGGTCCCTGATCCACTTCTCCATCGGGGACGACCGGATGCCCAAGGCGGTCTACCACGCCTACGGCTACGTCAAGAAGGCCGCCGCCGCCGTCAACGGGCGCGCCGGGCGGCTCCCGGCCTGGCAGGCCGACCTGATCCAGCGGGTGGCCGACGAAGTCATCGCGGGCGACCTGGACGATCACTTCCCGCTGTACGTGTGGCAGACCGGGTCCGGTACGCAGTCCAACATGAACACCAACGAGGTGATCAGCAACCGCGCCATCCAGCTGGCCGGCGGGGAGCTGGGCAGCAAGTCCCCGGTCCACCCCAACGACCACGTCAACATGGGGCAGTCGTCGAACGACACCTTCCCCACCGCCATGCACATCGCCGCGGTCAAGGAGATCCACGAGCACCTGCTGCCCAGTGTGCGGGCGCTGCAGCATGCCATCGAGACCAAGGCACGGCAGTGGCACGACGTGGTGAAGATCGGCCGCACGCACCTGGAGGACGCCGTCCCGCTCACCGTGGGGCAGGAATGGTCCGGCTACGCCCACCAGTTGCACCAAGCCATCTGCCGGGTCACCAGCGCCGCCGAGGGCCTGTACGAGCTTGCGATGGGCGGCACCGCGGTGGGCACGGGTCTCAACGCCCCACCCGGATTCGGCGAGCAGGTGGCAGCCGACATCGCGGACGCGACCGGTTACCCGTTCACCACCGCGCGGAACAAGTTCGCCGCCCAGGGCGGTCTGGACGCCATGGCCGGTGCCTCCGCCGGGCTGCGGGCGCTGGCCGTGCCCCTGATGAAGATCGCCAACGACATCCGCTGGCTGGCCTCCGGCCCCCGCTGCGGCCTCGACGAACTCATCCTCCCGGCGAACGAGCCCGGTTCCTCGATCATGCCGGGCAAGGTCAACCCGACCCAGTGCGAGGCGATGGTCATGGTCTGCATCCAGGTGCTGTCCGAGGACGAGGCCATCGCCTTCGCCGGCACACAGGGCAACTTCGAACTCAACGCCATGCGCCCGGTCATCATCAACAACTTCCTGCACGCGGCGACCATCCTCGCCGACGCCTGCACCAAGATGCGCGAGTACTGCATCGAGGGCACCGAGCTCAACCGCGACCAGATCGACAGTTACGTCGACCGGTCCCTGATGCTGGTCACGGCCCTGTCTCCCGTGATCGGTTACGACAAGGCCTCCGCCATCGCCCACAAGGCCGACGACGAGGACACCACCCTGCGTGCCGCCGCACTGGCTTCCGGTTACATCAGCGCCGAGGACTTCGACCGCATCGTCCGGCCCGCCGCCATGGTCGGCCGGACATAGAACAGCACACTGCGGGGGCCGCCGCCGTGGCCGCGGGCGCGGCGCACGGGCAGGCGGCCCCCACACTCACCGAGCCACACTCACCTAGCCACGCTCAGCGACAGCGCGAAGCGGCCCTGCGCGTCCGTCCACCAGTGGGTCAGCTCAAGCCCCGCAGCGGCCAGTTCGCCGGTCACGCCCTCCTTGCGGAACTTGGCGGACACCTCGGTGCGCAGCTCCTCGCCGGCCGCGAAGTCCACGGCCAGGTCCAGCGCGGGCACCTTCACGGTCTGCGCGGTACGGGAGCGCAGCCGCATCTCGATCCACTCGTGCTCGGGGTCCCAGAGGGCCACGTGGTCGAAGGCGTCCGGATCGAAGTCCGCGCCCAGCTCACGGTCGACCACGGCCAGCACGTTCTTGTTGAACGCCGCCGTCACCCCGGCCGCGTCGTCGTACGCCCGGACCAGCACCTGTTCGTCCTTGACCAGGTCCGTGCCGAGCAGCAGCCCGTCGCCGGGGGCGAGCAGGTCGCGTACGGAGGCCAGGAAGCGGGCGCGTTCGGCGGGCAGCAGGTTGCCGATCGTGCCGCCGAGGAAGGCCAGCAGCCGGGGGCCGGGAGTCGCGGGCAGGGCCAGCGGGGCGGTGAAGTCGGCGATCAGCGCGTGGACCTCGAGGTCCGGGCGGTCCGCGACGAGCGCCTTTCCGGCCTGGACGAGGGCGCTCTCGCTGACGTCGACCGGGACGTACGCCGCGGGCGAGAGCGCGTCGAGGAGAAAGCGGGTCTTCTCCGAGGAGCCCGAGCCGAGTTCGATCAGCGTGCGGGCACCGCTCGCAGCGGCGATCTCGCCGGACCGGGTGGCGAGGATCTCCCGCTCGGCGCGGGTGGGGTAGTACTCGGGCAGTTCGGTGATCTGCTCGAACAGTTCGCTGCCGCGGGCGTCGTAGAACCACTTGGGCGGCAGCCACTTGGGCTGGGCGGTGAGGCCGTTCAGGACGTCGGCGCGCAGCGCGGCGTCCGTCGCGTCCTCGGGGAGGGTGCGGGTGACGTGCAAGGGGCTCACGTACAGGGCTCCTTCGATGATGGGGGTCCCGCCGCTCGTGCGGAGTCGAGAGTGGGGGAGGACGCGGGATCCTCCAGCGGGGCGAGCAGCACGCCGGCGCGGCTCGCGGTGAGCACGGTGCGGTCGGGGACCTCCTGCCAGAGCGGGTCGTCGTCGTAGGGCTCGGAGGCGACGACCGTGCTCAGGCCGGGCTCCGTGCGGTACCAGAGGGTGTCGCCCCAGGCGGTGGCGGCGATCGTCGTCCCGTCCGTCAGCAGCAGGTTGAGCCGCGAGGCCGGGGCCGCCCCGGCCAGCTGACGAACCGTTTCACCGAGGGCCTGGTCGGGCTCGTCGCCCGAGCGCAGCCGGTGCAGGACCAGGGCCCAGACGAACGCCGAGTCGGTGCGGGCCTGCAGCGACAGCAGCTCGACCGGGGGCAGCGCGGAGACCAGCGGGGCGACCGAGTCGGGCCAGCCGGCGAGGGCGCCGTTGTGGCTGAACAGCCACCGGCCCGAGGCGAACGGCGCCGCGGCCGCCTCGGCGTCGGCCCCGGCGAGCGTCGCGTCCCGTACGGCGGCGAGTACGCAGCCGGAGCGCACCACCCGGGCCAGGTCGGCGAAGGACAGGTCCGCCCAGACCGGCCCGGCCCGCCGGTAGCGTGCCGGGAGAGGGTCGTCCTGGGCGTACCAGCCGACCCCGAAGCCGTCCGCGTTGACCGTCCCGTAGCGCTGCCGCCGGGGCGCCCACGACTGGCGCACCAGACTGTGCTCCGGCTCCAGCAGGAGCCGGCCGAGCTGCTCCTCGGGCCCCACATAGGCCAGGTGACGGCACATCAGGCGGCCTCCGAGCGGGCGGTGCGGAACCCGGAGAAGATCTGCCGCCGGATCGGGTAGTCCCAGTTGCGGAACGTGCCCCGGCAGGCCACCGGGTCCACGGCGAACGAACCGCCGCGCAGCACCTTGTGGTCGGAGCCGAAGAACACCTCCGAGTACTCCTTGTACGGGAAGGCCCGGAAGCCCGGGTAGGGCAGGAAGTCGCTGGCCGTCCACTCCCACACGTCACCGATCAACTGCCGTACGCCGAGCGGTGAGGCACCGGCCGGGTAGCTGCCGGCCGGCGCGGGCCTGAGGTACCGCTGGCCCAGGTTGGCGTGCTCCGGCGCCGGGTCCGCGTCGCCCCACGGGTAGCGCATGGAGCGGCCGGTGGCCGGGTCGTACCGGGCGGCCTTCTCCCACTCCGCCTCGGTGGGCAGCCGCCGCCCGGCCCAGCGGGCGTAGGCGTCGGCCTCGTACCAGCACACGTGCAGCACCGGCTCGTCGGGCGGGACCGCCTCGGTGACCCCGAAGTGGCGTCGCAGCCAGCCGTTCCCGTCCCGGCGCCAGAACAGCGGCGCGGTGATCGTGTGCTGCCTGATGTGGGCCCAGCCCTCCGGGGTCCACCAGCGCTCGGTGTCGTAGCCGCCGTCCTCGATGAACGCCTGGTACGCCGCGTTCGTCACCGGGGTGGTGTCGATCCAGAACGGCGCCACCTCCCGGGCGTGCGCCGGGCGTTCGTTGTCCAGCGCCCACGGCTCGGCCGAGGTGCCCATCGTGAACGGGCCGCCGGGGACCAGGACTTCGGCCGGTCCGGTGAACAGGGGAGCGGGTTCCGGGTCCGGGGCGGTCAGGGCCTGCGGGCCCTTTCTGAGCTGATGGGTGATCAACATGGTCTCGTCGTGCTGCTGTTCGTGCTGGGCGATCATTCCGAAGGCGAACCCGGCCTCGGTCAGCCGGGTGCCGTGGAAGTCCGCGCCCGCCAGCAGGTCCATGACCCGTCCGCGCACCTCGGCCGCGTAGTGGCGGGCCTCGGCGGGCGGCAGCAGCGGCAGTGAGGGCCGCTCGGCGCGCGGGTGCTCGAAGGCGTCGTACAGGCTGTCGATCTCGGGCCGCATGGCGTCCCGGCCGCCGACCGCCCGGAGCAGCCACAGTTCCTCCTGGTTGCCGATGTGCGCGAGGTCCCACACCAGCGGGGACATCAGCGGCGAGTGCTGGGCGGTGAGATCGGGCTCCTCGACGCAGCTGGTCAGCAGCGTGGTGCGGTCCCGGGCGGCGGTGAGGGAGGCCAGCACCCGCTCGCGCAGCGTCTCGCTGTCCACCTCGGTCGTCGCGGTGTCGGTCTCGGGCGCGGTCATGTGCGGATGTCCTTCCTCCTGTTGCCGGTGCGGCCGGACCGGTACGGGGGCAGGTCCCCGCTCGCCGGCCGGTCCAGCAGGTCGTCGGCCGGGCAGCGGCCCCGGGCGACATAGCGGTCCAGATACGCGGCCACCGCGCCGGTCACCTCGGCGGTGGCGCCGAGCCGGGGCAGGGCCTCCAGTGCCGCCGCGAAGCACACGGCGGCGGCCTCGCGCAGCTCCGGGTCGGCGAGCCCGAGCCGGGCCGCGTCGGTCCACAGCGCGTTGTGCGGGGCGGGCAGGTTCAGGGCCCGCTCCGCGAGCGGCTTGACGCTCCGGTACGCCGTCTCGGCGGCCGCCGGGTCGTCGAACAGCGCCGCCGTCACCGCGAGCGGCACGATCCAGCCGTCGTCGCCGGGCTGCGCGTCGATCATCCGCAGCTCGAGGTGGCCGCGCGGCCGGACCGGCGGGAACAGCGTGGTCAGGTGGTACTCCAGGTCCGCCCGGGTGGGCGGCCGGGGAGAGCGGGAACGGGTCCACTCCCGGAAGGTGAGCTCCTCGGGCACGTCCCACGGCCCGCTGTCCCGGCGCACGCACATCACCGGTGAGTCGAGCACGTGCCGGGCCCAGGCGGCGCGCGGCTCGCTCTCCAGCGGGGGAGCGCCCGCGCGCCCGGCGCCGATCTCCATCCACATCAGCTGCCGGGTGGACCGCCAGCCCGTGGGTTCGCGGCCCATCAGCGGGGAGTTGGCGAACGCGGCCACCAGGACCGCCCCCAGCTGATGGGCCAGCCACCAGCGGCGCCGGTAGCCGAGCGGGCCCGGCTCCTCGTGGCCGGCGTCCACGCAGACCTGCACGGAGGCGGAGGCGCACATCATGTGGCGGCCCGCCGGACCGTCGCGGTCCAAGCAGGTCTCCATCGCGTCGTAGCGCGGCTCGTGCAGGAATCGGCGGGGGGCGTGCCAGGGGTCGTGGCCGATGCCGACCAGACCGAGCCCTTCCCCGGCGAGGACGGCGCGGACGGTCTCCAGATCGGCGGAGACGGTGCCGATGCACTCCATCAGGGAGGCGGCGGGCGGCGAGCTCAGCTCCAGCTGGCCGCCGGGTTCCACGGTGAGCGGCGACCGCAGGGGCAGGGCCCGCAGTGCGGCGTACACCGCTTCGAGTCGTTCGGATGACACGGGGAGCTGCGGCGTCCGCAGCTCATGAACCAGCCACTCCAGTTCCACACCGAGCGCGCGCGGCGGCCCGGTCTTGAAGCAGATGCCCCGGACCAGGGCCTCCACCTCGGCTTCGGCGACGGCGGTACGGTGGCCCGTACAGTCGCCACCGTCGCTCTGTGAATCGGACATGTCGGGATCCTCCTGAGATTCCACCATGCCACCGGCCCGGTTCGGACAGGGGGCCGGGCAGGCGCGCGTTCCACCCAAGACCCTCGAGCCGATTCGCACAAGGGTGCCCCTCGGGACGTTCTGATTCGGTCATCTCCGTTTCCGCAGGCGTTCGCGGGCCGTTCCGGGGGGCGGGAAACTCCGTTGCACCGCATCACCAGCATCACCCAGGATGCGTGCATGAGCACGACGGGGGAGACCGCGCAGGCCGCGGACACGGCGCCCACGGGGGTGGCGCCATGAGCGCGCGCCTGCGCGGGATCGCCGCGGAGACCGAGCAGATCGTGGCGGCGGGCCGGTATCGCGCGCCCGGCGGCCGCGAGGTGTCCCTCGCGGCGCGGATCGAGGCCGCGCGGGCCGGGACGCGGATGTCCGGCCCGGAACCGGTTCCCGTTCCGGAAGCGGCTGCCGGACCGACGGCCGACACGGTCTTCGAGGTCACGGGCGAGAGCAGTCTGGAGGCCGCCCGCCGACTGGCCGGTGCTCCGGTCGCCGTCCTGAACTTCGCCTCCGCGCGCAATCCCGGCGGCGGCTACCTCAACGGCGCACAGGCCCAGGAAGAGGCCCTGTGCCGAGCCTCCGCGCTGTACGCCTGCCTGCTGGAGGCCCGGGAGTTCTACGACCATCACCGCGCCCACCGCGACCCGTTCTACACGGACCGGGTGATCCACAGCCCCTCCGTCCCGGTCTTCCGTGACGACCGGGGCCGGCTGCTGGCCGAGCCGTACTTCGCGGGCTTCCTGACCGCGGCCGCCCCCAACGCGGGCGTCGTACGGCGTACGGAACCGCAGCGCGCCGCCGAGCTGCCGGGCGCGCTCGCGGTGCGGGCCGAGCGGGTGCTGGAGACGGCCGCCGCCCACGGCTACGGCCGGCTGGTGCTCGGCGCCTGGGGCTGCGGTGTGTTCCGGAACGACCCGGCGCAGGTGGCGGGCGCGTTCCGGGCCCTGCTCGGCCCCGGCGGCCGGTTCGCCCGCACGTTCGAGCACGTGGTGTTCGGGGTGCTGGACCGGACGCCGGGAGCGGTGGTGCGGGAGGCGTTCACCCGGGCGTTCCCGGAATCCCGGGCCGGGGCGCCGTACGCCGGTCAGGTCCAGCCGTAGCGCTCGTGCAGCCGCTGCCGGACGAGGTTGAACCGCATCCGGTCCAGCGCGCACGCCTCTCGGCGCATGCCCTCCTCGTGCAGCCGCAGCACACGGTCCACGTCCACCCACGAGTCCCGGCCCGACCGGTCCCACGGCCCGCTGCCGATCGCGACCCACTCCCGGTCGCCGTCATGCCGCTTGCTGGACAGCTGTACGGCGAGGACGGTGCCGGCCGCCTCCCGGGCGACGACCAGCACCGGGCGGTCCTTGCCCCGGCCGTCGTTCTCCTCGAAGGGCACCCAGGTCCACACGATCTCGCCGGGGTCCGGGTCGCCGTCGTGGGCGGGGGAGTACTCGGTGCGCACCCGGCCGACCTGGCGCGGGTCGGCCTCGGTGGTCGCGTGGGGGCCGTAGCGGCCGGGGACGTTCTCATCGGTAAGCGTGGTCACGGGGGCACCCTAGTGGGCCGCCCCGCGTCCGTCCGTCACCCCGACCTTCCCCGGGCACGATGGACCGGCTGCCGGCCGCCGGCGGTACAGGGCAGGGAATTCCTGGCGGCCGGCTGACCAGGAGGGGCGGGGCGGCGGGAGACTCCAGGCGGTCGCTCGGTCGGGAGGGGGCGGGCAGGCGGCCCGAGCCCCTGATACAGGTGAAGCGGCCGTCAGGCGGCCCACGTTGCCGACGCGGACTCCGGCGGCCACCGTTCGTGCCAGCGCAGCTCCGCCTCCAACTGGGCGGCGAGGGAGACCAGCAGGGGTTCGCTGTGGGCGGGGCCGAGCAGCTGGGCGCCCACCGGCAGGCCGCCACCGGCGAATCCCGCGGGTACGTTCACGCCCGGCCAGCCCAGCACGTTCCACGGCCAGGCGTACGGGCAGGCGGCGATCATCGCGCGGTCCGTGGCCAGCCCGCCCAGCCGGTACAGGGCGCCGATCCGGGGCGGGGGAGCGGCCGTCGTCGGCGCGAGGATCACGTCGTACGACCCGAAGAACCGGCCTATCCGCCGGTGCAGCACAGCCTCCGCGCGCCGGGCCGCCCTGAGCGGGGCCCCGCCGAGCAGCCGGCCGAGCCGGGCCGCGTCCCGGGTGCGCGGGTCGAGCAGCGCCGGGTCGGGCGCCTCGCGGACGTGCTCGGCGATACCGGCGGTGGCGCGCGGGACGAAGGCCAGCCCGATCTGCCCGTACGGCGGATCGGCCTCTTCTACCTCGTGCCCCAACGCGGCCAGTCTCCCGGCCAGTTCGACGACCCGGGCACGGACCTCCGGGTCCAGCCGGACCGGAACGGCGGTGAACGGCGGCTTCAGGGACAGGGCGATGCGCAGCCTGCCCGGGTCGCGGCCGACCGCGTCCGCCACCGTCAGCGCGGGCGGCCGGTGGGGGTCCCGGTCGTGGTTGCCGCTCGCCGCGTCCAGCAGCAGGGCCGCGTCGGCGACCGTGCGGGCGAGGGTGCCGTTGACCGTGATGCCCTGGAACGCCTCACCGCGCGGCCAGGTGGAGATGCGGCCCCGCTGCGGCTTGATGCCGATCAGACCGGTCCACGCGGCCGGGATGCGCACCGAGCCCGCGCCGTCGGAGCCGAGCGCCGCGGGGACGAGCCCGGCCGCGACGGCGGCGGCCGAGCCCCCGGACGAACCCCCGGGTGTGTGCCCGCGGTGCCACGGATTGCGGGTGTCCCCGAACGCCGGCCCCTCGGTGAACGGCCACTGACCCAGCTCGCACGTGTTGGTCTTGCCGACGATCACGGCGCCGGCCGCGCGCAGCCGCCGCACCGCCTCCCCGTCCTCGGTGACCGCGGGGAACTCGCCGGGGCAGCCGAACGCGGTCGGCTCCCCGGCCACGTCCATGTCGTCCTTCACCGCCACCGGCACCCCGAGCAGCGGGCGCCGCGCCCCGGCGGCCAACTCGCGGTCGGCGGCGTCCGCTTCGGCGAGCGCGGCCTCGGCCCGTACGATCCGGAAGGCGTTCAGCGTCCCCTGCGTGGCCTCGATCCGGGCCAGCGCCCGCTCGACAAGCGCCCGGGAGGTCACCTCCCCGTCGGCCAGCGCACGCCGGGTCTCCACGAGACCGGCGGAACGGTCGTGCGTCATGGGCGGGCACCTCCGGGGCCTCCGGGACCGATGTCTACCGAACGGTAACGTCACATCCGGGCTGCCGTACGGGTTTCGCCCCGTTGCCTCGCCCAGCGCCGAGGGAGGGGCCGAGCTGACGGGGTGTGGCGTGCAGGCGCCGCCGGGCCGTCTCGTCGGCCGCCCGCGCGGGAGTCACGCCCTCGCGGTCCGCGGTGTCGAGCAGTTCCCCGACGGTCCGATCGATGGCGAGGACGCGCGCGGGCCTCCTCGGGTCCGACGCGGTGCGGCTCGGCGCTGACGGCGTTGACGACTCCGCCCGCGCCGACGACCAAGTCCGCTACCCCGCAGATGCCATGACGGTGCTTCAGATCAGCGCGGCATCGACTCCCTGGTGAGCGGCGATCCGAGAGCCGCGGGGACGACGACGTCGGCCTCCTCGTGAGGATCTCCTCCTGGCTGCGCCACGCCGCGCCGAGCGCGTCGGCCGTACCGCGCCTGCCGGGGTCGATGTCGGTGATCGTCAGCTCGGCCCCCTCCGCCGCGAGGCGGTGACATCGGAGGGAACGAACGGTTGGAAGATGGGCAGCGTCTGCGTCCATGGACGGCAACCCCGGTCCGCCCGCCGCTCCGTGCGCCGAGGTGCCGTAGCAGGCCCAGTGCGGTCAGCAACGCGACCAGGGCGCACAGCCCGGACCAGCCGTATCCCGCGTACGCCCGGGAGCCGAGCCAGGAACCGAGGCTGCCGCCCAGGTAGGCGCAGGTCATGTAGGCGGTGTTGAGGCGGCTGCGGACGCCGGCGGCGAGGGCGTAGACGCGCACCTGGTTGGCGACCATGCCGGACTGCATGCCGATGTCCAGCAGCAGTGTGCCCGCCACCAGCGACAGCAGGCCGGGGGTGCCGCCGAGGCCCCCGAGGGCGAGGATCGCGGCGGACGCGAGGACCAGCAGGAAGCAGACCAGGTTCACCGGGTCGGCACCGCGCCGGTCCACCAGCCGGCCCGCGACCGGAGTGATGAGCATCGTCACCGCGTTGACCAGCGCGAGCAGACCGACCGCGTCCGTGCCGAGGCCGTACACCGGGCCCGTCAGCAGCAGCGCAACCCCGGTCCACACCGCGGAGAACCCGGCGAACACCGTCGCCTGGTAGAAGGAGGAGCGGCGCAGGGCCGGTTCGGCGAACAGGAGGCGGACGGGCTCGGTCAGCAGCCGCGGGTAGCGCAGCCGGGACGGCGCCGCCGTGCTCGGGAGCGCGCGGGCCAGGAGCAACGCCACCGCGAGGGAGAGCAGCGCCGCCAGGGCGTACGGTGCCCGCCAGCCCAGCCGGTCGCCGAGGGCGCCGCCCGCCGCGCGCGACAGCAGCATGCCCGCGAGGGCCCCGCTCAGCAGCGTGCCGCCGACCACGCCCCGCCGCTCCGGCGGGACCAGTCCGGCCGCCAGCGGGCCGGCCAGCGGGGCGATCACCGTGCTCGCGCCGACCAGCACGCTCGCCGCGAGCAGCGGCGGCAGCGCGGGCGCGGCGGCAGCGGCGCACAGGCCGAGGCTCGTCAGGCAGAGCAGGGTGACCAGCAACGGGCGGGGCGGCAGCCGGTCGCCGAGCGGGACGAGCAGGAAGATGCCGGCCGCGTACCCGAACTGGGTCGCGGTCACCACCCCGGCCGCCGTGCCGGGGGAGACGCCGAGACCCGCCGCCACGAGCGGGGCCACGGCCTGCGGGAAGTACACATTGCCGACCGCGACCCCGCAGGCCATCGCCAGCAGCGCAACGAGCCGCGGGGTACGCTGCCCGGTGTGGTGATCCGTCATGTGCCGAAGTCCACGCCCTGCGCGGGCGGTTGGCGAAGGATGTAGCCGGGGGCTTAATGATCAGCTTCCGGCTCGGGGTCGACGACCTCGCCGACACCCGGTTCGCGATCTCCCCGCTGGGCGAGCTGATGGAGAGCCTCCGGGTTCTGCGGGCCCCCGCCCTGCACCCTCTGCACCGCGGCTGGCGCCGCACCGTGCTCGCCGCCCTCGACCCCGCCGATCTGCCCCTGCTGGCGGCCCTGGTCGGTCCGACCCTGGCCCTGCCCGACTTCCTGACGCCCCGGCCCACCCGCTACACCGCCACGCTGGACGAGGAGCTGACCGTCGTACGGGCCACGCCCCCGGAGGTCGTACGACGCGACCTGCGCGCCGCGCACGCCCCGCGTCCGCTCCCGGGCGCGCTGCGGCGGGCCGGCGCACCCGGCGACGGCCCCGTCCTCGAACTCCTCGACGCCCTCTGCTCGTTGCTGCACCGCTACTGGCAGACGGCCCTGCAGCCGCACTGGCCCCGGATCCGGCTCGTCCTGGAGACCGACATCACGCACCGCGCGGGGCTGCTGGCCACCGGCGGCGCGCGGTCGCTGTTCGCCGGTATGCATCCGAACCTCGGCTGGCGGGGCGGCGTCCTGACCATCGACAAGATGATCGGCCGGCACGCGGTCGACGGCGCCGGACGGGGTCTGCGGCTGGTCCCCTCGGTGTTCGCGCACAAGCCGGCGCCCCCGATCAGCGCCGACGCGCCGCCGATGCTCGCCTACCCGGGGCGCGGCACCGCCACCCTGTGGGAGCCGGAACCGGCGCCCGACGCCTCCGCGCTCACCGCCCTGCTCGGCGCACCCCGCACCACCCTGCTGCGGCTGCTCGCGGAACCCCTGCCCACGGTGGAACTCGCCCGCCGGCTCGGCGTGACCCCGAGCGCCGTCTCCCAGCACCTGCGGGTCCTGCACGCCACGGGCCTGGTGACCCGCACCCGGGACGGCCGCCGGGTGCTGTATCGGCGCAGCGCGCTGGCGGAGCGCCTGGTCGGGCACTGAGGGAGCGGCGCACGCGCTGAGGGGAGCGGGGGCGCGGCGCGGGGCCGGCCGGGTGGTGGGCTCGTGGTGAGGCGCGCGAACGCTGCGGGCGGCCCGTGCCCGCGGCTCGGCATGACCTCGGCGTGGATGGAGCGGCTTCGCGGCCCCGGCGGTGGAGACCGGTTGGCCTCGACTGAGCCACGCGAACGCGGAAAGGGGCCACGCGAACGCGAAAAGGGGCCGGACGCGTCCGGCCCCTTCACGGTGCGTACCACTCAGTACGACTCAGGCGGCCGCGGTCTCGCCCACGTTCCCGTGCAGACGGGCGACGACCTCGGTCAGCTGGGCGGCGACCTCGGCGTCGTCGACCGGGTGGGTCTCGGCGAAGCGGGTCAGGGAGCCCGGGATGGACAGCTTGATGTCCTCGATGACCTTGCCGCCGGCGATGCCCACGGCCTTGCGGGCCTCGTCCTGCGCCCAGACGCCGCCGTACTGGCCGAAGGCCGTGCCGATCACGGCGACCGGCTTGCCACCGAAGGCGCCGGCGCCGTACGGGCGGGACAGCCAGTCGATGGCGTTCTTCAGGACGGCCGGGATAGTGCCGTTGTACTCGGGGGAGAAGAGCAGGAAGGCGTCGGCGGCCTGCGCGGCCTCGCGCAGCTTGGTGGCGGCGGCCGGGACGCTGCCCTCGACGTCGATGTCCTCGTTGTAGAAGGGGACGTCGGCCAGGCCTTCGTACAGCACGACCTCGGCGCCCTCCGGAGCGAGCTTGACGGCGGCCTCGGCCAGCCGGCGGTTGGTCGAACCGGTACGAAGGCTGCCGACGAGCGCGAGGATGCGAACAGACATGGGAACTCCAAGAGGCTGAAACGTCGCCGTTACGATCCGGACCGAGGTCCGCTTAGTTTTCTAGCACCTTAACCGGACCGCGGTCCAGTTTTGTTCCCCATGCTTTACGCTTGCTTCATGTCCAGCGCTCTGCCGCCGTTCCCGCCACCTCAAGAACCCCTTGACGTCCCTCAGTTGCTCGAGGTCGGCATGGGGCCCGAGGAGCCGTGCCTGCGTGCCGACGCGGCGCGCAACCGGGCCCGGCTGCTGGAGGCGGCCGCGCGGCTGATCGCGGAACACGGAGTGGCCGGGGTCACCATGGAGGCGGTCGCGGCGGCGGCCCAGGTGGGCAAGGGCACGGTCTTCCGCCGGTTCGGCGACCGGACGGGGCTGCTGATGGCGCTGCTCGACCACTCGGACCGGACGCTGCAGGCCGACTTCCTGGGCGGGCCTCCGCCGCTGGGGCCCGGGGCGCTGCCCCTGGAGCGGCTGCGGGCGTTCGGCGTGGCGGTGCTGTACCGCCGGGTCGAGCAGCTCGACCTGCATCTGGCCGCCCAGACGGAACCAACCCGCCGGTTCTCGCACCCGGCGGTCACCGCGCTGCGCACCCACGTGACGATGCTGCTGCGGCAGATCGTGCCGGAAGCCGACTGCGAACTGCTGTCCCAGACCCTGCTCAACTCGCTCGACCCGGCCCTGATCCACCACCAGACCAGGCAGTGCGGGATGCCCATGGAGCGGCTGGAGACCGGCTGGATCGACCTGGTCGCCCGGGTCACCGGCACGCGCGCCCCCAGCTGAGCCCGCACTCGACGCCCGGCGCCCTCCCCGACACCCCGCCCGCACCCCTCACGCGGCCACTCCGCCGAGCCCCGGGCGGCGATCCGCGCGCAGTTGATCTGCCGGGCGCGGGGCCCGGCCACTCCATGGCGACCGGGCCGAGCCCGGGCCGGCGATCCGCGCCCGGTCTCCCCGCCGAGCCCCGCTGGGCCACCCGCAGTCGCCCACCGGGCGGCGGCCGTCCGCTTGGCGCCACCCATGGCAACCCCGATCCACATCCCCCATGGCAGCTCCGCTCGGCGCCCGTCAGCCGCTCCGGGGTGCGAACTGGTCGAGCAGGCCCTGTGGCGCGTCGGCGCGGAACAGGAGCGCGGCATTCTGCGCGGACTCCGCCGCGGACGCCTCCGCGCGCCGGAACATCCGGTCTTCGTAGGCGGTGAGCGCGGCCCCGGTGTCGTCGGGGTGCGCGGCCAGTGCGAGGCCCAGTTCGGCGCCGTCGAGGAGCGCCAGATTGGCTCCCTCGCCCGCGAACGGCGACATCAGATGGGCCGCGTCCCCGAGCAGGGTGATCCCGGGCACCCGGTCCCAGCGGTGGCCGACCGGCAGGGCGTGGATCCGCCGGGGCACCAGCGCCCCGTCCGCGTCGCCGATCAGGGCCCGCAGGGTCTCGTCCCAGCCGTCGAACTCCTTCAGTACCGCCGCCTTCGCCGCCTCGGTGTCGCCGAAGTCGATGCCGTCCAGCCAGTCCTCCGCCGCCTCGACGGCCGCGTACACATGCAGACTGCCGTCGGTCTCGCGGTGCGCGAGGAAGCCACGGCCCGCGCCGAGCGCGAAGAGCATCCCGCCGCCCACGACCGCCGCGCTCGCCGGATGGCGCAGGTCCGCCTCCCGCAGGTCGGCCTCCACGAAGGACACACCCGTGTACGAGGGCCGGGCGGGGGAGAGCAGCGGGCGGATCCGGGACCACGCGCCGTCCGCGCCGACCAGCAGGTCCGTGGTGAACCCGGTGCCGTTGGCGAGCGTGACCTCGTGCCGGCCGTCGCCCAGCGGGCGCGCTCCGGTGACCTTGGCACCCCAGCGGACCGTGCTCCCGGGCAGTGAGCCGAGCAGCAGCTCGCGCAGGTCGCCCCGGTCGATCTCGGGCCTGCCGCCGGCGCCGTCGTCGTCCTCGGCGAGCCGGACGGTGGCGTGCCGGTCCAGGACACGCATGGCCTGGCCGCCGGTGTGGACCCGTTTCAGGAACTCCTCGTGCAGCCTGGCCGCCCGCAGCGCCTCCTGGCCGGAGTCGTCGTGGATGTCGAGCATGCCGCCCTGGGTCCGGGCGGTCGGCGCGGGGTCCAGGTCGAAGAGGGCGGCCTCGATGCCGTGCACGTGCAGCACACGGGCGAGCGCGAGCCCGCCGAGCCCCGCGCCGACGACGGCGATCGGGTGGTGGGGGCGATGGCTGGTCATGGGACCTCCTGGCGGGTCAGTCGGGTACGGCGGTGCGCTCGATGCCGTTGATCAGGGTCTGGAAGGCCCAGGACAGACGGGCCTCGGGGGTGCCGGCGAGCAGTGCCCCGGCGCTCGCGGCGATGTGCGGATGGGTGTCGGCCGGCGCCTCGCGCAGGGCGCGGGTCAGGGCCTGCCAGTCGCCCGCGGAGTCCTCTCCGGCGTGCTCGGCGGCGGTGGCGGTGGCGTGCTGCAACAGCAGGTCGACGCCCCACGCGGCCTGTTCGCGCGGTACTCCGCCCGACTGGAGCAGGTCCAGCAGGGTCTCGATGAGCCGCAGATAGTTCGGGCCGCTCGGCCACGCGGTCAGTGCCGAGCGGGCCAGGCTCGGATGCTCCAGGAGCATCGCGGTGTAGGCGGTGAGCACCTTCTCCAGCCGCTGCCGCCAGTCGCCCTCCGCCGGGGCCGGGGCGACCGTGCCGAGCAGCTCGTCCAGGACGGCGGCGTGCAGTTCGTCGGTGTTGCGGACGTACACGTACAGCGAGGCGGGACCGGTGTCGAGCTCCTGTGCCAGCCGCCGCATGGTCACCTTGCGCAGTCCTTCCGCGCGCAGGATCGCGACGGCGGCGGTGACGATGCCCTCCCGGGTCAGGGCGGGCTTGGCGGGACGCTCGCGGCGGGAGCGGGGAGCAGCGGTCATGCCTCCACGGTAACGAACATGTTCGGCACGAACAAGTACGTGACGAACGTGTTCGTCGACGATCGTGCCGTCTCCTCCTGCTCAGTCGAGAAACCGCCTGGCCCTTTTCGTCGAAAGCCGAACCACGTCGCCCCGCCTCTTCCCGGCCCCCGCCCCTCTGTCAGGATGCGGTCTGTCATGGTGCAGATACCGAACACGCCCACGAGTGCCGATGTGGCCCGCCTGGCGGGCGTCTCGCGCGCGACCGTGTCCTACGTCCTCAACAACACCAGCGCCGTACGGATCAGCGAACCGACGCGCCGCCGCGTGCGCGAGGCCGCGCGGGAACTGGGGTACGTCCCCCACGCCGCCGCCCGCAGTCTGCGCGCCGGGCACAGCCGTATGGTCCTCATGCCCGCCCCCGCGATCCCGGTGGGCCCGCTCTACAGCAGGTTCCTCAACGAGCTGCAGTGGGAGCTCGGCCGGCTCGACTACACCGTCGTGCAGTACGGCACCGTCGGCCTCCAGGGTGACGAAGCCGCCCGCGCCTGGGCGGAGTTGCGGCCGGTCGCCGTCCTGGTGCCCGGCGCGGGACTCGGGTCGCAGGGCGTCGGGGTGCTCAAGCGCTCGGGTGCCCGGGCCGTGCTCACCCTCGGTCCCGAACGCGTCGACGGCGCGCACGCCCTGCTCATGGACCACGAGGCCGTCGGCGCATGCGCCGGCGCCCATCTGTACGCCCGGGGCCGGCGCCGGATCGGTGCGGTGGTGCCCGAGGAGTCCGGCCTGGAGGCCTACTCCCGCCCCCGGCTCGCCGGTGTGCGCCAGGCGCTGCACGGCACGGACGCCATCGTCACCGGGCTGCCGCTCGCGTACACCGAGGAGTCGGCCGCGCAACTGGCCGTACACCTGCGGGAGTCGGACCTTGACGCGGTGTTCGCCTACAACGACGAGTACGCGATGCTCCTGATGCGCGCCCTGCAGGACGCGGGGGTGCGCATCCCCGAGGACGTGGCCGTCATCGGCGCCGACGACCTGATGCTCGGCCGGCTGCTGCGGCCCCGGCTCAGCACGGTGCACGTCGAACTGCCCTCGGGCCGCGACCTCGCCGAACTGGTCGACCGGGTGGTCCGCGACCCCGGGGCCGAGCCGGAGGTGCACAGGGTCCTGGGAGCCTCGGTGGTCCAGCGCGAGTCCACCTGACGGTGGGGCATCGGTGGGAGCCGGAGCGCGGATGACGCCGGCCGGGTACACCTCCCGGTGGTGACGGGGTTCCGGAGAGGCGTCACCGCGATGTAGTTTCGCGCTCAACCAAATGGCGTCGAGGCGGGAGTTCCGTGCCGCCCGGCGATCGATCGGAGAGCCGTATGCCGCTGCTCGACCCGAAGACCTGGCAGGACCGCAGCCTGGCCGGACCCGCCCACACCGTCACCGAGCCCGCCACCGGCGACGCGCTCGGCACCGTCACCCTCGCGGCCCCCGAGGATGTCGGCCACGCGGCGCGGCTCGCCCGCGCCGCCCAGGCCGACTGGGTCCGCACGCCGCACTTCCAGCGGGCCCAGGTGCTGCGCAGGGCGGGGGACCTGTTCACCGGGCACGCCGACGAGTTGCGCGAGTGGCTCGTGCGCGAGTCCGGATCCATCCCGGGCAAGGCGGACTTCGAGCTCCACGTGGCCGCCCAGGAGTGCTACGAGGCCGCCGCCCTCGCCTCCCGTCCGACCGGCCAGGTACTGCCCAGCGAGGCGCCCCGGCTGTCGTACACCCGCCGGGTCCCGGTCGGCGTGGTGGGCGTGATCTCCCCGTTCAACGCGCCGCTCATCCTGTCCATCCGCTCCGTCGCGCCGGCCCTGGCGCTCGGCAACGCCGTGGTCCTCAAGCCGGATCCGCGCACCGCCGTCTGCGGCGGCCTCGCCCTCGCCGCCGTCCTCGCGGCCGCCGGCCTGCCCGAGGATCTGCTGCACGTACTGCCCGGCGGCGCGGAGACGGGCCGGGCGCTGGTGGAGGACCCGCTCGTCCCCGTGATCTCCTTCACCGGCTCCACCGCGGCGGGCCGCGCCGTCGGCGAGGCGGCCGGCCGCCAGCTGAAGCGGGCCCACCTCGAACTCGGCGGGAACTCGGCCCTGATCGTCCTCGCGGACGCCGACCTCGACGCCGTGATCTCCACGGCGGCCTGGGGCTCGTTCTTCCACCAGGGCCAGATCTGCATGACGACCGGGCGGCATCTCGTACACGCCTCGCTCTACGACGAGTACGTCGAACGGCTCGCCGCCAAGGCCGACTCGCTGGCCGTCGGCGACCCCCACCGCGAGCAGGTCCACCTCGGCCCGGTCATCGACGCGGGACAACTCGCCAAGATCGACGGGCTGGTGCGCACGAGCATCGCCCGCGGCGCGAAACTCGCCGCGGGCGGCACCCACGAACAGCTCTTCTACCGGCCGACCGTGCTGGCCGACGCGGGCGACGACACTCCGGCCTACACCGAGGAGGTCTTCGGGCCGGTCGCGCCGGTCCGCTCCTTCACCACCGCCGAGGAGGCGGCGGCGCTCGCCGCGGACAGCCCGTACGGCCTCTCCCTCGGCATCGTCAGCCGGGACACCGCGCGGGCCCTCGACCTGGCCGAGCGAATCCCCACCGGCATCGTCCACGTCAACGACCAGACCGTGAACGACGAGGCGGTGGCCCCCTTCGGCGGCGTCGCCGCGTCCGGCACCGGCGCCCGCTTCGGCGGCGAGGCCAATCTGGACGCCTTCACCGAGCTGCGCTGGACGACCGTACGCGGCGACGTGGCGCCGTACCCCTTCTAGGGCCTGTGTGAGGTCGTGATCAATCTCGGGTTCTGGTCCCGTGCGGGGACAGGACCTGGTAGGACGCTGGGTGTGACACGTAGGCAACTCACCGACGAGCAGTGGGAGTTCATCGAGCCGTACCTGCCGATAGGCGAGTACGGTCCGTACCCCGAGCGGCTGCGGGAGCAGTTCGAGGGGGTGATCTGGCGGTTCCGGTCCAGCGCCCAGTGGCGCGAGATGCCCTCCGAGTTCGGACCGTGGGCGACCG